>CADACU010000034.1 GCA_902786545.1 uncultured Anaerovibrio sp.
GCTTTTAAAGGCGGTCGGCACATTGCTGTCCGCTTTTATTGTAGAAGCAAATACCTATAATTTTATATAGTTATAAATTTAATATTTTGTGGAGATAATATTATGTCAAAATTTTGAAGTAATTGTGGTGAAAAAGTAGATGATAATATCGCTTTTTGCCCGGAATGCGGACGAAAAATCGATGTAAATGTTCAACCTAAACAACCAATGCAATACGAACAGGATTATCAAGCTACGCAGTATAGTCAGCCTGTTCAAAATAATCAACCCATACAGCCTATGCAGAACATTCCAAATCAGCCAATAAATTACCAGAATGACTACAACCTATACGGCCAGCAGACTGATGGCTATCCGCCAAACAATTACCTGCAAAACACCTATCAAAATCCAAATTATCAGGAAAATAGCTATCAAGGTGCCCCTGCCACCGGCATTGAGGCCCTGAAATGGACCTCCTAAACGGCCGGCTTGAACTGCAAAAGATATCTTTTGCTTGGTCTTATATCTTGTATTATTTAGGCTGTGGAAAAATATTTTTATGTAGTGTCTGGGGTGTTTTACAGATATCGTTAGAATTATTCGTGAAGATTATATCAAGCAATGTTCAGTTCGTAGAAAATTTTTTAAAACGAGTTTTTTATATAAAGAAAACAGAAAAACCCTTGGGAGAGTAAACTGAAAAAACAAATGCTTTTATGAACAAAACATTTGTTACCCTATATTAATGCATCCGTGTTATAATGTATGTGAGGAGATATATAGGAGGTGAGATATATGAAAGCACTGGATATAGCAATCTATTTTTTGCGTATGGATACCAATAAAGAGGTTTTTCAAAAGAATTTAGTAAACAAAAACGGACGCAATTTTTATGATGGCAATGCCAAGCTTAATAAATTCCTACATTTAGCACAAAATATTTTCTTTGCAAAAAATGAAAAGCTTTTATTTGAAGATGACCTTTATGCATATGATAATGGTGCTGTAATCCCATCCGTTTTAGAACAATATGCCAGAATATACCAGAACAGAAACACTATCCAAGTGGAAGATATTCCAGAGGATATAAGCATGTTCTTGAAAAAATTCTTTTTAGCGTTTAAAAACGCCTCATTGGAAGATTTAATATCTTTGTCCCATGAAGATGTCGAATGGGAGAGCAAGAGTCATTATTACAAAAAGCCTGACAAAAAAATGGATACGAAAAAAAATCTACAGCAATACAAGAAACAGTATGCAGATATTATCAAAATTATGGACAGGATGGCGATAGCGTAATGTTAGAAGTCGGTCAGGTGCTATCATTGCGTATAAGGTTTAACAACAACGGACTTTTATCCAGAGGAAGGCATCCTTATCTGATTTTGTCGGTCTCAGATGAAGTCATTGAGATAGCACAACTTGATTCGTTGGAGGGCAAGGAACACAAGGCTGCCTTCAACTCCAACAAGGTAATCTATTGTGATGAGCCAATAGAGACTGTTATTGATAAGGATAGTTATGTACAGTTGGACAACAAGATTACTTTGGAAAATTTTGACAGTCTTACCTACTACAGAAGGCAGGAGGATAAACTAAGTTCTGGAAAATTACATGATGTTTTGGCTAAATATCAAGAATATCACGCCAATCATCATATTGACGAATTAAAAATTGTGTACATGGACAAAGATGAAATTTTGTCATTAAATCCTTAAATACAGATTTTTTACTCTCTTTATCAAAAAGAGAACATTTATATTTTTTTAATTATTCTATTCATATCTGATAATCGAACCCAAAATAGAGCTTCTGCGCCTAATGAAAAAAAAGGGTATGGCCTTTTCTTGGACACCTATACGACAAATCCAAGGATCTGTCTGTGCCCCCCGATTCTTACGAAAATCGGCTTGAATATTAGGCTATTTCTTGTTACAGCTTTATTAAAATTGAGGCCTAGAGCCAGTCCTCAGTTTGTTGAGTTGTCTAAAAATACAGATACGAAAAATGCTGGAACCGGTTTCAACCAATTCCAGCAAAATTGCGAAATATATAGTTTTTATTGTCATAGGAGATGCGATTTACAGAGTTCTTTCACAGGCTCGCAAAAAACATAAAATCACATTAATGAGCAAGAGTTCCAGCTGCTCCAAACATACCGACACATGCGACGCAAGCAACAAAATATAATCCATTAAATATTAAACCTATTAACGAACACACAAACCCTGCCGTTTGCATCCCGCCATTATAGCCACTACTTTTTGCCTTAGTCGCACAAACAACACCAACAATGCTCACAACCAATCCAACAAGCGGGAAAAAAATTATAAAAAGGAGTGATACTATACCCAGCACCAAAGAAGCAATAGCAAACCCCTTTCCCGGTTGTGAAATATCGTTAGAGTTTGAATTATTATTTGTTGTCAAATCATAATGACCAGTGTTAAAATTTGTCACTTGTTGCATGCCTTGACCATCATCGTTTATCGACTGTATTGAGGTATTATACTGCTCATCATTAATTACCTTTTGTCCACACTCCGGGCAAAATGCAACATCTTCATCCATTTTTCCTCCACAATTATTACAATATCTAGCCATTTAATTCATCTCCATTTTTACTATTATTTTTTGAAAAAATTATATGCAAAGTAATTATAACAAAAATTATTATACTAATCCACTGTGAAGTTGATAAAATCCATAAAAAACCACGATCAATATCACCTCTTAGAAATTCCAAAAAAAATCTAAATATACTGTACATATAGAGATATGTAATCAACACTTTATTTCTATATTTCTTTTTTGAAACAAGAATTATCAAAATTAAAAAAATTACAAAATTTCCAAGGGCTTCTATTAACTGTACGGGAAATAATTTGGTATGCAGCGGAGCATATGGAGAATTTTCATATATTACGCCATATGTTTCTGTTTCTATTCCATAACAACATCCAACAATGGCACATCCAATCCGTCCAAAAGTATGGGCCAATGGCATAGCTGGCGTAATTAAAGCAACTACTTTATTTATATTCAACTGAAGATATTGACAAGAAAAAATAGTGGCTATTAAAGCACCTGCCAGTCCACCATAAAAAACAAATCCCCCATTTAATATGCTTATAATATTTTCAAATGAAACACCTTCAGAAATTAAAAAGTAATTTATTCTTTTATAATCAACAATAACATAAAGAACTTTTGCTCCTAACATAGCACCTATACCGGCCCATGTATATACATAAATAAGATCTTGAAATTCTCGATTTTTGCAAACAAAAAATAAATATATAAAACCTGATATAAAGCCAAGAATTCCTAATAAACCATAGGGTGAAATATCCATTATTTCCATAATTCTCCATCAATAAACCAAACTTGACCAACGAATACACACAATCCAAGTTTCACCGGTCATACATAAAGTTAGTATTATTATAAATCTGAGTAAAAACCATACTAATGACACAGACAAATAAATGTCTAAAAGTCTCAATGATGGAACAGCCGTATATGGGTAAAGGCCATAGTAATGTCATATTTATTAGCTGTTTCAATTACATTGTCATCCCGAATAGAGCCACCGGACTGAGCAATATATTTAACACCACTCTTATGCGCCCGCTCTACATTATCTCCAAATGGGAAGAAAGCATCCGAACCCAGGGCAACCCCAGTAATAGTCTTTAAATATTCCTTCTTTTCTTCCCGGGAAAGTGGAGCAGGCTTTTCAGTAAATACCCGTTGCCAATCATCGGTTTCCAGCAAATCCTCCCATTCCTCGGAAATGTATACATCGATAGCATTGTCCCGATCAGGACGCCTTACATCATCCTTGAATGGTAGGGACAATACCTTTGGATGCTGACGCAAATGCCAAACATCAGCCTTATTACCGGCCAGTCTGGTACAATGAACTCTTGACTGCTGCCCAGCACCGATGCCGATGGCCTGACCATCCTTAGCGTAACATACAGAATTTGACTGGGTATATTTTAATGTTATTAACGCAATAAGCAAATCCCGTCTGGCCTCTGCTGAAAATTCCTTGGAATCAGTTGGTATATCCTTCAGGCATTCTTCGGAAATTTCGATATCATTACGCTGCTGCTCAAAGGTAATACCAAAAACCTCCTTGTGCTCCAATGCCGCCGGCTGAAAATCATTGTCCATCTGTAATACCAGATAAGTGCCCTTTCGCTTGGTCTTTAAAATTTCCAGTGCTTCATCAGAGTATGATGGAGCAATTATGCCATCAGAAACCTCTCTGGCCAGAAATGACGCCGTCTGGGCATCACACTCATCAGACAGTGCTACAAAATCCCCATAAGAAGACATCCTATCTGCCCCTCTGGCTCTGATATAGGCAGTAGCTATAGGAGAAAGCTCTATTCCTTCCACGAAATAAACCTTTTGAAGAATTTCAGACAATGGTGCAGCCACAGCGGCACCAGCCGGACTAACATGCTTAAAGGAAGCAGCTGCCGGAAGGCCTGTAGCTTTTTTTAATTCTTTAACCAGCTGCCAGCTGTTCATGGCATCCAACAGATTGATATAACCTGGCTTTCCGTTTAAAACGGTGAAAGGCAGCTCCCCTTTTTCCATAAATACTCTGGCCGGCTTTTGATTTGGGTTGCAACCATACTTCAATTCTAATTCCTTCATTCTTTTTGCTCCTTTATAAAATTTATAAAATATATTATAATCTAATAATAGATGATATATATTTTATCGCTAGTTTAATGTAACATTAGCATATTTTTTTGTCAAGAAAACGAGAGGGGTATAAGATATGTTAAAGTGCATAGGTGTTTTAACAAGTGGCGGCGACAGCCCAGGTATGAATGCAGCAGTGCGGGCTGTAGTACGCACCGCATTATTTGAAGGGGTAAAGGTTTGGGGTATATACAACGGCTATCGAGGCCTTTTGGATGAAGAAATGCAGGAAATGAACTCCCGTAGTGTAGGTGACATAATCCAGCGAGGTGGTACAATTCTGGGGACAGCCCGCTGTAAACGGTTTATGACCCCTGAGGGCAGAGCATTAGCCTATGAAAATATGAAAAAGCGGGGAATAGAAGGCTTGGTAATAATTGGTGGCGACGGCAGTCTCCGAGGGGCAACCCAGCTCAGCCAGGAAACCGGTGTACCAATTGTTGGATTACCTGGCACTATTGACAATGATGTATGGGGAACAGATTATACCATTGGTTCAGACACAGCAGCCAATACTATTATTGATGCCATAAACAAACTGAGGGATACTGCTTCATCCCATAACCGTATTGCAGTAGTAGAGGTTATGGGCCGTCATTGCGGTTGGCTGGCTATGCTGGCTGGTATCGCTGGTGGTGCTGAGTTTATCCTCATTCCCGAAAAAGAATACAATCTTGATGATATTTGTCAAGGCATTATAAAATCCTACGAAAATGGCCGCCGATACTCTCTGATAGTTGTTGCTGAAGGTGTAGGCAGCTCCATCGATATTGGTAAATACATTGAAGAAAAAACCCAAATGGATGTAAGGGTATCTGTTCTGGGACATATCCAACGCGGTGGATCACCATCGGTACAGGACCGGGTAAAGGCTAGCCAGTTGGGCGAACGGGCCGCTTTAGCCCTTATTGCCGGCCAATCCGATGTAGTGTTTGGCTTTAATCAGGGTAAGGTTGTGTCAATTGATTTACACGATGCCATTACCAATAAAAAACAGCTTGACAGCGAATTTATCAGATTAGCCGAAGAGCTAGTCTAAGCATAATATACGAAAAACGCCTGTAAGGTGCTAATTAAAGCATCATACAGGCGTTATTATTATGTTATCCACAAGGTTATTAACATATCCACAAATTTGTTCTATTTTTTTGTGGATAATCTCAATATTATGTTGATAAAAGGAAAATCAATCGAACATCACTATCAAACACCCTATGAAGTAGCTGGATTTTAAACTTTACTTAACTGACAAATGTTAAATGGAAATTCTAAATACATCCTCCAGCACTTCGCTGAACTGTTTTATAGTTCCATCACCCTTCTTTTTCCCCATTTTTCTCACTATAGCATGAAATATTCTGTCTTCCATACTTTCCGGAACAAGCCCTTCCCAATTAGCCGGGTCGTATTTCCGTTGTGTAATATTATTTTCCGGGCGCCCGGTAACCTCTACTTCACAAAGAAATTGGATTTTATTTGTCTCCGGATCGATGAGATAATGCTCTAAATAGTATTTTCTGTCCTCGCTGGGTTCAAGTAATTCCTGTTGGGTTGATAGCTCATATGGCATCATCTTTACCCAGGCATCTATAACATATTTACGGACATCATATGGCTTTCTTATCCAACCGGTATTTTCCTTGTCCAAAAGATATATGAAGGTTTCATCCTCAAATAATATCTCATATTTGGTATCCTTGGCAGCTTCATTATTTTCCTCTTCTGCAGCATTTTCAGCAGCATCATGCCGGCCATCACCAGCCTCGTGGGCACTAACCACGGTCCAGCTGCACAACAATACTGCACAGACTGCCAGAAGAATAAATAATTTTTTCACAAAATCACATCCTTTTATGAAAATTTACCCTGCACTAAAGGCTGCTAAGTCTCCCACCTCTTAAGCAGGAGTAAAGCACCCATAAAGCCTAGGATTTATTCGGCTACATTCAATTGGAGTATAAAGCTCCAGCTGAATAAATCTCATTTTACTAATAAATATACCTGACCACTCTTTTAAGACTTCTATAAAAAACCTTAAAACCCTTTTTCTGTTATAGAGGATTTTTATCCGGAGTTCCGGCCTTCCTTGGATAAGCCTTTGGCGTTGACTTTTCTTTTTTTATGTATATTACCGCCCGCTTATCCTCCAAATATGGCAACTTTATTGCCACACACTCCGGCTGACTGCCGCCCAGCACTGACAAGGCTTTTTTTGCATCAGTCGCTTCTTCAGCAAATTTCATACCCTTTAGTGCAGCAAATATGCCACCTGTCTTTACAAATGGCAGACAATACTCAGCCAGTACCGGTAATCGGGCTACAGCCCGGGAAACAACCAAATCAAATTTTTCCCGCAAAGCTTTATTTCGGGCTGCTTCCTCCGCTCTGGCGTGTATACATTTTACATTCTCTAATCCAAGCTCATCCACCACAGTTTGGAGAAATTTTATCCGTTTATTTAATGAATCCAATAAGATAAGCTTTATATCCGGCCTGTATATCTTCAGCGGAATACCGGGAAAACCAGCTCCTGTTCCTACATCTATAACAGCAATACCAGCTTCAAATAAATCAGCCTGCCAACAGGACAGTGAATCAACCATATGCTTTATGGCCACTTCCCTTGGCTCAGTAATAGCCGTGAGATTTATTTTTTCATTCCATTCCACAAGCAGCTGGTAATACTTGTCAAACTGGTCCAGCTGTTCATCAGACAGGGAAATACCGTATTTTTCTGTAGCATCCTTTAAGTAATCCTTAAAGTTCATTTTGTTTGTTCTCCTCTATCCTTTTCTGCTGTTCCAAATAAATCATCAATACGGAAACATCAGCTGGTGATACCCCGGAAATTCGCCCAGCCTGTCCAATGGACAATGGTCGAATATTTGCCAGCTTCTCTCTGGCCTCATCCCGTAGATTTGCAACCAGATCATAGTCAATGTCCTCCGGAATAAGCTTTTCCTCCAATTTTTTCATCTTCTCCACCTGCTCCAGCTGTTTTTTGATATAGCCTTCGTAAGTAATGGAGATTTCCACCTGCTGCTTGACCTCATCTCTGATTTCCGGTAAATCAAACATTGATTGTAATTTATCATAATCAACATTTGGCCGTTTCATCAAATCATACAGGGAAGTAGTATTCTTTATTTCATCTATGTCATTCTCTGCCAATAATCTCAATGTTTCATCATTTGGATTCAGCTTGCGGTCCTGCAAAATAGCAACCGTTTCCTGTATTTCCTGCTGTTTTTTCGTAAATCTTTCCCAACGGTCATCCTGCACCAATCCCACTTTTCTTCCCAACGGGGTCAAACGCTGATCTGCATTATCCTGCCGCAAAATCAACCGATATTCTGCCCGGGAAGTCATAATACGATATGGTTCACTGGTGCCCTTGGTAACCAGATCATCAATCAAGACGCCAATATAAGCATCGGAACGCTTTAATATTAACGGTTCCTGTCCTTTTACCTTCATGGCAGCATTTATGCCGGCTATAATGCCCTGAGCAGCTGCTTCCTCATATCCTGAGGTTCCATTAGCCTGTCCGGCAGAAAATAATCCGGAAATATTTTTCAATTCCAAGGTTGGTTTCAACTGCATGGGATCCAGACAATCATACTCAATGGCATAGCCGGCCCGCATAACCTTGGCGTTCTCCAAACCTGGTATAGTGTGAAGAAAATCAATCTGCACATCCATCGGCAAACTGGTAGACATCCCCTGGACATAAACTTCGTTGGTGTGCCGTCCCTCCGGCTCCAAAAACAACTGATGCCGCTCTTTATCCGGAAATCTAATCAGCTTGGTTTCAATAGATGGACAATACCGTGGACCAATACCCTTTATTATCCCATTGGCCATAGGAGCCCGATCAATATTATCCATGATTATTTTATGGGTCTGTTCATTTGTATAAGTCAGCCAGCAAGGTACCTGCTCCCTGGTAATTTCATCACTCATAAAAGAAAAACTATGAGCTTCCTCATTGCCCGGCTGGATAGTCATCTTGCTATAATCCAATGTACGTGCATCCACTCTGGCCGGTGTTCCTGTTTTAAACCGCATCAGCTTTATGCCAGCCTTCATTAAGGACTGGGACAGCTTTTCGGCACTTCTTTGTCCACTTGGTCCACCGGAATAGGTCTGCAATCCAATGATTATTTTTCCTTTAAGATAAGTCCCTGTAGCAATAATGGCAGTTTTGCACATATATTGCTCCATATTTTCAGTAATTATACCCTTTACCTGATTATCTTCAATAATCAACTCATTGATAAGAAGCTGCTTTACATCCAGATTATCCTGATTTTCGCAAACTTCCTTCATACGGAATTGATAATGCTTTTTATCAGCCTGTGCCCTGAGTGCATGTACTGCTGGTCCTTTGCCGGTATTTAACATTCTAAACTGAATACAGGTTTCGTCGGCATTTATGCCCATCTGTCCCCCTAAAGCATCCAGCTCCCGCACCAAATGCCCCTTGGCCGGACCACCAACTGATGGATTACACGGCATCATGGCAATATTATCCATACTAAGGGTAGCCAGAAGGGTGGAACAACCTATCCTGGCTGCAGCTAAGGCCGCTTCTACGCCGGCATGACCAGCGCCTATAACAATAACATCATATTCTCCAGCTACAAACAGCTTGTCACTCACTTCTAAATCCTCCACAGAATTACTTTCCAATGCAGAACTGACTAAATATCTGGTCCACTATATCATCATCCAGGGTTTCCCCGGTGATTTCCCCCAGCTTTTCCCAGGCAGACCGTAAATCTATCACGATAAAATCTTCACTCATACCCATATCAATGGTAGTTATGGTTTCTTCCAACAGCTTTAGTGTTTGGCGCAAAATTTCTCCCTGACGGGCATCACAAAGAATTTGACTATCCATTGTTTTTGTCTTACCACCATAAACAATCTCTGTCAGCAGTGCTTCCAAATCTTCCTGCCCATCACCACTTTTAGCCGACATTGGAATAATACCAATAATTTGTTCATTATGAACTTCCTTCAGCTTTTTAGTAATAATATCATCATTTATATCTGCTGATAAGTCCATTTTATTCAAAATGGCAATGATATTTCCAGGACAATTATCCAGAAGCTTTATTATTTCCTCGTCCTCATGGGTAAAATGTTCCGTACGATCAAATACAGCAAGTATCAGCTCAGCTTCCTTGGCATAAGAATATGCCTTGTCCACTCCTATTTTTTCCACCAAATCATCAGTAGTCCTTATGCCGGCTGTATCAATAAGTTTAAGTGGTATACCACCGATATTAACATATTCCTCTATACTGTCCCTGGTAGTACCTGGGATATCAGTAACAATAGCCCGCTCTTGGCCCAAAAGCAAATTCATAATACTGGATTTCCCGGCGTTTGGCTTGCCAATAATAGCCGTTTTCAGCCCATCCTTAAGAATAATACCGGTATTGGCACTTTCCACCAGCTTTTCTACTTTTTCCACCAGCAGCTTTACCTTTTCCCGTATATCCTCAATATCCAAATTCTCTATATCATCCTCCGGAAAATCAATGGAAGCTTCCAAATGAGCGATCATTGCCAGTATATCATGGCGAAATCCCTTTATTTTACTGGAAAAATTTCCGGAAAGATGTCCCATGGCCATATCCAATGAGGCTTTTGTTTTGGCATTTATCACATCCATTACCGCCTGAGCCTGACTTAAGTCCAGACGCCCGTTTAAAAATGCCCGTTTAGTAAATTCGCCCGGCTGGGCAGGTCTTGCTCCCATCCGGTAGGTAAGGGATAAAATTTCCCGCATGACCACACTTCCACCGTGACACTGGATTTCTACCACATCTTCACAGGTATATGAATTTGGAGCATTCATGATTATGCAAATGGCTTCATCTATTGTTTTTCCATCTTCATTTTTCACATAGCCATAGACTGCCGCTCTGTTTCCATATTCATCTAAAGATTTTGCAGAAAATGGCCTAAATATTTTTTTTGCAATGGAGACAGCATTTTCTCCACTCAATCTTATTATGCCAATACCGCCTTCCCCAGGTGGTGTAGCAATGGCACTTATTGTCTCATCCTGCTGCATAAATCCTCCAAAATCATATACAAAAGGCTGTCCCATTACGAGACAGCCTCCCTAAATCCAAATCACAGAGAATCAATTATCTACTTCTCTGTCCCTGCGTTCATGACTATCACGACGGCCGCCACGCTTCAGTTCAATAACAACTTTGCGGTAAGGCTCATCGCCGGCGCTGTATGTCGCTACCCGATAATTGTCCTGCAGGGCCATATGAATAATTTTTCTTTCATGTCTGTTCATAGGCTCCAGAACAACTCTTTCACCGGTTCTTCTTACCTTGTCAGCCAATCTGACAGCCAGACGACGCAAAGTATCCTCCCGGCGACTCCGATAGTTCTCAATATCAATTATGATACGAACCTTATTATCAGACATTCCATGGTTGGCTGCAAGATTGGAAAGGTATTGCAAAGAGTCCAATGTTTGACCGTGTTTTCCGATCAAAATTCCCAGATTGTCACCAATCAAATTAAATATGGTGCCATCTTCACACTCACTCTTTTCAATGCTGACTTCCAAATGCATAGCAGCGAAAATGTCACTTAAAAACTTCTCTGCCTTGTCGACAGGGTCAAGCTCACGGACTACGGCCTTTACCTTGGCTGGCTTACCGCCAATCAAACCTAAAAAACCCTTCGTAGGTTCAACTACTTCTACAAAATCTACTAAATCCGCTGAAATACCCAATGCCTCTATAGCAGCGTTTTTTGCTTCTTCAACTGTTCTACCAGTCTTTTCTACTTCCAAAGACATTATAATCAGGCATCTCCCTTCTTGGCATTTGCCGGTGCAGCAATATCGTCATTTCTAAAAATAAACCACTGCTGTACAATCTGGCAGAGATTCATAACAACCCAATACAGAACCAAACCAGATGGGAAATTGATGGAAATATAACCAATGAATATTGGCATTATATACATCATCATTTTCATCTGCTGATTATCCTGACCATTGGACATCATAGTTTGCTTCTGGGTCAGATAGGTAGTCAATGCTGAAAGCAATGGCAGAATGTAAGTAGAGTCGACTTCAGACAAGCTGGTCAACCACAAGAAGCCTGGGTCGCCCTGATACTCAAAACCATAAAGGGAATAATAAACACCCATCAAAATCGGCATTTGCACCAAAAGTGGCAAGCATCCGGCCAACGGATTTACGCCGGACTCCTGATAAAGCTCGCCCATTTTCTGCTGCATAAGCTGAGGGTTGTTCTTATAATTCTTCTGAATTTTCTTCAGCTCAGGCTGAATTTCCTGCATGGCCTTCATAGACCTGATCTGCTTCTTATTTAATGGGTATAAACAACCTTTTACGCAAATAGTCATCAAAATAATGGCTACACCATAGCTTGGAAACCCAGTCATGGCAGTTATTGCATAAAAACCGCCCATCAATATGCGGAACAGCTCTACAATCGGCTCAAAAAGCGATGACAAAAATTCCAATTTAACACATCCTAATTTCTACAGAAAATCTGTCAAAACAAAAATCCTATATTACGGAACCGGATCATATCCACCTTTATGAAAGGGGTGGCAACGCAGTATACGCTTCACTGCCATATATCCACCCTTCATTGGCCCGTATTTTTCGATAGCAATTTTCGCATATTCCGAACAGGTCGGAACATAACGACAGGAAGGTGGTTTAAGTGGTGATATATAGGACTGATAAATCCCTATGAGAAATAAAAAAAATCTCTTCACCAATTAGTTCATCTCCCAAAAATTTTGGCCTTTCTGCCCAAATCGAGAAAAGCCTTTTCGATAACATCGTATTTTTTTTCAACAGCTGGCTTACGGCCTACCAACAGTATACAAATATCTTTCCTGATTTTGTCCTGATTTAATCTGTAACACTCCCGCATAAGACGCTTGACTCTATTACGCGTGACAGCATTACCCAGCTTTTTTCCGGCAGCGAAACCAACCTTGTCCTCCAGCCCAGTTGCTGTAAAGACATACAATACTAAGTACCTGTTTGCATAGGATTTCCCAAAACGGTGGACCTTTTGAAAATCGTTTCTACGGCGTAGAATGCGACTTTTAGGTAACTTTAACATGGCAAAATCCTCACTTCAGCAATTAGAAGATAGAACCATTAAGCTAAACATAAATAAAAGCTTAAACAGCCCTATAGAGAAAAACAGGCCACCGAAGTGACCTCTTACTTATGCAGAAAGCTTCTTTCTGCCTCTAGCTCTTCTTCTTGCTAAAACCTGACGACCACCCTTAGTCTTCATACGCTCACGGAAACCATGGGTCTTTTTCTTCCAATGATTATTTGGCTGATAAGTCTGCTTCAATTATCGCACCCCCTTTTATTTTACGAGTTAGTATACTGACACTAACACTCGGTCAAACCACAATTACACATAGTACTTGAATTTAACTAACAAGATTATAGACCACAGTATTTTTAGTGTCAAGAAATTTTACTAGGCAGAGCATTTGTATCTGTGGATAATTTACATTCTTTCACATACATACCCACTATTTTTTGTTGATAACTTCACGATATTTTGATATTATTATGAAGGCGTTCAACAGATATTTATCAACAATTTTTAGTGAATATTTTTGCATTTACACATTTATATTGAAGAAACATTATCAAATAATCAAATAATCATTTCTAAAACTCGGATTTATCCACACAGTTATTAACAAATGTGGATAAATTTATTTATCTGTTGATATATTTTTTGAGGAGCAGATTGTTAATGGATCAAGAAAAGCTTAATGAAGTATGGAAAAACATAACTAATGAACTAAAAAATTTCCTTTCAGAAAAAGTTATCGAAAACTGGTTTTCCCCAATAGTAGTAAAGGAAATAAACTTCCAGAACAATACCCTAATCCTTAGTGTACCAAACAAGCTTCGAAAGGATTTTATTGAGCAGCGGTATATTATGGATCTTACAGATGCCTGTAAAAATGTTTTAAAAACCGACCAGGTTAATCTTGAATTTGAAATTCACGAAACGCCGGAAGAATTACCAAAAGAAGAGGTTTCATTATTTAACAATTTGAATGAACCTTCCAATGGAGAAACATATGTAAAACCAGAAGCACCAGGTCAGATAGCCCCTGGAGATGCTTCATCTCTTAATCCTAAATATGTATTTGAAACCTTCGTTACCGGTAGCTTTAACCGCTTGGCTCACGCAGCAGCTCTTAATGTGGCCAAAAATCCTGGACAGGGCAATAATCCATTATTTATGTATGGCGGTGTTGGACTTGGTAAAACCCATCTGATGCACGCCATCGGTCATGAAGTACTGAAAAACGATCCAGATAAGCGGGTTCTGTACATTACCAGTGAAAAATTTACCAATGAACTGATTAACTCAATCCGTGATAACACTCCGGAAGCCTTCCGTCAAAAGTATCGCAATATCGACCTTTTGATGGTGGATGATATTCAGTTCCTTTCCAAGAAAATACAGACCCAGGAAGAGTTTTTCCATACATTTAATGCCCTATATCAGGCCAATAAACAAATTGTTCTATCCAGTGATCGTCCACCAAAGGAATTAAAGGACCTGGAGGAAAGACTGAGTTCCCGGTTTGCCGGAGGAATGGTAACCGATATTCAGCCACCAGATTTGGAAACAAGGATAGCCATTTTGCAAAAAAAGGCTTATATGGAAAAAATAGATGTGGATAATGAAGCCCTGGCTTATATTGCCAACCGTATTGACAGCAATATAAGAGAGCTGGAGGGTGGTCTTACCAGAGTAGTTGCTTATGCTGATTTGATTGGTGAAAATATCACCACTGATCTGGTTGCTGATGCCTTAAAGGATGTTTACCCTGAAAGTCATTCCAAGGAAATAACCATGGATGTTATTCAAGAAGTAGTGGCTTCTTACTATAACCTTAAGGTAGACGACCTAAATTCCAGCAAGCGTACCAAAGCCTTGGCTTTTCCACGGCAGATTGCTATGTACCTTTGCCGTGAGCTTACGGATACTTCCCTACCGCAGATCGGCGAATTTTTTGGCGGTCGGGATCATACCACAGTTCTTCACGCCCATAACAAGATAAGTGAAGAAAAAGCAGAAAATATAAAACTTGATAATACTCTTCAGGAACTGGTCAATAAAATAAAAAGAATTTAAAAATCCTTTTTATTTTTCTGGCGACATTTTATCCATTTTTTTTGTGGATAAGGTTGTAAATTCCCTGTAGAAGAAATGTACATAATTTTGAGGGAAGGATTATTCTGTGTTTTTTGTGGATATCCTTCCCTGTTTTATCAACTTTTTATAAACACTATTTTTTTTTTGCCATTACTGACTTAAAACAGCTTATCCACATTTCCACAGGCCCTACTACTACGGCTACTAATTTTTAATATTTAATAATCATAATACAATAAGGGGTGCATAACATGAAATTTAAGTGCGCAAAAACAGATTTGACCCAATCAATTCAAACTGTATCAAAAGCAGTTTCAGTTAAAAATCAAAACCCAATTCTTTCAGGTATATATATTAAAGCAGAAAACAATATTCTGGAATTACAGGCAACTGACTATGAGGTAGGTATCATTGCTCAAATTCCGGCTCAAATAGAAGAGCCTGGTCAGATTGTACTTCCCGGCAAATATTTACAGGAAGTGGTAAAGAAGCTTCCCGGTGTTAATGTCGAAATAGAATACAATTCACAAGAGAAAAATGCACACATAAGATCAAATAAAGCTAATTTTACTCTACATAGTATGTCAGCAGAAGATTTTCCGATTATCAACCGCATAAACGGTGATTTTAACTTCAAGATAATGGATAATGTACTTCATGAATTGATTTACCGCACTACCTTTGCTTGTTCAACTGAGGAGGCACGACCAGTATTTACCGGCTGTCTTTTGGAAATAAATGATTCATTGGTAACTATGGTTGCAACTGATATCAAACGATTGGCTGTAAATTCAAAGAACATTGAAGGAGTTGAAGGGAAAAGAAATATGATTATCCCGGCAAAAATTCTCAATGAATTGCAGCGGTTGTTGAATTCTGATACTCCTAGAGAAGTAAATATCAAATATAA
Source organism: uncultured Anaerovibrio sp. (assembly GCA_902786545.1). Classification (GTDB taxonomy): domain Bacteria; phylum Bacillota; class Negativicutes; order Selenomonadales; family Selenomonadaceae; genus Anaerovibrio. Next base: position 15,850 of record CADACU010000034.1, read on the forward strand.
TTCCAATCAGGTAAGCTTTGAGCTGGACAACACCTATATAGCTTCCAGAATTATAGATGGACAGTTCCCTGACTACAACAAGGTCATTCCAAGCTCATTTAAGACCAGAATAAAGGTAAATACCGAAGAATTCCGTTCTGTGGTAGATAGAATAGCTTTGATTTCCCGTACAAATGAATATAAAATAGCCAAGATGGAATTTGGTGCAGGTATGGCAAGAATTACTTCCAATAATCCTGAAATAGGTCAGGCAGATGAGACTATGACTGCCGAAATAGATGGAGAGGATATAACCATATCCTTTAATGTAGATTTTATTTATGATGCTTTGAAAATAATTGATACCAAGGAATTCTATATCTGTCTGAATGATACCTTGCGTCCGGCAGCTATTCGGATGATGGACGATGACTCATTTACATATGTTATTACCCCGGTTCGTAATAATGATATTTAATCAGAGGTAAAAAATTATATGGAAAAAGTTGAAATAAATACTGATACAATACAGCTGGATCAGTTTTTAAAATGGGCTGGTGCTGTTGAATCAGGCGGTCAGGTAAAAATTATGCTGGAAGATGAGCTTATATTTGTGAATGATGTTTTGGAAACTGCTCGTCGTAAAAAACTGAAAAATGGCGATGTGGTTAAAATTACTGATATAGGTTCCTGGCAGGTTGTGACCAAGGGAGAATGATAGGCCGTGAAGCTCAATAATTTGAAGCTGGTAGGCTACCGCAACTATTCTGAATTAAATTTGGATTTTTATGATTGTACGAATATATTGATTGGGAAAAATGCTCAAGGTAAGACAAATATTCTTGAGTCAGTTTGTTATGCCTCTATGGGGAGTTCCTTCCGTACCAATAATGAAAGTGATTTGATTATGTGGGGACGGCCGGGCAGCAGTATAACTCTTCATTTTCAGCGGATGGGGGTAGATAACAAGCTGGAATTTATTTTTGAGCGGGAAAAAAGAAGAAGAATTATTCATAATGGCAGTAATATTAGGGTAAAGGACCTTATTGGTGTATTTAACGCTGTTTTGTTTTCACCTGAGGATTTAAATTTAATAAAAGGTGCTCCAGCCGGACGAAGAAAATTTCTTGATGTGGAAATTTCTCAGGCAAGTCCGGCTTATTATGATGATTTGGTAAAATATAACCGACTTTTACAGCAACGAAATACCCTTTTAAAAAATATCAGAGAACATCGGGCTAACAAATCAATGTTGGATATGTGGGATGATCAGCTGGTGGAATGTGGTACGCGAATTATAAAAAAAAGAATAGAGGCTGTAAAAAAATTAAATATGCTGGCCAATCTTATGCAGCGGCGTATTTCTACCAACGAAGAAAATCTTTTTATAAGTTATTTTATAAAGGGTTTGAATGAACCTGTGGACAAGATAGAAGAAAATCTAAATTTATGGTATAATGAAGCGTTGCTGCAAGTAAAAGATGAAGATATTTTTAAGGGATCTACCAGTATAGGCCCTCATCGTGATGACATAAATATCTATGTGAACGGTATAGATTTAAAGTCTTTTGGGTCACAGGGACAGCAGCGTACCGGTGTGTTATCCATGAAGCTTTCTGAGCTGGAATTTATCCGTTCTGAAAAAGGTGAATATCCTGTGCTGCTTCTTGATGATGTTATGAGTGAACTGGATAGGGATCGGCGGCAGCAGCTATTGGATTTTATAAAAAAAGAAAATATCCAGACTATAATTACGGCTACTGATCAAGCCTATTTTCCTGAGTTGGATACCGGAGTTTTTTATTTAGTTAATGACGGTAATGTTGATATTATTGGCGGGTGACAATATGGCAACTCATCGAAAAGGGAAGCTGGAAAAAATGAATATTATATTTTCCCAGTCCATAAAAGAAATGGGTGTGGGAAAGGAATTTTTCAGCCATATGGTACTGTATTATTGGCCTAAAATTGTTGGAAAGCATATTTCTGCCAATGTAAAACCTGTAAATATAGAATTTAAAAAATTATTTTTATATACTTCTCATCCAATATGGGCTAATCAGCTGTCCTATATGAAGGATGAAATAAAAAATAAAATAAATAATTTTATGGGTGAATATTTGGTTGAAGATATTGTTTTTACAAATAATAGACCGGTAAATATTACTGAGGAAAATAATTCGCCTGCAGTAAATATTGGATATGAAATAAATAAAATAAATTTAAGCGATAAAAAAATAGAAGAAATAAAAAATGATTTAAATAATGTCAAAAATGATGATTTAAAAAAAGTTATTTTTAAAGTTCGTCTTAATGATGAAAAATAGTAATGAATGTAAAAGAAAGGCCAATATAGAACGGCTTGCTTCCATTAGAAAATTTTTGATGGATATGCCTTGGGCCAGATACTGTGATATTGAAAAGGAAATTCCTTGCAATGCTGATGAAGTAAATGAAGAGCGGATAATTTTGATGCAAAAATTAGCTGCAAAAATAAACATAAAAAATACTGATTGTTTTGAAATGTCATTATTGACCATGCTTTATAAATCAGTTCCGCCGGAAAAAGTGACTGATGAATTAAAGGAAAGTACCATAAAAAAATTCCGTTATGATTTTATTGATGGTTATAAATATGCCAGAAAAGATAATATAAAAAAATATAAGAAATATAAGAAATAAATACTACATTTTAAGGAGAATTTATTGATGGCTAACGAAAATGAAAATTTGATTCCAGAGGAAGAGCATAAGGTTATAACTTTTTCTGATGGTGAGGTTGTAAAAATAAATAGGGAAGAAGAGGATAAGGACCTTACTGCCGTGGATGGTGATTATGGTGCGGACCAGATTCAGGTATTGGAAGGATTGGAAGCTGTAAGAAAGCGTCCTGGCATGTATATTGGCAGCACTTCAGAGCGTGGTCTTCATCATTTGGTATATGAAGTAGTGGATAACTCTATCGATGAAGCATTGGCTGGATATTGCGATAATATCGAAGTTACTATTCATCAGGATAATAGTATAACTGTAGTAGATAATGGTCGTGGTATTCCGGTAGATATTCATGAAACTGGTAAGCCAGCTGTTGAGGTTGTTCTTACTGTTCTTCATGCCGGCGGAAAATTTGGCGGTGATGGCTACAAGGTATCTGGTGGACTTCACGGTGTTGGTGTATCGGTAGTTAATGCTCTTAGCGAATACATGGATGTAGAAGTGCGTCGTGACGGGAAAATACACAATATTTCCTTTAAGCGGGGAGTTACAACTTCTCCTTTGACTATCACTGGTAATACAGATATAGTAGGCACTAAGGTTCATTTTATGCCTGATAAGGAAATTTTTACCGTTACGGAGTATAGCTTTGATGTTTTGAAGCGCCGTTTGCGTGAATTATCCTTCCTGAATAAGGGTATAACGATTACACTTAGTGATGAGCGTACCGGTGATAAGGAATCCTTCCATTTTGAAGGGGGAATTCGTTCCTATGTGGAGTATTTGAACCGGAAAAAAACAAAAATAAATAAGGAGCCGATTTATTTCAACGGTCAAAAGGATGATATTGTTGTTGAGATTGCCATGCAATACAACGATACCTATCAGGAAAAGATTTGCAGTTTTGTAAATAATATAAATACCGAAGAGGGCGGTACCCATCTGGCTGGTTTTAAAAGTGCTTTGACCAGAGCTGCTAATGATTTTGCCAAAAGGAATAATATTATAAAGGAAAATCAGCAGAATTTAGCCGGTGAGGATGTTCGAGAAGGACTTACCTGCGTAATAAGTTTAAAAATTAGAAATCCACAATTTGAAGGACAGACTAAGACCAAGCTTGGTAATTCTGAGGCCAAGGGTATTGTAGAATCAATTGTTTCAGAGGGATTAAGCGAATTTTTCGAGGAAAATCCGTCTATTACCAAGGAGTTACTGGAGAAGGCTGTATTGGCTTCCAGAGCCCGTGAGGCAGCTCGTAAGGCCAGAGAATTGACCAGAAGAAAGAGCGCATTGGAAGTAAGTTCATTGCCAGGAAAACTGGCTGACTGTTCAATAAAGGATCCGGAGCAGGCTGAGATTTATATCGTAGAGGGTGATTCAGCCGGTGGTAGTGCCAAGCAGGGCCGTGATCGTCGTTTTCAGGCAATTTTGCCGCTTCGCGGTAAAATACTGAATGTAGAAAAGGCCCGTTTGGATAAGATTTACAGTAATGCGGAAATTCGTACCATGATTACTGCCTTTGGCAGCGGTATTGGCGATGAGTTTGACTTGTCCAAACGCCGTTATGGAAAAATTATTATCATGACCGATGCAGATGTAGATGGAGCTCATATCCGTACTTTGCTTCTGACCTTCTTCTATCGCTATATGAAGCCATTGATTGAGCATGGTCATGTATATATTGCCCAGCCTCCTCTTTATCAGATTAGAAAAGGAAAGAAGCACTGGTATACATACAGTGATGAAGAGCTAAAGGCTAAGCTGGAAGAAGTTGGCAGTGACGGGACCAATGTTCAGCGATATAAGGGTTTGGGTGAGATGAATCCTGAGCAGCTGTGGGAGACTACTATGGATCCTGAAACCAGAACCATGTTGCGGGTTGATATGGAGGATGCCCAGGAAGCTGATGAGCTGTTTAATATTCTCATGGGCGACAAGGTTGAGCCGCGTCGGCAGTTCATTGAGGAACACGCAAAATATGTAAGAAATCTCGATATTTGATTTTTTGATGTTTTTTAATTTATTTTTCATCAAAAAGATGTATAATCTCTTTATATAAAGGCTTTCCTTCCATAGAGAAGGTGGTAGTCTGAAATATGATATTTAATATTAAAGAGGTGAAATATTATTATGAATACCATAAAAACTACAGTATTGATGGCCCTGTTAATGGGTATTATGGTTGCTATAGGCAGTGCTTTTGGCGGTCGTCATGGTGCCATGCTGATGCTGATGATTTCGCTGGGAATGAACTTTTTTACCTACTGGTTCAGTGATACTATGGTGTTGAAGATGTATGGAGCCAGAGAAATAACTGAGCAGGAAGCTCCACAGTTGTATGGTATGGTGGCCGGATTAGCGGCTCGGGCTGAATTGCCTATGCCAAAGGTGTGCATTGTAAACAGTGCTATACCAAATGCTTTTGCCACCGGTCGTAATCCGTCCCATGCGGCGGTAGCAGTTACAACTGGTATTATGAATGCATTGTCACCACAGGAATTAAGTGGTGTACTGGCTCATGAGCTGTCCCATATAAAACATCGCGATACATTGATTTCCTGTGTTGCAGCTGCTATTGCCGGTGTAATTTCTATGCTGGCCAATATTGCCCAATGGTCAATGATTTTTGGTAGCTCAGATGATGAAGATAACGGTGGAAATATCATTGGTTTGCTGGCTACCATTATTTTAGCCCCAATAGCGGCTATGCTTATTCAGATGGCAATATCAAGGTCCAGAGAATATGAAGCTGATAAATCCGGCGGTGAAATATGTGGAAATCCAAACTTTTTGGCTGATGCACTGCAGAAGATAGAGTATTATTCTTTGCATGCACGACCAATGGATCAGGCAACTCCGGCCACATCCCATATGTTTATTATCAATCCGCTTTCCGGATCAAGAAAGACCTTTACCAGTCTGTTTAGTACTCATCCGGATACTGGTGAAAGAATTGCTCTTTTGCGTCAGCAGGCTGCTGCTATGGGAAAATAAGGACAAATTAAAATGACTTACTTTGAAGTATTATTTCAAAGTAAGTCATTTTTTTACATTTTTGAAATCATATCAGGAGTAAAATTGGCGGTAAGTCCCATAATTGCCATCAGCTGATTGAAGGATTTCTCACCATTGCCATTATTTTTTATAACATGATCTGTTATTTTCCAGTTTTCAAACTCACCGTTATTTTCTGCATATTCCAGATGATATTTCATATCTATGTTGTTATGGCCCATCTTTAACATTCGGTCTATCAGGGTTACATAATCAGCCATAATATATATGGTCTCAAGATTTTTTGGAAAAATCTTGCTAAGCTGCTTTACCCCATTGGAATTTAGAAAAGTAACGCATACACGGTGACTGTTTAGGGCATTTAGCACATCATCCTTCAGAAGACCATAATAGTCACCCTTGTAGTTTGTTTTTACAATCCATTCCTTTTGCATAAAGTTTGACTGACTTAAAAAAATAGTAGTTTTCCTATTTTTATCCTGGGGAGTTGGAACCCTGGTGGTATGCACTGGAATACAGTAAACACCCATTTCTATTAGTTTGTGTATCAGCGTAGTCTTACCACAGGCATGAGGTCCTACTAATGCATAAATCTTACTGGTCATATGAAATCACCATCAATTCTTTTTACATAAAGCTAATAAAAGTACGCTATATAAAGATATTATCACAAAACAAAATAAAGATAAACAATAAAAACCCTAAATATTATTAAAAACAAGATTATTTATAAATTATTGGGAATATTTAATTTATAACGAGCTTTAAGATGTCCCCCACCTCGTTGAAACGCTAATTGGAAGATTTTTCTTCTAAAGAAGAAAAATTTGAACAATGGCGTTATAAAACATAAAACGGGCAGCAACCGAACGCTACCCGTTTTACGCCATCTACCTATTTCCACCAAAACACTGTCCCCACAGTGTTCACCCAAGTCCTATATTAGCATAATTTTATATGTTTAGCAATGTAATTATGGTATTATAAAGGAAAAAGTTTTGGGGGAAATAAAAATGATTCAGGCGATTATCGATATAGGCTCAAATACTGTACGGATGGCCATTTACGATATAGAAGGAGACAAAATAGAATTTATTCATAAAAAAAAGCATATGCTGGGACTGGCAGCCTATCTTGATAAAAATGTAATGACCCAAGCGGGGATTGATAAGGTATGTGAAATTTTGGATGAATATAAGTCGTTCCTTCAAATATTCAGTATTGATAATGTTATTGCCTTTACTACGGCAGCTCTTCGCAATTGTCATAACAGCCGTGAGGCAGTAGGAGAAATTATAAATAGGACCGGTATTGATATAAGGATTTTATCCGGGGATCAGGAAGCTGAATACGATTATGTTGGTGCTACAAGAAATATAAATATGGATGATGGATTGCTGGTAGATATCGGTGGGGGAAGTACTGAGCTGGTATATTACAAGAACAGGCATATAAAAAATATAATAAGTTTACCTATAGGTTCTTTAGGGTTGAAAACTGAATTTTGTAATTCAGTAATACCCAATAATGACGAAGTGGAAAAAATGTATGTGAAGGTCCGGGAAATAATGGCGGCTGCCACGGATTTTTCTGATATTAAAAGTGAGTCAATATGCGGGATTGGCGGAACATATAAGGGAACCATGGCCCTTTATAATGCCCTTTACACTAATGATAAACGAAATGTGATGGCAGATTCAGGAAAAATAAAGGAAATGATAAGTCGTTTTGGAAAAAATGGACGATTAAACCAGACTGATGCGGTTATATTTATGAAAAATATACCTGATAGGATAAATACTATTATTTCAGGTATGGTAATAGCCGATGTGATATCCGATAAATTCGGGGTAAAAAATATAGTTTACAGTGATTCCGGCGTAAGGGAAGGATTTATATATTCAGAAATAATAAAATGATCCGGTAAGGACGGCTGTCCTATTATTAGTGCCGGTGGTATTCCTAAAAGCCTTAAAATATGGTATAATTAAGCGTTGATTGAATTTCGAAATATGATTTTTGAGGTGAGATAGTGGAATTTGGTGAAGGTAAGATTTTACCTGTAAATCTGGAACAGGAAATGCGTAATTCTTATATAGATTATGCCATGAGTGTTATTGTATCCAGAGCAATCCCAGATGTGCGTGATGGCTTAAAGCCAGTTCATAGAAGAATTTTATATGCCATGCAGGAAGCGGGTATGACTTCCGGCAAGCCTTATAAGAAATCTGCCCGTATCGTCGGTGAAGTACTGGGTAAATATCATCCACACGGTGATAGCTCAGTATATGATGCTATTGTTCGTATGGCTCAGGATTTCTCCATGCGGTATCTTTTGGCAGATGGGCACGGAAATTTTGGCTCTGTGGATGGAGATCCGGCGGCGGCCATGCGTTATACCGAGGTCCGTATGTCAAAAATTTCCGAGCTGATGCTGCAGGATATTGACAAGGAAACGGTAGATTTCGTACCTAACTATGACGAATCATTAAAGGAACCATGTGTACTTCCGTCCAAATTTCCGGAGCTGTTGGTAAATGGTACATCCGGTATAGCGGTAGGTATGGCTACCAATATTCCTCCACATAATATGAATGAGGTTATTGATGGCGTGCTTATGCTGATTGATAATCCTGATGCTACAGCTGAGGAGCTGATGACTGTTATTAAGGGGCCTGATTTCCCTACTGGCGGTCTTATTATGGGAAACAGTGGTATCAAGAATGCTTATACCACTGGTCGCGGTCAAATAAAAATGCGGGCAAAGGCCAATATCGATACCATGGCCAATGGTAAGCCGCGGATTATTGTCAGTGAACTTCCTTATCAGGTAAACAAGGCTAAGCTGATTGAAAAGATTGCTGAATTGGTGCGGGATAAGCAAATAGAAGGTATTACCGACCTCAGAGATGAGTCGGACCGTAGCGGTATGCGGATTGTTATTGAACTAAGAAAGGATATCAATCCTGATGTATTGCTGAATCAGCTGTACAAGCATACTCAGATGCAGGAAACCTTCGGTGTTATTATGCTGGCTTTGGTGGATAACCAGCCTAAGGTACTTACCTTAAAGCAGGTTCTTCACTACTATATCAAGCATCAGGAGGATGTAATTACCCGTCGTACCAGATATGAGCTGGCAAAGGCAGAAGCCAGAGCCCATATTTTGGAAGGATTGAATATTGCTCTTGATCATATTGATGCGGTAATCAGCACTATTAGGAGCAGCAGAACAGCTGACATTGCCCGGGAAGCTCTGATGGAGGGCTTTAGTCTCAGTGAAAAGCAGGCTCAGGCTATTCTTGATATGCGTCTCCAGCGGCTTACCGGCTTGGAGCGGGAAAAGATTGAGGAAGAATATCAGGAAATCTTGAAGAAGATTGACTGGTTGAAGTCAGTATTGGCTGATGAGTGGAAAATTATGGAAATCATCAAGGAAGAGCTGACTGAGGTTAAGCAGAAGTTTGGTGATGAGCGCCGTACCAATATTACTCACGATATGAGTGAGATTGATATTGAGGATATGATTGCCGATGATGATGTAGTGGTTACTATTACCCATCGGAATTATATCAAGCGCATTAAGCTTGATACCTATAGAAGACAGAACAGGGGTGGTACCGGGGTAAATGGTATGCCAACCAAGGAGGATGATTTTGTTGAAAATCTTCTGATTACCACCAACCATCACACTATTCTGTTCTATACCAACAAGGGTAGGGTATATTATCTCAAGGCTTATCAGATTGCAGAAGCCAGTCGTACTGCCAAGGGAACGGCCCTGATTAACCTGTTGAAGCTGGATACAAATGAGAAGGTAACGGCGGTTATTCAGGTGCGGGATTATGATCCGGAGAAGTATCTCTTTATGGCGACCAAGATGGGTATTGTAAAGCGTGTCAGCCTGTCTGACTTCAATACTTCCAGAAAGATTGGCGTTATTGCCATTAACCTGGATGAAGGCGATGACCTGATTGGGGTTAAGATTACTGATGGTAAGCAGAAGATGATGCTGGGTACCAAAGATGGTATGGCCATTGCTTTCGACGAAGAACAGGTTCGGGTAATGGGACGAATTGCCCGTGGTGTAAAGGGTATCCGCCTTTCTAAGGGTGATGAGGTTGTAGCTATGGACACTCTGAAGGAAGATGCAGATGTACTTACTGTAACCGAATGTGGTTTAGGCAAGCGTACTACCATTGACCAGTATACGGTTCAGAACCGGGGTGGCAAGGGTTTGATTAACCTGAAGGTTACGGAAAAGACCGGATCTGTTATCGGTATGTCTGTGGTGAAGGAAGATCATGAGCTGCTTTTGATTACAGCTTCCGGTGTGGTTCTTAGAACCTCTATCAGTGGTATAAGCCAGATTGGCCGGAATACCCAGGGGGTTATCATTATGAAGCCAGCTGAAGGGGATAAGGTATCGTCTATGGCAACCCTTCTGCAAAAGAACGATTAAGTTAATTTCAAAGCATAAAAAATCGCTCTCATAAGAGAGCGATTTTTTTTAACCAATTATTGAGCAGTTTTGCCGGCAGATGGTATACCTGGCGATGGTGCCGGTGATCTACCACCACTGCTTGGCTTTTTGCTAGGAACCGAATCCGATGTACTATCTTCTTGTTCGTACGGATCCTTTAACAGTCTGCTGTCAGTGGAAGGATTTTTAGCCTTCTTTCGGGTTTTTACCTCATCCTCATTTTCCTGCCGGTTCAACCGCTTGGTTTCCTCTGCGTTGAGTTCTACGGCATTGGTTGGTATAGATTCCTCATACTCCAGTGCATCCCTTTCCATGGAGTTTCGGATGCTGGTACTCATTGGCACATCCAGAGTATTGGCAATGGTAGTTCTGAGCTTGGATAAATCAGGCACCCAGTAGCTTACTCCATCAATATAGACAGGTTTGCCCGGCAGCATTTCTGATTGCAATCCTGAGTGCTTGGCTTCCTTTAAAGTAGTTAAAAATTCTATAATCTGTTTTACTGATAAATCAGTTCTGATACTGCTGACTACTTCTTTGACAATAGCCGGTATGCGTGGAATGATAGCCGGTGAAGTCAGCTTATCCATTACTGCCTGCATAAATTTTTGCTGGCGGCTGATACGGCCAATGTCACCCTCTTCGTCACGATAGCGTACATAGGTAATGGCTGTTTTGCCGTCCATATGCTGCATACCTGGTTGCAGGTCGATTAACAAGCCACCGTCATCATCCCAGATATCTTCGTAGTACATCCTTTTTTCAACATTTATATCCACACCACCGATGGCGTCAATAATCTTCTTAAAGGATTGGATGTTAATGATGACATAATGCTCCATCTGAACTCCAAGCAGATTTTCTACTGTATCCTGAGTCAATTGGTAACCACCATAGGCATATGCTGCATTGATTTTATCAAATCCATTGCCCTTGATTTTTACTCTTGTATCTCGTGGGATAGACAGGATAGCTGCTTTTTTCTTTTTAGGGTCAAGAGTAGCCACCATTAAGGTATCGGAACGGCCCACATCGCCTTCACGCTCATCTACGCCCATAATCATAACCATAATCTTGTCTTTGGCTACCATGAGATTTTCTTTATTAGGTTTGGCCGGTTTACTGAAAAAACCTGAGGAGGCAAAAAAAGCACCTGCCAAAGCGGCCATGATAAAGGCAACTAACAGCAAAAATATAGGCCAAAAGTGGCTTTTCTTTTTCCGGTGCCGTCGTGACCGGTATATAGGCTGTTGTTGCTGATAATTTCTCTTTTGCAAAAATGTCGCTTCTTTCTATAATATGTAGGAAATTATAAAACAAACTGCCTTGATATTATACGGTTAAAAAAAAACTAATGCAACAAATATGTGAAATTTATTAAAAAAATTAAAATATCCACAGAATGAGTTGGATATTTTGGTAAATTATTATCTATATATTGTGTATGAGGAGAATTTTACTACCATATATTGAGTTTTCCACAAAGTTATCAACATTATCCACAGAAAATGGACACTTTCTATGTGAATATTTACAGGAAAATGTGGATAACTTATGTATTAAAGCAATGAATTTTATACTTGAAATTAAAAATTACATTGATAAAATTGTATATATAGAATAAAATTAACTTGTAGAGCTGTACATTTAATTGAAAGAAAAGGAGCCAGGATAGTATGATTAACGAAGAAATTTGTGATACCATGATTAAAATGGCCAAGGATGCCAGAATGAAATCCTACAGTCCTTATTCAAAGATTAAAGTTGGTGCCTGCATTTTGGCATCTGATGGTACCTTGTATTCAGCCTGCAATGTTGAAAACGGCTCAATGAGTTTGACTGTATGCGCTGAGCGTGCGGCGGTTTATAAGGCTGTATCCGATGGAAAAAGAGAATTTGATGCTGTGGCAGTAGTTGCTGACACAGAAAATCCATTTGTGCCTTGTGGTGGATGCCTGCAGGTAATGGCTGAATTTGATATCAATGAAATTGTTATGGCCAATCTTGATGGCGATATAAGAGTTATGCAGCTCAGTGAACTGGCCCCGTTTGTTTCTTATATGGGTATTAACCATGTCAAGGAGCACTACGAAGACCACTTCAGTATCTTTGGTTTTGATGATGAAGATGAGCTGCTGTAAGACAATAGAATAGTGCTGTGCCTATAAAAGTCCTATGGAAATTGCAATAATAATTGCCAAAGTCATAGGACTTTTTGTATAATGTAAAAGTGTTTCAGTTAATAACTAATAGCATTAAAGATAAAGGATTATTTAAGGTATATTTTGAAGATTATGGAATGGAAAAAGATTGATTGTAGGGAAACAAGTAAGCTAAAAGGGATAATGGTGTTAATCGGCTGGTTTGCTTTAATGTATGCAGCCAATGCCTTAATGCCACTTTATCGGGACGATTATTGGTCCGGGCTGATTTGGAAAACCGGTAATCACCTGGAATCTATGGGTGATGTGGTTTTATCCCTTGAGCGGTATTATTTGTTACATGGTGGACGATTGGTCAGCTTTTTTATACAGTTTGTATTTATGCTGGTAGGGAAAAACTGGTTTAATATGGCCAATGCCTTAGTGTTTGCCGTGATGTGTGCCGTGATGGTAATGCATGTGAGAAGAAGAATAGATTGTCTGGATAAACCGGGGCTGCTGTTTTTGGCTGGGCTGTTTATGTGGCTTGGATTATCCCATTTTGGTGAGGTAGCCATCTGGCTGTGCGGCTCGACAGTTTATTTATGGACAGGGCTTTTTACGGCTATTTTCCTTATCCCATATAATTTTTCCTTGGCTGGTACCATGCAGCTGCCCGATGGCTGGCTGACCATTACTATGCTCCTATTGGGGGTAATTGCTGCCTGCTCGGTCGAAAATCTTACTGTTACAACCACATTACTGGTTTTTTGGTGTTGCTGGCATGCGCATCGGCAAGGATGTTTTAAATACTGGATGGGTACCGGTGCAGTGGGCTCATTGATAGGAAGTGTGATTTGCCTTATTGCTCCCGGTAATTTCGTTCGTATTGAGGAGGATCAGGATCGGTCTTGGCTGTTTCATTTTCTTAACCAGATTGTTGGAAATTTGGAAATGATTTTGTATATGATGCCAATTATTATGACATTGGTGTTGGCCGTGCGGCTGCTATATCTTGAGACAGCAAAACGGCGGGGGATAGAGGCAGTTCCTGTATCAAAAGGCCAGCATCCCTATCTTCTGCTGACTATTTTGCTGGTGACTATAGTTTCATTTTCCACGACCGGGTTTGTGGGGCAAACTATCGAGGATGCCATTGTTTATGGCTTTTTTTTGCCATTAGGTATAAATGACTTGGTGTTATTTGATCATTTTCATAATACAATGCAGGGGTTTGAGGAAGCATTTATCTATTTGGCGGGTATCGCATATGTATACCTTATCAGTGTACGATCCCTGGGGGTGTTTAAGGAACGCATCCGTTGTGTGAAAGAAAAAATTCCTTGCCGATTGCTGGTAGAGGATTTTCCAGAGCTTCGTTATGGGGCATTTCTCATAGGCCTGTGTTTTTTCAATAATGTAATGATGATAGGGGCACCATCCTTTCCAGGCAGGGCCTTGTTTAGCTCAACAATAATGTTTATTATTGGTGTTATGGTGATTTTGGACATTGACGAGGTAAAGGAAAGATTATTTATTCGGCCGGAGGGTAGAAACTGGCGTGTAGGCGGTTCTTGTCTTCTTACTTTCATTGTATTGGCAACTATGTTGGTACTATATAGTATTTGGCGGGAAGACACCACCCGGATGGCGTATATTGCCCAGGAAGCTGCAGCAGGGAAAAAGGTTGTTCATATTGCACCCAGTGATATTCCGGAGCAGCGGCGTGTTCTACGTCATATTGCCTATGACGATTTTGATACCGGGCTGACCCATGATCCTGTTTGTGATTATTATGGATTGGATAAAATAATCATTGATGGGAATATGACCATTGAAGATGTTAAATCGCAGATTTCAAAGAAATAAATGTACATATACCATAATAAAATGGCTGTGAAAAAAATTTTTTCACAGCCATTTTATTATAAGTTTTTTTCCTTCACCAAGTCACTTAGCTTTTTGTGGTAAAAAAATTCGTGTACCAGCTTGTCATATTCGGACCACATTGGCAGAGTCTGGCAAATTCCCTTTCTTGGGCAGTTGTTATTTTTTTCAGTAAGGCATGCCACTGGGGAAATGGTGCCTTCCATCAATTCAAGAATTTCGCCAACAGTGTATTCATCCGGTTTACGGCATAGCTTGTAGCCGCCTCCTTTGCCACTGGCTCCTACGATAATGCCACCAGCCACCAAATCTTTTACAATTATTTCCAAATATTTTTTTGATATTTCCTGCCGTGCGGCAATTTCTTTTAATGGTATGTATTTGTCTGAATCCTGTTCAGCCAGGTCAATCATTATGCGAATGGCGTATCGGCCTCTGGTTGAAATCATTTTTTTGCCTCCTTGTAAAAGAATCTTTTACCTATTATACCCCAAGGTGAATTGGTAAAGCAAGTATTATTTACCTATTGACATCTAGGGTGAATAGGAATATAATTGGCACAACGAAGGGAAGGAGGACAATATCAATGATTTACGCTGATAATGCGGCTACTACCAAGATGAGTGATGCCGCGATAGAAATAATGATAAAACATATGAAGGAGAATTATGGAAATCCGTCCAGCCTGTATGAATTTGGTCAGCAGGCCAAGGAAATTCTGGAAGCAGCCCGCAGGGATGTAGCCGGAATAATCAATGCCAAGCCAGAGGAGATATATTTTACTTCTGGCGGAAGTGAGGCTGATAATCAAGCCATATTGTCAGCAGCAGAGCTGGGTAAAAAACAGGGGAAAAAGCATATTATTTCATCTGCCTTTGAACATCATGCAGTACTGCATACTTTGGAAAAGTTGAAGAAGCAGGGCTTTGACATTACTTTGTTGGATGTTCATGAAGATGGCCTGGTTCGGCCGGAAGAGGTAGCAGCAGCAATTCGGGAAGATACCTGTCTGGTGACAATTATGTATGCCAACAATGAGATAGGTACCATTCAGCCTATCAAGGAGATTGGAGCTATTTGCCGGGAAAAAAAGGTTATTTTTCATACGGATGCGGTGCAGGCCATCGGTCATGTGCCAGTAAATGTGCAGGAAGAAAATATAGATATGCTGTCATCCTCCGGGCATAAGTTTCATGGTCCGAAGGGTACGGGATTTTTGTATGTGAAAAAAGGCATTGCTCTTGCCAATCTTATTGAAGGTGGAAGTCAGGAAAGGGGCAAGCGGGCCGGCACAGAAAATGTACCGGGGATTGCGGCCATGGCAGAAGCTTTGAAGGAAATATGCGATAATATGGTGGAAAATACTGCCCATATTCAGGCTGTTCGTGATAAAATAATAAGTGGTTTGGCGGAAATTCCTCATTCTGTTTTAAATGGTGATGCTGTGAAACGACTGCCAAGCAATATTAACTTCTGCTTTGAAGGTATTGAAGGGGAGTCCTTATTGTTATTGCTGGATGATAAGGGAATTCAGGCTTCTTCGGGCAGTGCATGTACTTCTGGTTCCCTTGATCCAAGTCATGTTCTGTTGGCTATTGGTCGGGTACATGATGTGGCTCACGGATCTCTGCGTTTGAGTCTGGGTGAGGATATCACTGAGACTGATGCAAATTATATCATCAAATCAGTAAAGGAAGTTGTTGAACATCTGCGGAGCTTTTCTCCGGTTTGGCGTGATTTGACAACGGGAAAGGCAAAGCACCTGATTTAAATCATATTATGTATTTGTTTTTAGAAGGAGAAATAAAATGGCGTTATACAGTGAAAAAGTGATGGACCACTTCCGCAATCCCCGTAATTTGGGTGTTTTGGAGGATGCCAATGCCATTGGGGAAGTGGGCAATGCCAAGTGTGGCGATATTATGAAGATGTATTTGAAGATTGAGGATGATGTGGTCAAGGATGTAAAATTTGAGACCTTTGGCTGTGGCAGTGCCATTGCATCCAGCTCTATGGCCACTGAAATGATTAAGGGAAAACCACTAAGTGAAGTGGAAAAATTGACTAATCAGGCAGTAACTGAAGCTTTGGATGGATTGCCTACTCATAAAATCCATTGTTCAGTGTTGGCTGAACAAGCCATAAAGTCAGCCTTGGAAGATTATCGGAAAAAAATCTGATATTTTTTATAAAACCTATTGACACGATAGGTGAATGGTGTTATATTTTCATCAGTAAGTTAGAAAAGAGGTGTAAAGATATGAAAGCCAATGTTATCAGGAAAGTGAACAATATGATGTGTTGTCGAATGTGCAGCAGCCGGGCATTTTGTATGACTGGAGGCTTTGACAGTATGTCTTTGCACTCCTTGACAATGCGATGTTAGTTATCTAACTGGCGGTGTATGTCATATGCCCGGGAACTTATAACAGGTCTCGGGCTTTTCTATATCAAAAAATAAAAGGAAAAGGGGATTTATTATTATGAGCAATTACAAATTTGAAACCTTACAGTTACATGTTGGTCAGGAGCAGCCGGATCCGGCTACCGATGCCAGAGCCGTGCCAATTTACCAGACTACTTCCTATGTATTCAGAAACAGTCAGCACGCGGCCGATCGCTTTGATTTAAAGGATGCCGGCAACATATATGGACGCCTTACCAATTCAACTCAGGATGTTTTGGAAAAGCGCGTAGCAGCCTTGGAAGGAGGCAGTGCTGCCTTGGCGGTTGCTTCCGGTGCAGCTGCTATTGACTATACAATTCAGGCGTTGGCTGCCAATGGTGGACATATTGTAGCCCAGAAGACTATTTATGGTGGTAGTTACAATTTGTTGGCCCACACTTTGCCACAATATGGAATTGAAACTACCTTCGTCAATGCCCATGATTTGAAAGAGGTTGAAGGCGCCATCAAGGAAAATACCAGGGCTATTTACCTGGAAACTCTTGGTAATCCAAACAGCGATATTCCGGATATTGATGCTATTGCTGAGATTGCCCATAAGCATGGTCTGCCACTGGTAATTGACAATACCTTCGGTACGCCATACCTTATCCGTCCAATCGAGCACGGTGCTGATATTGTGGTTCATTCTGCTACGAAATTCCTCGGTGGTCATGGTACTACCTTGGGAGGCATCATAGTTGATGGTGGTAAATTTAACTGGAAGGCCAGCGGCAAGTATCCAAATATTGCTGATCCAAACCCTAGTTATCATGGAGTGTCCTTTTATGATGTAGCTGGACCTGCTGCTTTTGTAACTTATATCAGGGCAATTTTGTTGAGAGATACTGGTGCAGCTATTTCACCGTTTAATGCCTTCCTGCTTTTGCAGGGTGTGGAGACCTTGTCTTTGCGGCTGGAGCGTCACGCGGATAATACCAAGAAGGTTATTGATTTCCTGTCTAAGCATCCAAAGGTAGAAAAGGTAAATCATCCTTCATTAAAGGATCATCCGGATCATAAGCTGTATGAGAAGTATTTCCCTAATGGTGGTGGTTCCATCTTTACCTTTGAGATTAAGGGTGGTAAGGAGGCTGCCTGGAAATTTATAGATAATCTGGAAATATTCTCTCTGTTGGCCAATGTGGCTGATGTAAAGAGTCTGGTAATTCATCCGGCATCCACTACCCATTCCCAGCTGAATGAGGCTGAGCTGGCTGATCAGGGCATCAGTCAGAGTACCATTCGCTTGTCCATTGGCGTGGAGCATATTGATGATATTATTGCTGATTTGGAAAAGGGATTTGCCGCTATTTGATGAGTTGATATTTCGTTTGGGCAATAGTGATTGGAGGAATTGTTATGTCAAATATATATAAAGGAACTTTGGGCCTGGTAGGCAACACACCTCTGGTTGAAGTAACAAATATTGAAAAGGAACTTGGTCTAAACGCCACTGTGCTGGTAAAGCTGGAATATTTTAATCCGGCAGGCAGTGTAAAGGATCGTATTGCCAAGGCAATGATTGAGGCAGCTGAGGAAAAGGGGCTGTTAAAGGATGGTTCCGTTATTATAGAGCCGACTTCTGGTAATACTGGAATTGGCTTAGCTGCTATTGCTGCTGCCAAGGGGTATCGGATTATTTTGACCATGCCGGAGACTATGAGTGTTGAACGCCGCAATATCTTGAAGGCATATGGGGCAGAGATCGTCCTTACTGAAGGGGCAAAAGGGATGAAGGGCGCCATCGCCAAGGCAGAAGAGCTGGCCAAGGAAATTCCGGACAGCTATATTCCAGGCCAATTTATCAATGGAGTCAATCCAGCTACACATAAAGCTACCACTGGTCCGGAGATTTGGAAGGATACAGATGGCAAGGTAGATATTTTCATTGCCGGCGTTGGTACTGGTGGCACTGTAACCGGTGTAGGAGAATTCCTGAAGGAACAGAACAGTAAGGTTAAGATTGTTGCTTTGGAACCAAAGGATTCACCGGTTCTTTCTGAGGGAAAGGCTGGATCCCACAAGATTCAGGGCATTGGGGCCGGTTTTGTACCGGATGTATTGAACACCAAGATCTATGATGAAGTATTTAAGGCCGCCAATGAGGATGCTTTTGCAGCTGCCAGATTGCTGGCTCACAAGGAAGGTATTTCTGTAGGTATTTCCTCCGGAGCAGCCCTTCATGCAGCTATTGAGTACGCCAAAAAGCCGGAAAACAAGGGTAAGGTTATTGTAGCCTTGTTGCCGGACAGTGGAGATCGTTATTACTCTACGCCGTTGTTTACAGAATAGAACAACTAGCAGGCCGCACTCCCTTGCTGGGATGGTAAGGGAGCAGTGGTGGGGGTAAAGGCTGCTGTCTACACTCAAAAAGTTAATGCCATTTGAAGATCTCATACATGACCCCATTAAAATACCGCATATAGCCTTTTTGACGGCTATATGCGGTATTTTATAACGAGCTTTAAGATGTCCCCCACCTTTTTAGGTGAGGGAAAACAAACTACAACAGCTGGCGAGCATATCTCCCAGCTCGTTGCGACGCGAAGCTAGTCCTTTAGGGAAACGCTAATTAGAAGATTTTTCTTCTAAAGAAGAAAAATTTGAACAATGGCGTTATAATTTAATGTATGGATTTTTTCTTAAAGCGGCCACCTACTATATCATGAACCGGAAGGCATTGTCATCCTTTTCTATGGCAATGTCTTTTAGTTTGTCCACCTCCAAACGGGTAACTACGCAATAAATTACTTTCTTTGGATCACCGGTGTAGGCTCCCATGCCCTTTATAAAAGTGACGCCCCGGCCCAACCGGCTCATAAGTGCATCAGCTATTTCATCACTTTCATCCGAGACAATCATTACCGCGTAAGATTCATCCAGACCTTTTATAACTACATCAATCATCTTGGAAATAACGAAATAGGCTACCAATGAATACATGGCCTTGTCCCAGCCAAAGATGAATCCGGCGGCACCCAGAATGAAGACATTGAAGAAAAGTACTACTTCCCCAACGGAGAAGGTGGAGCGTTTGTCCACTATTATGGCTACGATTTCCGTACCATCCAGGGAGCCACTGTTACGGATAATCAGACCAACACCAGCCCCGGCGACAATACCACCGAATATGGCCGCCAAAAAGAAATCATCGGTTACCTGGGCAATTGGTTCAAAATATTGCGTCCACAGCGACAGCAAAACAATGGCTATAATAGTTGATATGGAAAAGGTTTTTCCAATATGTTTATAACCTAAATACAGAAATGGTAAATTGATAGTCAGCATAAAGACGCTGAATTCAATATCGGTCAGATAGGACGCCATAATGGAGATACCAACTACGCCACCATCAATAATCTGGTTAGGAATCAGAAATATCTCCAGTCCGGCTGCGTATAGACAGGCTCCGACACAGAGAATAATAAATTTCTTTATATAGCTGCCAATGGTTTTCTTTTTCCTGATCAATTTCTTTTTGATACCGATATCAGTTACTATTTGATCTTGTGCATTTGTATCATTGATTTCAGCTGTATTTATATTGTTATCTACAGTGTGGTCATTTATTTCATTATTTATGATCTTTTCATCAGTATGGTTTTTGTTCTGTTCATTCATAGTCTCACCTCTGTATTATTATTAAAGCACAATACAGGGACTGGTACAAGAGAAATAAAAAGAACCCAGCCCCAAAAGGAGCTGAGTTCAATTTGTTTATCCAAGCAGGATATTAGTAAGCTGCGTCAGTACCGCCAGCCATCTTGTGAGTATCAACTTCACGATGGTTTGGCTCGAGGTGATACTTAGCTACGGCTACCTTCTTGGTAGGACGGAGCTTAGCACCCTTCTTCTCGAGGTAAGCACGGAGAATCCAAGGCTTATCGGAAATCATACCGTCAACGCCCATGTTGTAGAGCTGATCCATAGCTTCGATGCTGTTTACAGTCCAAGGAACAACCTTCATGCCCAAGGAATGTGCAAGATCTACATCATCAGTGCTGATTTCTGGATAGTATGGAGAAATAACTTCTGCACCGAAGGAATGAGCTGCATTGATAACCTTAGCATTTACGGAGCTGCCTGGGAACTTTCTTACATCCAAGCCACCGAGCCATGGAGAAATGTTTGGCTCGAACATACGGATGCACTCGGAATCACGACCCCAAGAAGGCTGCTCGCACCACAGAGCGGAGCAAGTGATGTTAGGGTCAATCTTCTTCATTTCAATCAAGGTAGCCCAGTCGAAGGACTGCAGAACTACATGATCCTGCATGTTGTACTGCTTAACCTTGTCATAGAATACGCGAACGAACTTCTTGACATCAGGAGTATGCTTGTAACCCTCTGGATACTCAGGATCTGGATAGGACTTAGTCTCGATGTTTACGAGGCCCTGATAACCGGAATCCTTGATCAGCTGGAAGAGTTCATCAATAGTAGGAATCTCAGCACTAGCTGGAGTTACCTGAGACTTACCATGACCATTGTAGTAATGATCTGGATTGGTAATAGGGTCCATAACACCAACATCGAACTTCTTGATTTCAGGAACAGTCATAGTACGGAGATCGTACTTGCCAGCCTCAACATACTTGTTGGTTCCCTTATAACGAGTGATGTCTGGGTTCAGTACAGGGTTATGGCTCATTACGATCTGGTTGTCAGCAGTGAGCTGCATGTCGCACTCGATGGAAGTACCACCCATCTCGATTGCATAAGCATAAGAGTAAAGAGTGTTCTCTGGACGAGCATCACGACCACCACGATGTGGCTCAAAATCGAAATAAGTGTCGAGGTCTGCCTTTGCCTCAACCTGTGCTGGAGCTACGAAGCTCTGGATACCCATAGTTGCTACTGCAGCTAATACCCCCGCTGCTAAAGCATGTTTCTTAGAAAGTTTCATCAATAATACCTCCTGCTTGTTAATTAAGTTTATTAACCATAGCCTAAGTATAAAAGCTGATATTTCAAATGTCAAGAGAGTAAAAGTGGTTATGAATGTTGATGCTATCTACGATAGGCGGATTTTAACCTTAATTCTGAATAGTAAAAAATCCTCAAAGCCTTGCTGTGTAGGCACTTAGACAATTATGACCAAGTGATAATTAGTAATATAAATCAAGATAAAATATTGGTAAATAAATTTATAATTTTTCAGAATTTTTTCATCTCTTGATGCTAAATACTTGATTTTTACATTTGTAACATAGATAATGAAATTGTGTTTACAATTATGTGAACAAGAATTCTTATCTGTAGGAAATTGTGGGGGAGGATAGGGGTTATGAACCGCGATAGGGATAAGCTTTCCATAAATGTGGCAAGGCTTTATTACCGGTCTGAATACAGCCAGCAGCGTATTGCCGAGGAGCTGGGCATATCCAGGCCATCAGTATCAAGATTGTTGCAATATGCCAAGGACAAGGGGTATGTAAAAATCCAGATTATGGACCCGATAGAGGATATGTCCAATATGGAGCAGATGCTTGTGGAGAAGTATCATCTCCAGGAAGTCCGGATAGCTTCGTCTACACTAAATGACGAAAATGAAATTAAAAAGTACATTGGTATAAAGGCAGCTGAGTATCTGGATTCTATCGTTCAGGATGGCGATATTATTGGTGTTGGTTGGGGGACCACATTATATAATATGTCCTGTTCGTTACTGCCGAAGGAACTGAAGGGGGCGCAGATTGTTCAGCTGGAGGGTGGTGTTACTCATTCCAAATGGCGGAACTATGCCAAGGATATATTGGATAATTTTTCCAATAACTATACCACTATTGCCCAGTATCTGCCGTTGCCGGTTATATTTGGCAGTCGCGAGGTAAAGGAAATGGTGGATCAGGACCGTCATATAAAACGGGTTTTGGAGTTGGGTAACCATGCCAATATAGCTATTTTCAGTGTTGGTACTGTGCGGCCAAATGCCCTGTTTTTCCGGTTGGGCTACACTGATGCAGATGAAAAAACCAAAATTCAGAAAACAGCTGTGGGAGATATTTGTTCCAGATTTTTTGATGCAGATGGACGGATATGCAACAAGGAATTGGATGCAAGAACAGTAGGTATAACCCTTGATGAACTGCGGTCAAAGGAACATAGCATAATGATTTCCGGTGGCGAAGCCAAGGTTCAGGCCATCAAAGCAGCGTTGAAGGGCCGTTATGCTAATGTACTCATAACGGATCAGTTTACTGCCAAGCAGCTGCTGTCAGAATAATTTAAAAAATAAGGACAGGAACAATTTGTACCCCACGCTAACGGGTGCAAATTGCTCCTGTCCTTTTTGTATGTAGTTTTCTATAACGAGCTTTAAGATGTCCCCCACTTCTTTAGGTGGGGGAAAACAAACTACAATAGCTGGCGAGCATATCTCCCAGCTCGTTGAAACGCTAATTGGAAGATTTTTCTTCTAAAGAAGAAAAATTTGAACAATGGCGTTATAATACCGGTTTTTAATTTGTTATGACACAATCCTGACAACACTTTCTAATTAGTTATTGTCCATTCATGCTTTTTAATCAGTAGCTTCTCATTTCGCATTCTTCATTCATAATTAGTAATTACCCTATTCCCACCATCTTTAGCAAGAATTGTGCATTGGTGGTTTGGCATGGCCCATCCTTCATCAGGTAATCAAAGACGAGTTCATTATCCCTATAGTGTTCTTCAAAATGATAATTGTTAACTGGCAGTTCACTGCCGACTTCAATACGGCACAGTTCAAAATCATGGGTGGATACCATGGTGATGACATTTCTCATGGTTAAGTGGTCAAGGGCCGTTTTGGCACAGATGATGCGGTCTGCGGAATTAGTTCCTTTGAATATTTCATCGATAACCAGAAAAAGCTGTTTATTTTGTTCTGCTTCGGTAATCATAGCCTTTATTCTGGTCAGTTCGGCATAAAATGTGGAGATGCCGTTAGCCATATCGTCATTTACCCGGATGGAGGTAAGGACAGTCATAGGAGTGATAGCAAATCTTGTAGCGCATACCGGCGCTCCGGCATAAGTCAGTATGCAGGCACTGGCCAAAGTTCGTAGCCAGGTGGTCTTGCCGGACATATTTGAACCGGTGATAATGTTCAGTGATGGGGTTAAGTCAATGGAATTGGCAATGCTGTCTTTTTCTGGAATAAGCACATTATGGAGATTTTCTGTTTCCAGTTTGGGACTTGTTGCCTCGATGAGTATTGGCATAACGGTGTCATTTCTGGTGTGACCAATGGTGGACAAGCTGATGGCTGCTTCTGCTTCATTCCACAAGGAAAGCCAATAGGTCAGCTTCGTACCGTATTTTTTTTGCCAATTTGTAAAGAGATTTACAATATGAAAATCCCACAGGAAGAGAAAATTTAATAGAAAAAGAAGAATGAAATTATGGCGCATTTCGGCCAATACACATAATTTTCCCAGCTGTTTAATGGGTGCCAGAGCTTTTTTTATTTCATCCCGGCTGATATGACCGATGGTGTCAGGCAGTATATCCTGCATGGCATTGAGCAGTTGATAGTAATATACCAGTTCCTTATTTAGCCTGTATAATGGCGTAATATGGGTGCTGGTTTTAGGTAACAGCAGCAGGGCAGCGGCCAACTGCAGGGAAAATAGAATCAAGGGTACCTGCATCGGTACTACATTGAACAAGGATAATACCAGCAGTCCCATGGATAGTAAAGGAAAATAAATGCTTATTTTGGTAAAGAAAGCCGGATAATCACCTTCCCGGTCGGCCAGATAATTCAGCAGTTTATCCATACGGTGATTTAAGGGGATTTGTAGACTGAGAGCTTGGAGATGCAGGGCATCTGTAGGATGTTCAATAAAAAATTGTGTTTCTGCCTGCCGGCACAGTAATTCTTCTTTGGTTACCGGAAAGGGGGTCAGTCGATTGGCCAGCAGGCGCCGCCCGGCATGGGTTCTGGCCACAGAGCAATACTGATATATTGAGGATGGGCCGATTATATTGAGATCTGCATCTTGAGTAAACCCTCGTTCAGTAAAATCGCTTCCATTGTCAGGAAATTTTGACCACTGACCGGTATATCTTGCCAAATAATTGTTTATGACCTGATACTTATTTTCTGCATAGATAAGGTCATCGTGCAAATCGCTATGGGCTTTTATCAAATAAAAGAAACAGGCCAAAATAGCTACAGACAGGGAAAATAGCCAAGTATGGCCAAAGTCATAGGCAGCCGCCACCGATATGACAATGAGGATAAAGGCAATAGTCCGTTTGGTGGTATAGAGTTGACTCTTCTTTTTATATTCCTCAATAGTGGCCTTTGTTTGGGCGGCAAGCTGTTCAAAAAAATTTTGTTCCATAAGTGAACCTGCTTTCTGTCAAATTACTTTATAACGATCTTTAAGATGTCCCCCACCTCTTTAGGTGGGGGAAAACAAATTACAACAGCTGGCTAACATATCTCCCAGCTCGTTGCGACACGAACGAAGTGAGTTAGTCCTTTAGGGAAACGCTAATTGGAAGATTTTTCTTCTAAAGAAGAAAAATTTGAACAATGGCGTTATAATTATACTCTAAAAGCACTGTTTTTTTGCTGGAAAATGAAGAATTTTAATTTTTTGGGGGAACAAATTAAAAAATGTTTTTCATCGGTGGACAAAACAGGCTGGAATTACTATAATTGATTTAGGAAAGATTGGAAATTGTGCGAATTTTCAATTAAATTTAGTTTTAGGAGGAGAGAAAGTATGTCAGAAGAAAGTAAGGGTTCAATTCTCGACAGCCTGGGCAAGTGGATTATAATTGCCACTGTACTTGGTGCTGTTGTTGGTCTGGTGATGGGTCCACCAGCCCACATGTTTGCTCCAATTGGTGATTTGTTTATGTCACTGATCAAAATGGTAGTAGTACCTATGGTTTTTTTCTCATTGGTGGGTGGAGCTGCTTCTTTGGGAAATTCCAAGGGTGCTGGAAAAATCGGTCTTATAACCTTTATTTATTATGGTGTTACCACGGCGGTAGCAGTAGCCCTGGGCTTGTTCTTCAGTGAGATGTTCAAGCCGGGTGCTGGTATCAATATGGCTGCTATTTCCGAGGCAGCTATCGATATCGATATGTCCCAGAGTGGTCAGATACCAGGTTTTTGGGAGACGGTAATAGGTTTCGTTCCAACCAATCCGTTTGCTGCCCTGGTACAGGGTAATATTCTGCAGACCATCGTATTTGCTCTGTTTGTAGGTTTTGCTCTTTCCGCTCTCGAGGCTGAGAAGAAAGAGTTTATGGTTAAAATTTTCAATTTCTTTACTGAAATCTTTATCAAGGTTATGACTGCCATTATGTGTGTAGCTCCTATCGGTGTATTTGCATTGATGGCTGACGCCACTGGTACCTTTGGTTATGATGTGCTGGTGAAAATCATCAACCTTATTGTTCTATATGTAGTTGTTTTGGCTATTGTTACCTATGTGATGATTGGTGGAACTGTGGCCATGTTCTCCAAGAAGGTTGGGTATATCCAGTTCTTTAAGAGCATGTGGAAATGCCAGGTATTCGCCTTCTCCACAGCTTCTTCCATGGCTACTTTGCCACTCAATATGAAGACCAATGAGGAAGAGTTCGGTTTGAACAAGGGTACTGTTTCCTTTGCTCTGCCATTGGGTGCTACCATCAATATGAATGGTAATGCTGCATACTATGCCATGGCAGCTACCTTTATTGCCCAGATGTATGGCATGGAGCTGAGCTTTGGTCAGTATGTGGCCATCATCGTTACTTCTACCTTGGGTGCAGTTGGTCAGGCTGGTGTACCTGGTCCTACCCTGCTGGTAGTTGCTGTACTGGTAGCTGCCGGTATTCCAATCGAGGCTCTGCCAATTCTCTTCGGTGTAGACCGTATATTTGATATGCTTCGTACCGCAGTTAATATCACCGGTGATGCTGCCTGCGCTTGTATCGTAGACCGCTTCCGGGAAGAAGAAGCATAATTCATAAGCCTTTCCCAAAGGGACTAGCGTAGCTAGTCCCTTTTTGTATGTTGTTATTTAAATTTCGACGAAACGCCAAATAGAATATTTTCCCATTTAATAATGGGAAAATTTGAACAATTGCGTTATAATTTTTAAAAATGGGGTGGTAGGATGGCACTTAGTCAGGAAGTAAAAGAAAAGCTGCAAAAGCGCATAGAGGAGCTGAAAAAGCGGATGCAATATGATGCCAACGATTTGGATTATGAAACGCATCTTAACCAAGTGCGTGAACTGCAGCAGCTAATTGATAGAAGTAAATAAGGAAGCCACCGGTATTGCGACGCGACGCGAAGCTAGCCCTGTAGGTGGATGAGGTGTGAGGCGGATGAGGATCGACCCGACGGGTATTACCTCATTGGCAAGTAATTTTACATTAGACTCATAAAAGATACGAGGTGACACATTTTATGAAAGAAACTACATTTTCCAAGGTGGATGATTTGATAGCCAGATATCCGGCCTTGGCCGCCTGTAGGGAAAGTCTGAGGGATGCCGTAAAGGCTCTCTGTGAGTCCTACCGTCATGGCGGCAAGCTGTTGGTGTGTGGCAACGGTGGCAGTGCTTCTGACGCAGAGCACATTGTGGGGGAGCTGATGAAGGGCTTTATTTTGAAACGGCCCATTGATGATGCCCTGTATGAAAAAATGAAAAAAATATGCCCGACGGAGGCAGATTATCTGCGGGATAACCTGCAGGGAGCCCTGCCAGCGGTTTCTCTTATGAATGCGGTGGCTTTAAACAGCGCGTTTGCCAATGATCAGGCTCCGGATTTAGCTATGGCTCAGCAGGTGTTGGGTTTGGGTAAAGCGGAGGATGTTCTGATTGGTATCAGTACCTCCGGCAATTCTGCCAATGTCATTTATGCGGCGCAGATGGCCCGGGTCAAGGGGATAAAGACTATCGGTCTCATTGGCAATCGGGAATGCCGTCTGAAGGCTTTGTGCGATATTGCCATTTGCGTGCCAGAAACGGAAACATATAAAATTCAGGAATTACATTTGCCGGTATATCATATGTTGTGCATGGCCGTGGAAAACGAATTTTTTGACAAATAAGTTGTAAGCGGCTATAGATGGAGTTGAAAAATGAATTTTTCTCAGTGGTTTTCCATAAAAGAACGCAATACTAACTGGTTAACGGAAATTTTAGCCGGTGTGACTACATTTTTGACTATGATGTATATAGTCATTGTCAACCCAACCATGTTCGCGGCCGGTGGCATGGATTTCGGCGGAGTTTATCTGGCAACTATTGCAGCCGTAGTAATTGCTACACTAATAATGGGAATAGTAGCCAATTATCCGATTGCTATAGGGCCAGGCATTGGTATAAATGCCTATCTGGTATATACTGTCATGCGGGCAGGCGGGGTGGCTTGGCAGTCGGCTCTGGGAGCTGCACTGTTGGCTTCCGGACTGTTTATTGTTTTGTCACTTACCTCTTTCCGGGAAATGCTGATAAACTCTATTCCCGAGTCTCTCAAAATGGCTATGGGCGCCGGAATTGGATTGTTTGTAGCCCTTATTGGTCTGGAAAATGGTGGATTGGTAGTGGGGTCAACCAGCTCTCTGGTGACAATGGGGGATGTTACCAAGCCAACGGCCGCCTTGACGATTTTTGGGCTGTTCATTACCATGGGGTTAACGGTGCTGCGGATAAAGGGTGCTATTTTTCTGGGAATGGTTGTCACAGCTTTGGTGGCTTGGGGGTTAGGCGAGTTAGTTTTGCCGGAGCATTTTTTTTCCATGCCACATGGCTTGGAGCATACCTTTTTGCAGTTAAGTTTTCAGGAAATACATCTACTGCCCATGGTAATATTTACCTTGCTTTTGGTAACTCTGTTTGATACTACTGGAACTATGCTGGGGATTGGCCGTCAGGCGGGGCTTATTAAGGATGGTAAATTTCCCCATTTGAAAAGTGCTCTTTTGGCTGACTCAATTGGTAGCTTCTGTGGGGCTATATTTGGCACGGGACCAACCTCAGCCTATGTGGAATCAGGAACTGGTGTATTGGCGGGTGGCCGTACCGGGTTTGCTTCCGTGGTAACGGCGGTACTGTTCCTTTTACTGATATTCTGTGAGCCAATAGCGGAATGCGTGGCAGCGGTGCCAGCTATTACTGCTCCGGCGCTGATTTTGTCCGGTGCCTTTATGGTGGAAAGTTTGGTTGATATTGACTGGCATGACAGTACGGAAGCCTTTCCGGCCTTTTTCACTATTGTGGGAATGCCGCTTACCTTCAGTATAGCCAATGGAGTAGGGATGGGAATCATCATCTATGCGCTGCTGAAGCTGGTAAGTGGACAAGGGAAAACAGTTCATCCATTGCTGTACCTTTTGGCCATATTGTTTGCTTCACAGATTTATTATCAGTAATTTTCAAGAAAAATATTGTTTAACTCAAACTTCCCACATAGAAAATACCAACGGCTCCTTGAAAACCGTATATCTCAAGAGATAAAATCCTCAAGCCGCCTGCAATAGGTGTTGCATGG
>CADACU010000035.1 GCA_902786545.1 uncultured Anaerovibrio sp.
CCGCAGGTCTTAGCCAAAGTCATGTTTGCGTTAACACCGCAACCAAATACCATCAGAACCATGGTTCCCATAAACTCGCCTAACAAATTGTCCATTTTTACATCCCTCTTTCTCTTACAAAATGATAATGAATAATTGCTATAATTCAGGCCCGGTGCCGGCATCCCCAAATTGCCGGCACCTGACCGTGAATCCAATAATAATCGGCAAACTGTGAAGATTAACCTGCTAAAAGATTACTCCTCATCCAACCAATGCATGGAATGCTTAACAGCCTTTCTCCAGCCCTTGTACAGCTTGTCAGCTTCTTCCTTGGCCATTACAGGCTCGAAGCGTACATCCAGCTTCCAAGCAGTCTTCAGCTCTTCCTTGTTGTTCCAAACACCTACAGCAAGGCCGGCCAAATAAGCTGCACCAAGAGCAGTAGTCTCAATAATCTGAGGACGATCTACAGGAACGCCCAAAATATCAGCCTGGAACTGCATCATCAGGTTGTTGGCAACAGCACCGCCATCAACCTTCAAGGAAGCCAGCTTGATGTTGGAATCAGCTTCCATTGCACCAAGAACATCCTTAGTCTGATATGCCAAAGACTCAAGAGTGGCACGAACGATATGAGCCTTGGTAGTACCACGGGTAATACCGATAATCATACCACGGGCATTCTGATCCCAATATGGAGCACCCAAACCTACAAATGCAGGAACGAGATATACACCAGCGGTGTCACGAACCTTCTTGGCAACCCACTCGGAATCCGGAGCAGAGTCTACCATACGAACGCCATCACGGAGCCACTGAATAGCGGAACCAGCTACGAAGATGGAACCCTCGAGAGCATACTCAACCTTTCCATCAAGGCCCCAAGCGATGGTGGTAACCAAACCGTTCTTGGAATCATAGATATCAGTACCAGTGTTCATCAGCATGAAGCAACCGGTACCATAAGTGTTCTTAGCCATACCAGGCTCGAAGCAGTTCTGACCAAAGAGAGCTGCCTGCTGGTCACCAGCTGCGCCAGCAACCGGAATAGCTGCACCAAGAATGGAAGGAATAGCCTCACCATAAACGCCGGAGGATGGACGAACCTCTGGCAACATGCACTTAGGAACGCCAAGGTATCCAAGAAGTGCGTCATCCCACTTCAGTTCCTTGATGTTGTACATCAAAGTACGGGAAGCATTGGAATAATCAGTTACATGAGCCTTGCCACCGGTCAGCTTCCAGATAAGCCAAGTATCAATGGTACCAAAGAGGAGCTCACCCTTTTCAGCCCGCTCACGGGTACCTTCAACATTTTCGAAAATCCAGGTAATCTTAGTACCGGAGAAATAAGCGTCGATGGTCAGACCAGTCTTGCTCTTGAACTCATCAGTAAGGCCCTTTTTCTTCAAGCCCTCTGCGATATCAGCTGTCTGACGGGACTGCCAAACGATTGCATTGTATACAGGACGGCCAGTAGCCTTATCCCACACAACAGCAGTCTCACGCTGGTTAGTAATACCGATAGCTGCAATGTCGCTAGCAGCAAGGCCGCTCTGCTCAAGAGCTTCCTTCATAACAGTAGTCATGGTGCTCCAAATCTCTTCAGCGTCATGCTCAACCCAGCCTGGCTGCGGGAAAATCTGGGTGAACTCTTTCTGAGAAACACCTACAATCTTTGAATTCTCATCAAAGATAATCGCTCTGTTACTGGTGGTACCTGCGTCCAACGCCATTACATACTTCTTTGCCATCTTAAAAAATCCCCCTCTAAAAATAAATTACGGCAACTGATAAACCCCCTTGATTTACCAGCTAACTATTTGAGAATCCTACGCCCTTTCCATATTATCACCGATAACCGCTTTTTCCCCAAATAGACGGTTTCAATGCCTTGACCCCAGCCGTTTACTGTGCTGAAAACCATTCCCCTAAATTTGGTCCGTTCCTGTAAAAAGGATGTCACATGGGCTGACCGAGCCAACGGATATTCATCATTTTCTGGCACGCAACCATGCCATCAAAACGCATTAGGGCGCTTTTTATCTCTTCTACCGTGTATAATTCGCCACACCAGTAGTTTTTCCTTCTTTATTTTTTAAATTTTTTTACAATTTTATCAAATCAAACTGAACAAAAAAACAAATACCTCTGCATTTAAAAAATACAGAGGTATTTAAATGATCGTTAGCTATAGTAATTTACCCCGGCCTCGAAAATCAGCTGATTTTGCTTACCTGGTACATTGACGGCTACCGAGTTACCAATGCGCTCCGAGTGGCCCATTTTGCCCAGTACACGGCCATCAGGACTGGTTATGCCCTCAATGGCATTAAAGGAACCGTTTGGATTGAACTGTATCGCTGACGAAGGCTCACTGGTAGGTCCCACATACTGGGTGGCAATCTGTCCGTTTATCCGTAGCTTGGCAATAACTTCCTTATCCGCCACAAACCGGCCCTCACCATGGGAAACCGGAATGGTGAAGATATCCCCCACCTTCACATTGTTAAACCAAGGCGACAGGTTGGAAACTACCTTTGTTCTGGTCATGCAGGACACATGGCGGCCAATCTGGTTATGAGTAAGGGTAGGTGACGCATCGGTCAAATCACGGATTTCACCATACGGAACCAGCCCCAGCTTTATCAGTGCCTGGAAACCATTACAGATACCCAGCATGAGGCCGTCCCGCTTCTGCAGCAGTTCATGCACTGCCTCCTTAATTCGCGGATTGCGGAACATAGCAGCAATGAATTTACCGGATCCATCTGGCTCGTCACCGCCACTAAAGCCCCCTGGCAGCATCACAATCTGCGCTGATTTGATGCCCTTTACAATGGCCTCCACCGATTCTTCAACCGCTGATGGGGTAAGATTGCGGATTACCAATGTATCCGTAACACCGCCAGCCCGTTCAAAGGCCCGGGCTGAATCATACTCACAGTTGGTTCCCGGGAATACCGGAATGAATATCTTTGGCGAAGCAATTGGTATCCGCCGTTTAACACGGTTTCCATTGGTAAACAGGAACTCGTTTACCGATTTATCACCAGTCTTAACAATGGTTGGGAAAATCTTTTCCAACGGAGCCGTATAGGCTTTCAAGGCATCCGGCAGGGTAATCACCGCTCTGCCGCAAACAATGCTGGTAACAGCGGTAGTTTCACCCAGTTCAGTAAATTTCACACCAGCAAGAGCATCATCCAGGTCAGCCTCTCTTGATACCTCAAGAATAAGTGCACCATAATCCGCCTTGAAAAGTCTTTCCTTGGAAATTGGTACTGTGAACTTCATACCGATGCTATTCCCCAGACACATCTTGGTAATGGCCGCTGCCGCACCACCAACCCGGACACTGGCTGCAGCAAAGACCTTCTTTTCAGCTATCAGCTTGGTAACCTTGCTGTAGGCCTTTTTCAGATAGCCAAAATCCGGCAAATCAAAGTCATCCTTTGGTGCCTCAATATAATAAACCTTGTTGCCCGGGTATTTAAACTCCGGTGAAACGGCATTTTCGGCCTTCATAACATCTACTGCAAAGGAAACCAGCGTTGGCGGTACCGTCAAGTCCATAAAGGTGCCGGACATGGAATCCTTGCCACCAATAGCCGGAATTTCCAGCTGATGCTGCGCCCACAATGCCCCCAAAAGGGCACTGAATGGCTTGCCCCATTTTTTAGGGTCATCCCCCAGGCTTTCAAAATATTCCTGGAAGGTCATACGGATTGTGTCTGCCCGGCCCCCCAAAGCTACCATTTTAGCCACTGACTCCAATACAGCATACACTGCGCCGTGGAATGGACTCCACTCCGTGAGATGTGGATTATACCCAAAGGTCATGGCCGTTGCTGTGGTGGTCTCCGCTCCCAATACCGGCAACTTGGCTACCATACCTTCCGCCGGAGTAATCTGGTTTTTCCCGCCAAACGGCATCAATACTGTATTACCGCCAATGGTTGAGTCAAACCGTTCAGCCAGTCCCTTCTGGCTACATACATTCAAATCCTTGAGGTTTTCCAGCCAAGCCTTTTCGATATCATTGCCCAACGCCTCTATTTTCTTAGGCAACCGCGTGAAATAGCATTCCGCCTTGGACGGAGCCTCAATTTCCACTGTCATATGCTGCTTTACGCCATTGGTATCAAGGAAATCACGACTCAAATCTACAATGGTATTGGACCGCCATTTCATAATCAGACGCCGATCATCTGTAACAACAGCAACAACATTGGCCTCCAAATTTTCTTTATCGGCATATTCAATGAATTTGTCCACATCATCCGGGGACAAAACCACTGCCATTCGTTCCTGCGACTCAGAAATAGCCAGCTCCGTGCCATCCAGGCCTTCATATTTTTTCTTTACCAGATCAAGATCAATAATCAAACCAGGAGTAAGCTCACCAATGGCCACAGAAACACCACCGGCCCCGAAATCGTTACAACGCTTAATCATCCGGCTTACTTCTGGAATGCGGAACAACCGCTGGATTTTCCTTTCGGTTGGCGGATTACCCTTTTGCACCTCGGCTCCGCAGTTCATCAATGAATCAGTTGTATGTTCCTTGGAAGATCCGGTAGCACCGCCGCAACCGTCACGGCCGGTCCGACCGCCTACCAGAACAATAACATCGTCCTTTTGCGGTACTTCCCGCACCACATTTACCCGTGGTGCCGCTGCAATAACCGCACCGATTTCCATGCGCTTGGCCATAAAGCCTTCATGATATACTTCAGCCACCTGACCGGTCGCCAAGCCGATCTGATTACCATAAGAGCTGTAGCCGGAGGCTGCTCCCAGGGTAATCTTTTTCTGTGGCAGCTTGCCTTCGATGGTGTCGGAAATCGGCCGGCGTGGATCAGCTGCACCGGTTACCCGCATTGCCTGATAGACATAGGACCGACCGGAAAGCGGATCTCTTATAGCACCACCCAGACAGGTAGCTGCCCCGCCAAATGGCTCTATCTCTGTAGGATGATTATGGGTCTCGTTCTTGAACATAATCAGCCATTCTTCATTTTCGCCGCCAATATCCGCATTAACAACAATACTGCAGGCATTTATTTCTTCAGATACATCCAGATCATCCAGTTTCCCCTGTTTGCGCAGGGTTTTCATACCAATAACCGCCAAATCCATCAGACTGACATCCCGGTCCTGATCTTCA
This sequence comes from uncultured Anaerovibrio sp., assembly GCA_902786545.1. Classification (GTDB taxonomy): domain Bacteria; phylum Bacillota; class Negativicutes; order Selenomonadales; family Selenomonadaceae; genus Anaerovibrio. The sequence continues at coordinate 5,153 of CADACU010000035.1, forward strand.
TAAACCATATCCCGGTCCGACAAGTATTGGCGGTAGGCCTTGGCTATTGGCGGAGCATAATCGCCGTGCTCAATGTCCACCATATCAATAGCCGTGGTAAAGGTTGTATGACGGCAATGATCCGACCAGTAAGTATCAATCACTCTGATTTCAGTGATAGTCGGATCACGACGCTCTATTTCCCGAAAATAATTTTGACAATACTGCAAATCGTCAAAACTCATGGCAAAGCCCCGCTTCGCCATAAAGGCTCTCAGCTTATCCTCGCTCCACTGGGTAAAGCCCTCAATAATCTCCACATCATCTGGGGCTTCCACTTCCATATCCAGGGACTCAGGCTTTTCCAGCTTGGCTTCTCGGCTTTCAATAGCATTTATATAATAAGCTTTAATTTTCTCAAAGGTTTCATCATCAATATCACCCACCAGTACCACAACCCGGGCTGTGGCAATAACCGGGCGTTCCTTCTGGGTAACCAGCTGAACGCACTGAGCAGCCGAGTCAGCCCGCTGGTCATATTGCCCTGGCAGATATTCGCTGGCAAATACTCTGGAGTTAGAAAAATCAGGCAGAGATTCTTCATACACTACATCAACTGGTGGCTCAGAAAAAACTACGGATTTTACAGCCGCATATTCCTCATCACTAAGCCCTTCGATATCGTATCGATTCAACAGGCGCACTGCCCGAAGTCCGGTCAGACGAAAGCTTTCGATAAGGTCTGCACACAGCTGCTGGGCCGGAATATCATAAAAGCCCTGTCGTTTCTCCACATAAATTCTTCTTACAGTCATCAATCATGCCTCCAAAAGTAAATAAATATCATCATTTTATATAATCCACGGCAATCTTGACGACCACCTTGGTTACAGGCTCTGACTCACCATTCACGGCCCCACATGGCCGATGAACATCGGCCGGGTAAAGCACAGCAAAATAACCCTCACGCAGGATTACGCTACTGCCCGGGACCAGACGCTCATAGAAAATAATGTCCTTATCAATATCATATTTTGTGTGTTCACGAAGCTCCGGATTTAGCGGACACCAGCCCAGTTCCTCCTGGCCATCCACAATATACTGAATATCAACATACTGCCGATGGGCTTCTGGTTTCGCACTATCCGGTATTCTGGTATTATACCGTTGTAAAATGGCATAACTGTTTTTGCCGTCGATGGGATAGACACCATCCTCCATGTTTTTAAAATCCTGCTCATGGAGAAAATGTAGTGCTGTTCGTATGGCCTCAGGGAATTTGGTAAAACCCGAGGTTCCTTCATTGATTCTGCCTATTACCAATGTTATCTACTCCTTTAACAGGGTACGCATTCTCATCTCATTTTATTCTACCTATTTTTTGTACTTATTGCAACGAGGGAATACAAAACTGTATAGATTATTATCAAACAATACCACTTGCAATAAAAAAAACAATGTGATATAGTATCAGCATTGAATTGCATAAATTTTAGGCGATGATTGAAAAAAGTATGTTTGCCAGATAATATCAGAGAGGTAATGGCCGGTGAAAATTACCATTATCGGTATACAGAAAGCTATTCATGAGCCGCAGTCAAGTATGTCATTAGGCTGAAACACTGCCGCTGGCCAGCGATAACGGCAACTTGAGTGATGGCCTATGGTCATCGATTAAGGTGGTACCGCGGGAATTATGCCTCGTCCTTTCACGGACGGGGTTTTTATTTTTATGAAAAGGAGCTTTGCTATGCGTGAATTATTGGAACTTTTGAAGCATGATGCCCGTCGTCCGGCCGGAGAACTGGCGTCCATGTTGAACATAAGCGAATACGAGGTCGAACAAAAAATGGCCCAGATGGAAAAGGATAAGATTATCCTCAGCTACAATACGCTGATCAACTGGGAAAAGGCCGGTGAAAATTCCGTTACGGCCATTATTGAGGTAAATCTCACCCCGCAGCGGGAGGTTGGTTTTGATGCCATCGCTGAACGAATTTATCGCTTTGATGAGGTCCGTACCGTTTATCTCATGTCCGGCAATTTTGACCTTTTAGTTATTATCGAGGGAAAATCCCTGCAGGATGTGGCCAATTTTGTTGCCACCCGTCTGGCAACCATTGAAGGGGTAACTCAGACCCGCAGCCACTTTATGCTGAAGCCTTATAAAAAGGACGGCATTATTATTGAAAACAATGAAAAAGACCGCAGGCTGGTGATGAGCATATGATAGACTGGAACGAACGAATATCCCCAATAGTAAAAAGTGTACCACCATCCGGTATCCGCAAATTTTTTGATATAGCATCCGAAATGGAGGATGTTATATCCCTGGGCGTAGGTGAGCCTGACTTTATCACCCCTTGGTCCATCCGGGAAAGCTGTGTATACGGTTTGGAGCAGGGTTATACCTCCTATACCGCCAACCGGGGACTGATGGAGCTACGGGAGGAAATCTGCAATCTGCACAAGCGCCGTTTTGAGCTGGACTATAATCCAAAGACTGATGTGCTGGTAACAGTTGGTGTCAGTGAAGCGCTGGATATTGCCATGCGGACCATATTGTCCCCTGGGGATGAAATCCTCATACCTGAGCCATGCTATGTTTCCTATAAAGCCTGTGCTACACTGGCTGGTGGTGTACCTGTAACAGTATCTGCCAAGGTTGAAAATGATTTTCGTATCACCCCGGCTGATTTAGAACCGCATGTTACCCCAAAAACCAAAGCGCTGCTTATCGGCTATCCAAACAATCCAACCGGGGCAATTTTGTCCAAGGAAGACCTGGAGGCCATTGCCCGCTTTGCCATAAAGCATGATCTTATTGTAATCTCCGACGAAATATATGGTGATTTGACCTATGGCGATACCAAGCATGTATGCTTTGCCGGCTTGCCGGAAATGAAGGACCGGACCATCTTGCTGAACGGTTTTTCCAAGGCCTATGCCATGACTGGTTGGCGTATTGGTTATGCCCTGTCCAATCCTGAAATTATTGCCGCCATGACCAAAATCCACCAATATACAATGCTGTGTGCACCGATTACAGCCCAGATTGCCGCTGTAGAGGCCCTTCGCCATGGCGAAAAATATATGAAAAAAATGGTATCTGAATATGACAAACGCCGCCGTCTGATTTACGATGGGCTGCAAAAGGCCGGTCTGAAATGCTTTGAGCCAAAGGGAGCTTTTTATATATTCCCTGACATCACCTCCACCGGCATGACCTCGGAGGAATTTGCCGAAAAAATTCTCATGCAGGAGCATGTAGCTCTGGTACCCGGTAACGCCTTTGGTGAATGTGGCGAAGGCTTTGTCCGTTGTTCCTATGCTACCTCCGTAGAACAAATTTCCGAGGCTTTGGCCCGTATTGAACATTTTGTAGCTCATTGCACAAAATAAATTAAGCCCTGAAACTGTGTTTTATTACAGTTTCAGGGCTATTTTTATGCCGTTTTATGACGGGGATGTGCCTTGACAACAGCCACGGCCGCCGCAATCTGCTTTACAATTTCCGCATCGTACTGCTGCCCCAGGCATTCAGCCCGAGTCAGTATTTGTCCCTTGTCCGTGGATATGTATTTAGGTGGAAGATGATTCAACGCCAAAATTGCCACATCCCGTTTGCAGTCATCACACCAACAGTAATCCGGGTAATGTGGAATAAGCTCCTCCAGCTTGTCCAGCACAAAATCCTCCATATAGTTTTTCAATTCCATTCCAATAATGCCCCCTGATTACTTTAACATTTCAGACACGTCTTAGTTAATCATAATTCACACATTAGATAAAGTCAACTACATATCAGACCTTCAGTCCAACAAAATCACCATATTGGTTAAGAGTATTTTATGTAAAACTTTTATATATTACGATTATATATAAAAGTATTATTTCTAACAATATTTTTTATTGTTTTTCTTTATTTATTATTATAATTTTAGATATAAAAAAATTGCTGTTGCACCACGATATGCAACAGCAATTTTTACTTTTAGTCACTTACTGCAGGAAGGTGAATGAGGCCAAATTAGTGAGTTCAGCCAGTTTTTCCGGCCATACCCCAAAGAGAATGGTGGCCACAACACTGACCAAAGCTGCTGCCCTGGCAGCTCCGGAAATCACTATTGGTTTATCACTGCCCTCGTCCAGATACATAGCCTTGGCTACCTGCAAATAGTAGTATACGGAAATCATGCGCTGCCATAATTGGTGCAGTTTTGGCCAGCCCGGCAATGTCCCGATAATCAGAGCCACCCCGATGCTGCTCTACCAAAGACAGAGCCGTAAAGGCCCCCACATTGGCAAACACATACAGCATACCATAGAACATAACGGCCTTCATTCCGGCAAAATCAGCAGACACGATACCTACCATCATATAGCCCGCCTGAGCAATAGAGGAATAGGCCAGCATACGCTTTACATCCCTCTGACGAATAGCCATAATGTTTCCACCAATCATACATATAGCGGACAACACTGCCAGAATTGGCAACCAATAAAAACCAATCAACGGGAAGGCCACATACAGTACCCGCATCAGCACAGCAATGCCTGCCGCCTTAGATCCCATGGCCAGCATAGCAGTAATCGGCGTCGGCGCTCCCTGATAAACATCCGGAGCCCACATATGGAACGGAATGACCGACAGCTTGAAGAAGAAACCGATCATTACCATAGTAGCGCCAGCCAGACCGGTGGCGGAGAACAAATATGGATTGCGCAACATATCGTAGAACTGCACGCTGCCGGTAGCACCGTACACCAGACTGATACCATACAGCATAATAGCTGTGGAAACCGAGCCAACAATTAAATACTTAACTGCCGCCTCACTGGAATTTTTGGAAGATATCCTGGCACCGACCAAAATGTAGAAGGAAATGGTCATCAGCTCAAGTCCAATAAAGGCTGTCAGGAAATCGTTGGCCGAAGCCAGTACGCACATCCCCAGCAGGGCCATCATCAGCAGGGCATAGAACTCACCCTTGTAGCGAAGTACCGTCTGCATATAATCAACGGAAAACAGCATGGTAAACACTGTGGCCACGATAAACAACTGCTTGAAGAATATGGCGTAATTGTCCACCACATACATCATATCGCTGAAATACCGGGTTCCAGACTCACCACCAGCTATTATGGCCTGTGGAACATACATGGTAAACATATAGGCCGCCCAAGCCGTCAAGCCGAAAATCAGCACCCCGCCAATGCTCTTACGGGATTCTTCCTTTGGCAAAATCAGGTCCATTACTATGGCAAACAGGCCAAGGACCAAAATGAATATTTCTGTACTAATTGCTCCAAAATTCATTATCTGATCCCCCCTATGAATGCAGGCGCATCGGCAATACGCTCAAGTAATGGCAACAGTGGCTCCGTGCCAGTTCCCACCATGCCCATCAGAAGCTGTGGGAAAATACCGAAACCAACCAATGCAATACCCAAAATAATCAATGGCATCATTTCAACGCCCTTGGCATCCTGATACCGGTCAAACTGATCATCCTTCGGACCAAAGAGTACCTTGGCCAATACCCGTAATGTATAGAGAGCCGTGAATATAATACCGGAAATAGCCAAAACGGCAAAGACAGGATATACGCTGAAGGAACCTACGAAAATGGTAAATTCAGGTATAAAGCTGATAAGTCCCGGCAACCCCAGCGACGCCATACCAGCCAGCATAAAGCCGGTAGCCACTCTTGGCATTTGATGCGCAAGACCCCGCAGCTCAGTAACGCTTCTCATATGAGTCTTTTCATAGACAAAGCCAATCATGGCAAAGAACAAGGCACTCATCACACCATGTGCCACCATATTGGCGACTGCACCACTTACAGAAACCACATTCAATGCAGCAAAACCAAGCAGAACATAGCCCATATGTGATACGGAGGAATAACCGATAACATATTTCAGATCCTTCTGGGCAATGGCGATATATGCCGCATACATAACATTTATCATAGCCAGACCGGCAATCACCGGTGCCCAGAACTTAGCCCCCAGTGGCAGCACCAGCAGACCCAGGCGAATAAGACCATAGCCGCCGATTTTCTTTAATACACCGGCATGAATCATTGAAACCGCCGTTGGCGCGCCAGCATAACCATCTGGTGACCAGCTGTGGAATGGGAACATAGACAACAAGGAGCCAAAGCCCAACAGGAGCAGCAGGAAGACAAACACCTGGAACTCCTCACTCAAAAGGCCCATCTGCCCGGCCACAGCCAAGGACTGCATATCAAAGGTTGGTACCCCCAGCACTGACGCCGTCGTCAGATACAGAGCCACAACTCCTACCAGCATAAAGGCCGACCCCATCAACAGGTAAATGGTCAGCTTCATACCAGCGTATTCCTTACTTACCCGCTTGGTAGAGCCCCAAATAATAACCATAATGTAAATTGGAATTACTACCACTTCATAGCAGAGCAGGAATATAAACAAATCCGTCGCGATGAAGGTTCCGGTCACACCGGCAATCAAAATCATCAGCAGGATATAAAATTCCTTTGGCCGGTTGGTGATATTCCAGGAGCTGTATACTGCTGCCAGACCAATAAGGTCAGTCAAAAGAAGCATCGGCAGAGAAATACCGTCAACTCCCAAAGAATAATGAACTCCCAAATCCTTTATCCAAGGAATATCCTCAGTAAACTGCATACCACCTATGGATAAATCATAATTAAAGAAAGCATACAGGGTCAGTGCCAAAGCCGTCATCATAGCGGCTGCCGATATAACCCGAACCGACTGAGCGGATTTAGGAGATACGAAACACATAAGCACAGCAGCACAGATTGGTGCCAACAGGACTGCTGTCAATAAAGGAAAGCCAGTCATTATAAAGCACCTCCCAAAACTGCCAGATAATAAAGGCTATAAGCCACCAGAATAACAACACCGCAAATGAAGAACCCGGCATAATGCTGCGCCTGACCGTTCTCCGCTTTGCTGAGCATTGCGCTGATACCGCCGACCAATCCGGCCAGACCATTGATGATACCATCCACAATGTAAATATCAATCCAGTAGAATACCTTGGCTACACCATCTACAGCTACCTTAATCAACGCGGCATAAATTTCGTCAATGTAGAATTTATTGTAGCTGAGCTTATACAAAATACCGCATTTTTCAGCGATTACATCAGAGCTCCACTTCTTGGTAACATAAATGTTCCAAGCAATGCCAAAGGCCACCAGTGACAATATAGTAGAGGACACTGCGATAAACATATCAATGCCGGCTTCGTGGGCGGCCCCAAAGCGTACCCATTCGCCAAAGCCATAAATGTGTCCCCAGAGGCCGCTGACTACCGCCAAAGCCCCCAATACAATCAATGGTATCAGCATAAACCAGGATGCCTCATGAGCATGCTCATAGGACTCCTCACTGGCCGGCTGCCCAAAGAAGGTTACAAATAACAATCTGGCCATATAGAACGCCGTCATAAATGCTGTCAATGTAGCCAGAATGTATAGCGGAGTGCTGACAGCCGCCGCTGCCCCCAGGATTTCATCCTTGGAGAAGAAGCCGGCAAACGGTGGAATACCGGCTATGGCCAGCACACCGATGGTCATGGTGGCAAAGGTAATTGGCATCTTGTTCTTCAACCCACCCATCTTAAAGATGTTGGCCTCATCCGCCATGGCATGCATCACTGCACCGGCACAGAGGAAGAGCAGCGCCTTAAAGAAGGCGTGAGTCATCAGATGGAAGAAGGATGCGGTAAGTGAACCAACCCCCAGGGCCAGCATCATATATCCCAACTGACTGATGGTTGAATAGGCCAAAATCCGCTTAATAGCGGTCTGGGTAAAGGCTATGCTGGCCGCAAAGAACGCCGTAAAGCCCCCGACCCAAGCAATAAAGGTCATAACCGTTGGCAGCTCGTTAAACATAAAGAAGGCTCGGCCTACCAAATATACACCGGCTACAACCATGGTTGCGGCATGAATAAGGGCTGATACCGGAGTAGGACCTTCCATGGCGTCCGGCAGCCACACATGCAGTGGGAACTGACCGGATTTACCGATAGGACCCACGAATATCAGCAAAGCAATAATGGTCATCAGACCGGTTCCAGCCGACATAATATGCGCCGGAATAATTTCCTTCAATGCCATAAAATCCAGGGTACCAAAGTTAATCTGCAACAAAAGGATACCCAACAGCAAGCCAAAATCTCCGACACGGGTGGTCATAAAAGCCTTTTTGGCCGCCTCTCTGGCAGAAATCTTATAGTAATAAAACCCGATTAACAGGTAAGAACACAAACCAACCAATTCCCAGAACACATACATCTGGAGGAAGTTCACCGCCAGGACCAGTCCCAGCATGGATGCGGCAAACAGCGACAGGAAGGAGAAGAACCGGCCATAGCCAGGATCCCCTTTCATATATCCGCAGGAATATATCTGCACCAATAAGGATACAGTGGAAACCACCATCAGCATCATAGCTGTTAGTGGGTCAATGAGCACGCCCATGGTAATATCCACACTACCTATTGACATCCAGGACAGCTTCTGGACAAATGGCATCTCCACAGTAATTCCATTATTTACTACAGCGTAGGTAACCCCGCTTGACAGCAAAAAACTGATGGTACTCATGCACACCGCAATGAAAGCTGACAGCTTCCCATAGGAACGGGTCAGCATACCGATAATCACAAAGGCGATTGCTGGTAATAATGGGATCAGCCAGGCGTGCTCAAGTGCAAACTCATAAAACATCATCAAGCCCCTCCTTAACCCTTCATATTATCCAGCTCATCCACATTGATAGTCTGCCTATCATTGTAAATTCGATAAGCCAGTGCTACACCTATTGCTACCTCAGCTACGCCCACCGTAATGGCAAACACCGCCATCAGCTGACCAGTCAGGTCAGACACCGGAGTAAAGCGGTTAAAGGCAACAAAATTTATGTTGACAGCGTTCAGCATAAGCTCCACGCCCATCAAAACAGCAATTATATTACGCTTTGACAGCACACCGTAAAGGCCGATGGCAAACAGGGCTGCTGACAAAAGCAGGCAATGATTCAATCCAATAGTCATGCTTCGCCATCTCCTTTCGCCAAAATAATGGCACCTACCAGGGCCGCCAGCAACAATGTTGCTGCAATTTCAAAAGCCAAAATATACTTGTTCAGCATCATATCCGCCAAAGCATCTACCGTATCGGCTGATACATAGCTTCCACTTGGAACCGGAGTAGATACAATTACCGTACTCATCACCAGCACAAAAAGGATGACCAGCCCCAAAGCAGTTATCTTCCGATGGTTGAACGGGTTGCCCGGAGGGCCGTCCTGACGCTTGGTCAGCATAACACCCATTACTACCAGAATGGCTACACCGCCGGAATAAAGCATAAATTCCATCGCTCCAAGGAAATCCGCGCTAAGCCAAATAAAGAGCACGCCGACGCCAATAAAGCAGGCTGTCATCAAAAGCGCACTATGAACCAGATTTTTGCTGGTCACCACCCCCAGGGCAGTAGCCAAAATCACAAAAGCCACGGCATAAAACACCAGGGTACCTAACATCTCACTCATCATTACCCCTCCTGTTCTTGGCCTCTACCACGGCATCATAGGTCATATCTTCCTTGAAGTAGGAAGCTCCCTCATAATTTTTATCCCAGCTAAGTGCCTTGACCGGACAGGCCTCAATGCACAAATCGCAATACATACAGCGTCCTATATTATGCTTATAGGAGTCCATATGGCGTTTCTTCTCTTCATCAACCGACACGGTCAAATCCAATGCAGCATTTGGGCAGCCCATTGCACACAGCTTGCACGCAATGCACTTTTTATCATCTAATACCAAATGACCTCCCCGAAAGCGTTCAGTCATTGGCAGCTTTTCTTCAGGATAGTATACAGTTTCCTTCTTACCAAACCAGTGGCCCCAGGTAACCTTCAATCCTGCTACAAGTCCTTTGCCCCACATAATTGAAGTCTCCTATCACATAATATTGTAAATATAGATACCAACACCGGTGAGAAGTACATTTACCAAAGCGATTGGCAACAATACCTTCCAACCGAAGCTCAGCATGGTATCAATACGAAGCCGTGGGAAGGTCCAGCCCACCCACTGATAAAACAGTACACAGATAAAGGTCTTAATCCAGAACCAAGCAAAACCCGGCAGGAAATCCGGACCGTGCCAGCCCCCAAGGAATAGGGTGGTGGTCAAAATTCCAATGCACATCAAATTGGAAAATTCTGCCAGGAAGAACAACGCCCAACGCATACCAGTGTACTCTGTGAAAGGACCGGCTATAATTTCCGACTCACCCTCCACCAGGTTAAATGGCGGACGGTTACTTTCAACCAGGGCAGTGACAATATAGATAAAGAAAGCCAATGGCTGCAGCACAATGAACCATACATTGGACTGAGCCTCAACGATGGCACTCATCTTCAGGGAGCCAGTCAGCATTACAATACCCATCAAAGCAAACACCATAGGCACCTCATAGCCCAGCATCTGGGCTACAGTACGCATACCGCCAATAAGGGAATATTTGCTGTTGGAAGCATAGCCCCCCATCAAAAACGGCAGTATGGTCTGGGAAGTTATGGCAATGAGCAGGAACAGTCCCACATTAACATCCGCCAGTATAACCCCATCATCAAATGGGAAAAAGGCGTATATCAATGCCGACGGTACCAGCAAGAGAATAGGGGACAACACCCACAGCCACTTGTCAATACCCCTTGGGACAATATCCTCCTTGTCCATCAGCTTAATCATATCAGCCACAGACTGCAACAGACCGCCCGGTCCAACCCGGTTTGGTCCGATGCGGACCTGGATAAATGCGCAGATTTTCCGCTCTCCCAAAGTAAACACCAAAGCTGAGGTAGCCATGATTAAAAGGAGAATCGTTGCGCATATAACCGTCATAATAATATCAACTATAATCGGAATGCCCACAAAGGACATCAGAATTTCTCTTAAGGCCTGCGCCGTAGAGTATAAAATTCCGCTATGCATATTTACACCTGCCTATCAATATTAACAATCTACCTCACCCATCAATGGGTCGATAGTAGCGAATGCTGTAACGGCATCAGCCAACAGCATCCCCTGACACATACTGTCCAGAGCCTGCAAATTCACGAAGGATGGACGACGGATGTGAACCCGATAAGGTTTAGTGGAGCCATCACTTACAATGTAGAAGCCCAACTCTCCCCGGGTATTCTCCACCCGATGATAGGCATCGCCCTTTGGCGGTTTCAATACCTTTGGCACCTTGGCCATAACCGGCCCCTCCGGCATATTGTCCAGGGCCTGCTGAATGATATTGGCACTTTCCTGAATTTCCTTCAGTCGCACAATATAGCGATCCCAGTTATCCCCCTGCTCCCCCAGTGGAATATTGAAATCAAATTTGCCGTAAGCACCATATTTATCAATTTTGCGAATATCATAATCCACACCGCTGGCCCGGATATTTGGGCCGGACATACTGTATTTCAGGGCTGTTTCCTTGGTGATAATGGAAGTTCCCTTCATACGGGCCTGGAATATCTCGTTGCCGGTAAAAATCCGGTCATACTCGTCCAGCATCGCCGGCACATAATCCACAAATGCCTGAGTGTCCCGCAAAAACTCCTCCTGAGCGTCAGCAGCAACACCACCAATACGAATATAGTGGGCTGTCATTCGGGCACCACAAATAATATTGAACAAATCCAAAATCTTTTCCCGGTCACGGAAGGCGTAAATCATTCCTGTGGCCGAACCCAGATCATTGGTCAGTGAACCGATAAATACATGATGGCTGGCAATACGATTCAGCTCCGCACAAATAACCCGGATGTATTCGGCCCGCTCCGGTACCTCAATAGCCGCCAACTTTTCTACGGCCATACAAAATCCCAGATTGTTGTTCATGGCGGACACATAATCCAGCCGGTCAGTGTACGGAACACACTGGGCATAGGTCCGGGACTCCATCAGCTTTTCAATGCCCCGATGCAGATAGCCCATAACCGGCTTTGCTCCAACTATATTCTCGCCATCCAGCTCCACCTGTACCTGCAGAACGCCATGAGTACTAGGATGCTGTGGCCCCATATTTAAGACAAATTTTTCGGTTTGTGCCATGTCAGTACCCCTCCTTCAACTCTTGGCTCCAATGGTACAAAATCCTTTTGGAGTGGATGTGCCTCATAATTATCAGGCAATAAAATCCGGCGCAAATCCGGATGGTTGAGGAATTTTATTCCCATCAAATCATAGGTTTCCCGTTCCTCAAAATTGGTCCCCTCCCAAATCTGGGTCATAGACTCCACTTCCGGATTATCATGGTCCAGCTTCACCTTTACCGTTACCCATAAATCATACCGGCGGGAATACAGGCAATACACCATCTCATAGTATTCCTTGTAATCCACTGCCGTGAGGCAGGACATCCGGTCAAAGGCATAGGTCGGGGTCTCCCGCAGCACCTTCATCAAATCCAACAGCTGTTCTTTTCCTATATATATAGCTGGCTCGGCCTGTTCGGCATCATACTCCGCCGTATCAAACTGGGCCTTTAATAAATCCAACTTTTCTTTACTAAAATAAGTTCCCATATTACTCCGCCTTTTCTTTTCAACCATTCACCCCATGCTAACGGATGTTGTGGTCTCCCCTTTTTGATATAGAAGACAACCACCCATAAAGCACTGGTTTTATTTGACAAAATTTAGTGTAAATATAAAACTGACACTAAATAAGTCTCATTTTACGGGGCGAGTCATATTGCGCAAATTCTCCCGGCTGATTGCCTTGGCGTCAGCAGCGTCATTGGCCAGCTCAGGGTGCTGTATCAATTTTTTCAGCTTCAGCATGGCATCAATCAAGGCCTCAGGCCGCGGTGGGCACCCAGGCAAATAGACATCCACCGGCATAATCTTGTCCAGGCCGGTAACTACGGAATAGGAGTCGGAAAACGGTCCACCGGCAATATTGCAGTTGCCCATGGCAATAACATATTTTGGCTCCGGCATCTCCTCATACAGGCGGATAAGCGGTGGCGTCATCTTCCAGGTAAGGGTTCCCGCCACAATCAGCAAATCGGATTGACGCGGACAAGAACGGAATACCTCATAGCCAAACCTGGCCAAATCAAATCGAGAAGCCGCTGCACACATCATTTCGATGGAGCAACAGGCCAATCCCGAGGACAGTGGCCATATAGAATTGGATTTTCCCCATTTAAAAAGTGCATCCACGCTGGTGACAATAACATTATCCTTCAGCACCGGTGGCACAATATCAACTATTTCCATGACAGAGCCCCCTTCTTCCAGGCATACCAGAGACCGATAGTCAATATACCTACAAATACCAGCATTTCAAGCAGAGCAAACAACCCCAGCTGGCCATATTTTACAGCCCATGGATACAGAAAAACTGTTTCCACATCAAAAAGCAAAAAAACCAGTGCATACATAAAATAACCTATATGGAACTGCACATTATTTTTGCCGATTGTGTCCACACCACACTCATATGGTATATTCTTTTCATCTGTTGGCTGCTTTGGCTGGATAATGTTCGCGATTATAATAGGTGCAATCGGAAATCCCAGCGCCATCAGGAAAAATATACCCAGTGCTGCATAGCCATCCATAAAAACTCCCCCTTAACCCAATTGGGCAAATTGTAGTAAACAAACATTATTATTGCATAAAAATTCTATATTTATGTTACAATAAATGTCACTAATATGAAGTATAGTACAGTAAATGTAACATTGTCAATGGAAAAGCCCCCTCCCAGCGTATCTATACACAAATTATACAATTCTAAATAATACAATAAAAAATATTTATAATTAAAGGGTGAAGGGATGCATCATTGCATCCCTTCACCCTTCTTTATATCCGAAAAGACTCTGCCCCGGCGTTTTATTGCCGTCAGTCCCCGATATATTGTTCCTATATCAATTTCATTACCGTTAAGCTCCATATAACGCTCCAGCTTGCGTTTCACCCGCTGCAGGGCGTTATCTATAGACTTTACATGGCGCTCCAAATCCACTGCAATTTCCTGATAGGACTTACCATCAAGATATGCCATAAGAACGCACCATTCCAAATCGCTAAGAATGTCCTCCATCTTAGCTTCTATATCTATAAATTCCTCCCTGCTGATCAGCAGCTCCTCCGGGTCAGTCACCTTGGCCCCGGACAGAACATCCAGCAGTGTACGGTCAGAATCCTCATCATAAATCGGCTTATTCAGTGATATGTAAGAATTAAGTGGAATGTGTTTCTGCCGGGTAGCGGTCTTGATGGCCGTAATAATTTGCCGGGTAACACACAACTCAGCAAATGCCCTGAAGGAAGACAATTTATCAGTACGATAATCACGAATAGCCTTGTATAGACCAATCATTCCCTCCTGAATGATATCCTCCCGGTCGGCTCCAATCAGGAAATAGGACCGTGCCTTGGCTCTGACAAAATTTCTATATTTATTTATCAAATACTCCATGGCTGTGCTATCCTGATCATCCTGAATTTTCAGAATAACATCCTCATCGGGAAGATTCACATAATCATCAAAAGAGTCATCCCAGGTCAATAGGCTACTTTCCATACAGCCGTACCTCCAAATAGTTGTAGAGCTACAATTTTATTCAACTACAGCCTAAAATAGATTATAACGCAGTTGTTCAAAATTTTCCACATCTATGTGAAAAATTATTCCTATTAGCGTTTCGTCGAAGTACAGCTTTAACTCGACATAACGCAGTTGTTCAAATTTTTCCACATCTATGTGAAAAAATATTCCTCTTTGCGTTTCGTCGAAGTATAGATTTAACTCGACATAACGCAGTTGTTCAAATTTTTCCACATCTATGTGAAAAAATATTCCTCTTTGCGTTTTCTATTTCTTTTTGCGCAAGGCATCCAGCTTGGCCATTGTTGCCGCATCCAGGTTGTTGCCAATTTCATTGCGGGAAACAGGCAACTTCACCTTGTCAAGATAGCCCTTTTGCAGTTCCTTCTTGGCCCGCTTTATAATCCGGTAAAATTCCCGGGACGGATGCCGATAGGCTCCGGCTCCCAACACCATGGACTGCTCCGCTCCGTCAGATGTAACCACATGCACTTCACTACCCCGACGCACATAATCATAAGCCCGTCGTTCTATATAGCTGTCAGCAGTTTCTCCCCGACCAGTGTATACCACATCAAAATGAGGATTTATGACCTCGATATGCTCCTCATCTTCGGTAAACAGAGCATCAAAAACCACCGTCATATTGTATTTCTCATAGGCTCCGTATTCAATCAGCATATGAATGAGCCGATCCCTGGCCTCGGATAAATCCCCCCGCAGCTTCATCAGCTCCGGCCATGAATTTATCACATTATAGCCATCAATTATATAATATTCCCGTGGCTTTTTCTTCATTTATTTATTCCTTCGTTGCTTCATGGCTTCATACATTAAAATTGAACCGGCTACCGATGCATTCAGGGAATTTATCTTCCCCACCATAGGTATCTTCACCACAAAATCGCACTGCTCCTTGACCAGCCGGCCCACGCCATGCCCCTCATTGCCAATAATCAACAGCAGGGCACCGGTCATATCGGCTTCGTAATAATCCGTTCCGTCCATATCCGCCGCCGCCACCCAAAGACCTTCTTCCTTCAACCTTTTGATGGTCTGAACCACATTACCGATACGGGCTACCGGCACATATTCCACCGCCCCGGCGGAAGTTTTGGCCACCGTGGCTGACAAAGGGCAGCTGCGCCGTTTTGGAATAAGCACCCCGTGAACTCCGGCTGCGTCAGCGGATCGAAGTATAGCCCCTAAATTATGCGGATCCTCCAACTCATCCAGCAGAACGATAAACGGCGGCTCATTTTTATCCTTGGCAATCTGCAAAATATCCTCCAGCTCCACATATTCCACGGGGGCCACTTGGGCCAACACCCCTTGATGCCGGATGCCTCTTACCAGATTGTCCAGTTTACTGCGTTCCACAAACTGAATATTGATGTGTTGTTCCTTAGCAACGGCAATTATCTCCTTTATAGAGCCTTCATTATTGCCGTTGGCTACCAGCAGCTTATTGATACTACGGTTACCCTTCAAGGCCTCCATTACCGCGTTACGGCCGGCCACAATATCCTCCGGCAGTTCTCCCATAGGCTGATGATTATCTTCACGATTTTTTTCACCGGTGCGGCGATCCGCCTGATGTCGACCAGCTTTCACCATATATTCCACCTTGCTGCCCCGGTGTTCCTTCATGGCAGCTTTTCGCTTATCTGGCTTTTTTCTTGTATCCATATTACTTTTCTCTCATCTTTATCATTTCGGAAAACCTGCCGCAGGTCATAGCCCCCTCCGGACAGTGCCCCATAGCCACACAGGATGCCCCGGCATTTTTAAAGAGCAGTGGTGCAACCTTCTTTACTTCAGCCAACATCTTGTAGGCCAAATCCCGGATTTCCCACTGGGCCCGATTGCAGCAACGCAAATTAAAAAAATGCATCAGTGAACGGGCATTCATGGTGACTACAATCTTGGTTTCCGTAGCATTAGCCAATACATACCGGGCGTCCTCTTTCGGAACCCCCATATCAGCCAGTTCATTATACGCCTTCTGAATATCCTCCATCAGGGCTTCAAACCGGGCCTTTGCTGCCGGTTTTTCCTCGATACTTGGCGGCAAAATATACTCAAAATTATGCTCAGCCACATATCGTTGAGACTGCTGACTATAGGATGCCAGCCGGTGCCGGACCAGCTGATGAGTCAGCACCCGGGATACCCCCTCAATACCAAAGGTAAATGATACATGCTCCATAGTGGATGCGTGTCCCATTTCCACAATTTTGGTCAACAGCTTATTAACCTGCTCGGTGGTCATCCGCTCAGCCAATTCCTCGGCTCCGGCAGCTGAATAACACAATCTGGCCGCCATGGCCACGGCCCGTTCCGGTTCTGGTGTATGTTCGAGTAATTTAACCTTTATCATCTGCAACTCTCCATTATTTCCGTTCTGAAATTTCAACCATCATAGCCTTTGATATGACTTGAAAGGACTGCTCCGCCAGCTCATAAAGCCGTTCATTTCTTTCCATTAAATAAAGATATCCCAACAGTGCCTCAAAGCCGGTACTGGAATGGTACTGGGCCACACTGGCACTACGCGGGGCATGACTTTTGGCATTGCGCCCCCGACGATAAACAGCCTTTTCTTCCTCATCCAAAATATGTTCAATAGCTCGGTATGCCTTATCCTGCCATACTGCTGAAACCATTTGGGCACTGAACTGGTGCAGCACCTGCACCTTACTTTGCTCATAAGACAGTATCCGTCCCCGAATGAACAGGTGGAAATACGCATCCCCAATATAGGCCAGCACCAACGGGTGCAGGCTCTTTGGGTCAACGGTATCATACCGTTGCAAAACGCCCCCCTGACCGTCAGGCACAAACATCATATCAACTAATTTTTTTAAATGCTCAAATGTCATAGCTTATGCTTTCTTCCACTTGGTTCCAGCCGCTGAGTCTTCCAACAGGATCCCCTGTTCCTTTAGGCTGTCCCGAATCTCATCGGCCCGGGCCCAGTTTTTCGCTTTCTTGGCCTCAGCCCGTTCCTCAATCAGGGCCTCTATTTCGGCTGGAGAAATCCCGTCACCGTCACTCACCGGCATATCCAATGAGCTTTCAAAAATACCGATAATGCCGGCCATTTCGCCGTACACATCCATCAGCTTACGGAAATGAACTGCATCATATTCGGCGCCCTTATTTATTACATTATTGGCATAAACATTGATCTCCTTAGATAAGGTAAACATATAGCCAATCGCCAACGCCGTATTGAAATCATCATCCATAGCCTCCTGGAAATCCGCCATGGCCTTGGTAGCAATATCAGCCAGCTCAGTATGCGCCTCAGTATTCCCGGTTCTATTTAGCAGCTCATTACCCAAATCATAGGCATTCTTCAACCGCAGCAAGCCGGCCTGAGCTTCCCTAATCCGCTCCTCGCTGAAATCCAACGGACTTCTATAGTGCGTCCGCAAAATGAAAAACCGCACCACTTCCCCCGGATACTGCTTCAATATGTCCGGCACGGTAATGAAGTTATTCAAGGATTTGCTCATCTTTTCATTATCAATGGTAATAAACCCATTGTGCAGCCAATACTGGGCAAAGCTGTGATAATTCTCGCAACAGCACTGAGACTGAGCTATTTCATTTTCGTGGTGCGGGAATATCAAATCACTGCCGCCGCCGTGAAAATCAAAGGTCTCACCCAAATATTTCAATGACATGGTAGAGCACTCAATATGCCAGCCTGGCCGTCCCTTTCCCCACGGGCTTTCCCAGTACGGTTCGCCCGGCTTGGCTGATTTCCATAAGGCAAAATCCATTGGATTATGTTTCCGGGTATCTACCTCCACCCGGGCACCAGCCTGCATATCCTCCAGCTTTCGGCCGGACAATTTGCCGTATTCCGTGAATTTCTCCACACTAAAATATACATCACCGTCGATTACATAGCCGTAACCATTATCAATCAGCTTGGCTACCATATCTATAATATCCGGAATATGCTCTGTTACCTTTGGATACAGGTCAGCCCGCTGCACATTTAAAGCATCTATAGCTTTAAAGTAGCCATCTATATACCGCTCAGTGATTGTCTGCCAGCTAACTCCCTCCGTGTTGGCGGCCTTAATAATCTTGTCATCCATATCGGTAAAATTCTGAATGTGCTTTACCGAAAAGCCCTGATGCTTCAAATACCGTTTAATAACATCCCAGGTCACAAAAGGACGGGCATTGCCAATGTGGGGATGATTATATGGTGTTACACCACAGACATACATTCCCACCTTCCCCGGCTCCTGGGGTACAAATTCTTCCTTTTTTCGGGTCAATGTATTGTAAACCTTTAACATATCTAACTCCTTCTGTTAAACCGCACAGAATAATTTTGCCTTCCGTATTATCCCTACGATTTTATCATTCCCCTTCGATTCCTGCAACTGCATACGAAGAAATTCCCTGACCATTGCCGGTGAAGCCTAAATGCTCCTCAGTGGTAGCCTTCACATTTATACGATCCAAATCGACATTCAGAGCCTTGGCAATATTTTCCCGCATCTGCTGAATATGCGGCAACATCTTGGGGCGCTGAGCAACAATAGTAGCATCTACATTACCGACAGTATAGCCTTTTTCCTTTAAGAGCTTTCCCACATGCTCCAGCAAAATTAAGCTGGATATGCCCTTGTACCGGTCATCCGTATCCGGGAAGTGTTTTCCAATATCCCCCAAAGCGGCTGCTCCCAACAGGGCATCTGCAATGGCATGCAATAACACATCGGCATCAGAATGCCCCAACAAGCCCTTTTCAAAGGGAATATCCACTCCGCCAATTATCAGCTTGCGTCCCTCTGTAAGCTGATGTACATCATATCCCATACCAAATCTGGTCATTAAAATCTCTCCCTTAGCCACTTGTCATTTATCATCTGGATGATTTCCGGCATTACCTGTTCATTGGCCACCGCCAGCGGTTCCGGGCAGTCCTTCAAGAAGGCTTCGCCAATCAGCAAATCCTCCGGCGTAGTAATTTTTATGTTTCGATAATCACTTTTTACTACATACACCGAATGCCCCATCCGTTCCACCAAGCTGGCATCATCTGTCCCCAGAAAGCCATCTGCCAGGGCCTTGTCATTGGCCTCCAAAAGTAACCCCCGCTTAAATCCCTGTGGGGTCTGGATTTCCCATAAAATGGACCGGTCCGGTGTTTCCTCCACCATGCCCATACGGTCACAGATTTTTATAGTATTCTTCGCCGGCACTCCGGCAATAGCCCCACCATACTGCTGGGCCCCCCGGATGGTTTCCACTATTACATCATTGCTGACAAAAGGGCGGGCTGCATCGTGAACCAGCATGATATCCTCATCACTGCCGCTGACACTTTGAATGCCATTTAGTACCGAATACTGGCGCTCATTGCCACCAGCCACCACCTTGTATGGCTTTAGCCCCTGAATTTTCTTCAGTATTCCTCGAACGAACTCCACTTCATAGTCAGCCACCACCACGACCATCTGGTCAATCTCGTCACAGGCGGAATATTTCAGTAAGGTGCGGATTAAAATCGGTACTCCCCCAAGAGCAATAAACACCTTGTTCATACCGGCCTGCATCCGCTTGCCTACTCCCGCCGCCGGGAAAATAACTGTAACCATACTACCTCCATTACATATAAGAAAAGGGACGCGGTACACATCTTCACCACATCCCCTTCACCTTCACATCGCCGGCTTGGCAAAAATCATCCGGCCTGCTGCAGTTTGCAGTGCCGATGTTACCTCAACATTTATAGTTTCGTTGATAAACTTCCGGCCGTTTTCCACCACGATCATGGTGCCATCTTCCAGATAGGCTACTCCCTGACCGGATTCCTTGCCTTCCTTCACCACGGTGACATGCATACATTCCCCCGGAATGACCACTGGCTTAATGGCATTGGCCAGCTCATTTATATTGAGCACCGATACCCCCCGCAGCTCAGCCACCTTGTTCAGATTGTAATCATTGGTTATGATTTTACTGCCGGTTAGCTGACCCAACCGCACCAGTTTGGAATCCACCTCGGAGATATCATCAAAATCATGATTGATTATCTCCACCTGCGTGCTGAAATCATTCTGCAGCTTCTGCAAAATATCCAGTCCCCGACGGCCACGGGCTCTTTTCAGTGAATCAGACATATCGGCAATATGCTGTAATTCCTCCAGTACAAACACCGGTATCAGCAGTTTGCCATCAATAAATCCGGTACAGCATATATCTGCAATCCGGCCATCAATGATAACACTGGTATCCAATAGCTTGCCACAGGGAATATCCAGCAAAGCCGCATCCTTCAGCTCGTCACCGTCCTTGGACTTTTTCTTGCTCTTGGACAGTTCCCGTCGCTGACTGGCTTCCTTGAAAAACCTTGGCAGCTTGCCAATCATATCTCCCAATTCCTTTTGCTTGCGGATAACAATATGTATTCCCAAATATCCAAAAACTATACTCAAGATAACCGGTATGTAATCCCCTACCACCGGAATCTTGGAGAAAGCTTCTCCTAATAAATTTGCAATTATAAGTCCGATTGCCAGGCCAATAACGCCAGCTATAACATCATGCAACGGCATTTTGTTAAACTGACCTTCCACCCAGACTGAAAATCTCCGCAGCTTCGTGGCAAAATAAGGTGCCACAAAATAGCCTATTACACCGCCGGCCAGAATACCCAATGTCAAAAAAATAAAATGAGCCAAAGTTATCTTAAACAGACCAAAGCTCATATTCAATACCTCAGTACTGATAAGCTCAGTCAAAAATGGACTGGCAAAATGCATGCCCAGGCCACCGATAACCGCCAGCAAGGCTGTAACTAAAAATCTTAAAACCTTGTCCAACATCTCTTTCACCCCCTTTCAGAAAAATAAAAACAAGAAAAGGAAAGTGACCAGGTACTGGCCACTTCCTCCCAGATAACTTTACCTATTCCTCAACACCGGAATTCGATTCAAATCCAACTGGCGATTATCTTTTCAGCATTTCCTGCAACCAGGCTTCAGCCGTTTCCATCGTACCGTTAAGAACAAATATCATTTCGCTCAAAAGAATTTGTTTAGCTGTATCCAAAAGTCGTTTCTGGTTACAGCAGCTACTTCCAATATATCACCAGTTTTTAATCGGGCAAGATTGGCGTGAAAGCGTTTATTCCAGCTCCCCGTAGCTTTTACCGGTGGGTCCTTCAGGACACCCTCAATCTTTTTCAGCATTTCCGGCGGACTAACCTGCCGCAGGCCAACACCTTCAATATTATCAGTGGGAAGCATTATCTTGACATCGCCAATGGGCATTTTCATAACATAATAGGACTTCATCTGCCCCTGCCCCATAACATCATGCTCTTCGATGCCGGCAATTTCTCCAGCTCCGTGCATCGGATATACAACCTTGTCACCAACCTGCAGCAAACATACCCCCCCTTAACAATCTCACTACATCATAAATTATACCAAAAAAATCATCAATAAAAAAGAATGAATTTTATCATATAAGAAAATATATGTCAAGGAGTGTATTTGGTTACTTTGGCATAGCTTTTCCCAAGGCTTCGGTTATATTTCCTACACCATAGAGGGTCATATCCGTAAATTTATTATCCGCAATCAGCTGCTCATAATTTTTTATCGGCAGTACGACGCTTTTAAAGCCCAGCCGTCTGGCCTCCCGCACACGGCTTTCCGCCTGGCTTACTGCCCGAATTTCTCCGGACAGGCCCACTTCACCAAAGGCCACCATGGCTGGTCGCAGGGACCTGCCGGCAAAGCTTGAAGCCATAGCAACGCAAATCCCCAAATCGGCTGCCGGTTCATCCAGCTTTATGCCCCCGGCGGCCTTTACAAATACATCACAGCTGCCCAAAGACAGATGTACCCGCTTTTCCAGTACCGCCAGCAGCAGCTGCAGTCGTTTTAAATCCACCGAATCAGAAGTCCTTTTAGGTGGCACATATGGTGTCTTGGCCACCAAGGCCTGAATTTCCACCAAAAGCGGTCTGGTCCCTTCCACGGTTGGCACAATAACACTTCCATTGTCATCCTGCCGCTCTGACAAAAACAGCTTGGAGGCATCGGAGACATCCACCAGACCTATATCACGCATTTCAAACACACCAATTTCATTGGTGCTGCCAAACCGGTTTTTTATAGCCCGCAACAAACGGTATTCCGCGTTATTGCCTCCCTCAAAATACAGTACCGTATCCACAATATGCTCCAACACCCGTGGCCCGGCCAGAGTACCATCCTTGGTCACATGTCCCACAATAAAGGCGGCTATCCCATTTGTTTTAGCCACCCGAAGGATTTCCACCGCACACTCCCGGACCTGGCTCACGCTGCCCGGCGCACTTTGAATATCCGGCCGGAATATGGTCTGAATGGAGTCAATGACCAGGA
This sequence comes from uncultured Anaerovibrio sp., assembly GCA_902786545.1. Classification (GTDB taxonomy): domain Bacteria; phylum Bacillota; class Negativicutes; order Selenomonadales; family Selenomonadaceae; genus Anaerovibrio. The sequence continues at coordinate 28,205 of CADACU010000035.1, forward strand.
TTTCCGGTTTCAGCTCCAAAATATGCTTTTCAATAATTTCCAGATTGGTTTCGCTGACCACCATCAAGGATTTATCAATAGCATCAATCCTATCGGCCCGCATCCGGACCTGCTGCACACTTTCCTCTCCGGTAACATACAACACCCGTTTTCCCAGCCGGGCCTCATTGGCACAGACCTTCAGCGTCAAACTGGATTTACCGATACCTGGATCACCTACAATCAACACCATGGAACCGGGAATAAGGCCTCCACCCAATACCCGGTCCAGCTCGGCCGAGCCGGTGGTCATACGGGGCATTTCCTCCAACTCTACTTCATTTATTGGACAAGGCTTGCTTTGAGTAGACAAGCCCAAGTTCAGGCCCCGTTGCTGGCTGTTATCCTTTTGTACGGTTTCCTCCACCAAGGTATTCCACTGACCACAGCCCGGGCACTTGCCAAGCCATTTTGGGGTATCATAGCCGCACTCCTGGCACACAAACACCGTTTTCGCTTTTGCCATTTATTTTATCCCTTTCCCACCCAGGGGGGCTTTCAACAACTTTATTATCCACTTTAAAAGCCATCCCACTGCAATGCCAAAATTCAACAAATAATTCATCAGGCCGCCCTGATTTGGCGCCAGTTTATTTCGGCCCATTTCACGAAAACTCCGCCAAGGTTATGAACATAGATTTCAACAGCTTCACCCGGTCGTTGCCCTTCATCGTGCCATAGGCACAGTTAGCCGTCTGAATCACCAAAGCCCCTTCCCTAGCACTTATCATCTGATGCTGAATAAGATAGCGCACCATGGCCTTTATCTCCACAAATTCTGTATCTTCATCAATTTTGCTGACCATTTCTTCGTAAATAATGTTCTGCAAAGGCACCCGCACAATGCGGATAAATCCTCCCAATCCCCGGCGTGATTCCACGGCAAATCCCTTGTCGTGGGTAAAGCGGGTATTCAGCACATAGCTTATCTGGGACGGCGCACAGGAAATTTCGTCAGCGATATCCGTCCGCCGCAGTTCCACCTGACCAGTTTGTTGTTCTGCCAGACGCCGCAGTATATATTCCTCGATCAAATCCGCAATATTGCTCATATTATCACCTGCTTTTTCTTTATTGACTATTTGACTTTATTATAACGCAATATTTCAAATTTTGCCACAGGCAAAATTACCTCTGTCACCGTTTCGTCGAGGCTTTAGGCTCGACATAACCCAATTGTTCAAATTTTGCCATAAAAAAGGGATGTGAACCTACATTTTCACATCCCTAAAAAACTTATAACGCCATTGTTCAAATTTTTCTTCTTTAGAAGAAAAATCTTCCAATTAGCGTTTCCCTAAAGGACTAGCTTCGCGTCGCAACGAGCTGGGAGAT
>CADACU010000036.1 GCA_902786545.1 uncultured Anaerovibrio sp.
TAAAATAGGCGGCCTTACGGTGGGCGACCAGTCTTCCCGTACTACCTCAGAAAACTGCCATATAAGCCATAAATGGGAAAACCCCTCGATCCCCCGCAAAGCATCCACATTCCTATACTCCTGTTCAAAGACAATACGGCCCTCCAACGCTTCCACCACCCCGCTCTGCCGGGGAATACCAAACTTGGTGGGAAAATCAGTGTGAATCCAGCCTATGCTTTTAATTTCCATATTATTAACCAAGATAACCGCCCCTTCCTATAATGTCCATATTACTATATCAAATTATTGCCCTATTATTCAAATTCCATCCCACGCAAACGAAAAATCTTCCCATTGGGAAGACTTATTCTTTATAGCGTACATCACAGTTTATTTTTCTTATTTAACTTTGCAGCTCAGTGGCCACTATGCCAGGATTGCTACAATATCATAGAAAAAAACTATTAACAAATTTAACACCAGTTGGCAGGAATTACAGATTAAAACACGAAATAATATATAGTATTAGTTGTTAGCGAAAGGTTTAGTTATATATACACAGGGGGTAACCTATATGTTCAATGACTTTTTTAAATCAAAAAAAGAAACTCCCGTTGCATCACCTACACCGGCACCGTTAAGCCAAAGAGTAAAACCAGCTGCATCGACAGCTTCGTCTGCTACTATACCTGACACCAAAGTAGCCTATCTTTCCGCCGATGAGCTGAACTCGGCCAAGCTGACTCCCCTCTTTGAAGTAGCTGGTGGTCCGGCATTGGTTATGGGTTATATATCACCAGATAACGATATGTCCTCGGTTGTCTCAGATATAAAACGGGTCCTTCCACCAAACGCCAAGTTAATAATGATGACCACCTCCGGTGAACTTTGCCGTCCAACAGGCAGTCGCACCTTGTACTGTGAGGCCGGAGAAAATCGTCGTCGGGTATTGTTGCAGGTTTTCTCACGCCGGATGATCGACGACATGTACATCATGACCATTCATATTCCAAATGAGGATTTACGCCAAGGTCGTGTGACAATGACGGTTGACGAGCGTGTTAAGCAAATGGAACAGGAAATCAGCAAGCACAAAATTCCATTCCGCATGAATGTCAATCACACCTTTGGCATACTATATATCGACGGCCTGTCCAACTGTGAATCCTTTGTAATGCAGGCCTTTTACCAAAATGGAATGTATCCTATCCCATTCATTGGTGGCAGCTCCGCCGGTAAACTGGACTTTAAGAACACTTACATCTACAATGACAGCCAAGTACTGGAAAATGTTGCTGTAGCCGTCATTGTACACACCAGCAAGGATTATCGCTACGGCATTTTAAAGACCCAGGCTGTGGAACGGACAAACACTCGCTTTGAAGTGGTAAATGCCAACTCGGCTCTTAGATATATATCCACTGTTGCTGGTTCTGATGGTCAACCTGTTTCCTTTATCGAGGCCCTCAAGCACGAATTGGGCTGTTCCACAGTAGAGCAGCTGAATGCTAAGATGCAGGAATATACCTTTGCCACAGATATCAAAGGAGAAAACTTTATCCGGTCCATTTCCGGCATCGACGAAGCCAACGACCGAATCAATTTCTTCTGCGACATTGAAACCGGTGAGTATTTGTATTTGATGAAACGAATTCCTTTGGAACCAGCTTTGCAAAAGGCTGTACGGGACTTCAACAAAGACAAGCCGGCACCATTTGGAGCAATCCTGAATGACTGTATTTTGCGGCGCTTGGGCTACCCTGAAGAAATCAAGCATGTTGACATTTTCTCTGACCTGCCGGTAGCCGGATTCTCCAGCTTTGGTGAAATCATTGGCCTGCATATGAATGAAACTCTTACGGCCATTTTCTTCTACAACATCCCGGCCGGCACCTCCATACGGGATCCATATGTGGATGCCTTTGCGGCCAACTATGCAGCCTGTCAGGAATTCTTCCTGAACCGAATTATTGCCCGTCAACAACGGGTTGGCGAAATAAAAAATCAGGTGTTGGATTTGTTCGAGGAATATCAGCAACGACTTCCATCCATTATCAAAACCATCCTGCAAATGTCCAAAGATGTGGATGTGGTACAAAGCTCTATGAAGGAACTTTCCGCCGGCATCGACGAACAGGGTGACTATTTCAACCAGCTTATGTCCCGTAATGCGGAAATAACACCGAAGCTCCAGCTGTTAAGTGCCAGCACCGAAAAAATCAACAGCGTTATGGAAATAATTACGGATATTTCCTCACAAATCAATCTGCTGGCCTTAAATGCGGCTATCGAAGCTGCCCGGGCTGGCGAGGCAGGCCGTGGCTTCTCCGTAGTTGCTCAAGAAGTCGGTAAACTGTCCAAGAGCACGCAGGAAAGCGTCCAAAGCTCAGATGAAGCCATTAACACTCTGATAAACGATGTTAAGGCCATTGACCGTATCCTGGCCAAAAACAAGGAATTCGAGCGGAAAATCGATGAATTTGACCAGCGATTCTCCCATCAGGTTACCCAGGTACATGAGAGCTTGAACCGTAGCCTGGACCGCATAAGTCAATCCTCAGCTGCAATAAAGGATTTGGATGAAGTAAATTCCACTGCTACAGAAAAACTTGTCACTTTACAAGAAACTATCCGTAATATAGAATTAGGCATATAGTTTAACTGATTACTTATTAGGGAGGTTATGTGTATGAGAAAGTTATTTTCCGCCCTGGTTGTATTGTGTTGTATGCTTTTTTCTGTATCAATGTGCTTTGCCGCGCTTGACGATCAAAAAGGTCCGGGTGAACACGGCATACAGGTCACTGATCGGCCAGCCATTTATTATGAGGCTTATCTGCACGACAAAGGCTGGAGTCAGCGTTGCGGTGAAATGACTGCTGCTGGTGACCCATATGGTGCCAATTCTTTGGATGCCTTACGGGTATATGTAGACCTCAATCCATATCTCGATATACTCTACCATGTCCATGTGGCTGGTGGAGAGTGGTCATCCTGGGTAGCCAACGGTCAAACTGCCGGTGCTCCTGGTGTACCGATTGATGCAGTTGAAATCAGTCTTGGTGGTCGGGCAGCAATGTTCTTCAGTGTTTCCTACAAGGTTTTGATTGATGGTAAAGGCTGGCAGGATTGGGTGCCAATGGGTGATACCGCCGGTGACTTTAGCGGAAAAATCAAATCCATCCGCATCAAATTAGACTAACCCAACAAAACAGGGGATGAAGCAATATGCTCCATCCCCTATTTATTTGCAATAATTTATTTTTTCAACTTATCAAATTCATCCTTGGTCAGATAAGAATCCTGCGTTCCTTTACGGGTAACACTGAAAGAAGCATACAGTGAAGCTTCCTTCATGGCCTCAGGAATACTTCTGGTGCGGGAATAATTCTCCACAAAACACCCAATAAAGGAATCTCCAGCCCCGGTTGTATCCACCGCGTCAACTGTTTTGGCCGGAATCACCAAGAAATCATTCTTGGATACCCACATGGACCCCTTGGAGCCCATGGTGACTATCACATTCTTCAGCCCCCGGTTTACCAGTGACATGGCCGCCTTCTTTATCTCATCCTCAGTCCCCGTCGGCATGCCGGTGAGGATGGCCAGCTCAGTTTCATTTGGCACAAAGAAATCACACAGGCAGGCCTTCTCCATAGACAGTTCCTTGGTGGCCGGCGCCGGATTCAACAGCACTGGTATGCCGTTGGCCACACCAAAATCGATGGCAGCATAAACGGTTTCCAGCGGGATTTCCAACTGCAGTACAATAAGACCGCACTCCCGCAGGGCATCCGCTGCTTCATCAATCACCTCAGGAGTCAGGCAGGCATTTGCCCCTTTGTGGATAAGAATCCGGTTCTGGGAGGTACTGTCCACCAGAATAGTGGCCACTCCACTGGCCACACCGGTGGCTGTCCAGACATATTCAGTGTTAATATTATTTTCCATGAAGTTGTCCATGGATTTTTCCCCAAATAAGTCATCACCAATAACCGTTACCATCATCACATTTGCCCCTAATTTACCGGCAGCAATCGCCTGGTTGGCACCTTTGCCGCCACAGGCTGTATGAAACCCAGTGGCTTCCCTTGTTTCGCCAGCCGCCGGGATAGTATCGGTATAAGATACCAAATCCATATTAGTAGAGCCTATAACTGCAATTTTCATCATTATCACCTGTCTTTGTATTTTCCAACACTCCCCCGAACAACCAGATTGTTATACAGTCTGGTACAGGAATGAGCGTCATCCCTATTTTGAATCTGCTCCACCAGCCGACGGACCGCCAGTCGGCCCATAGCCGGAATATCCACGCTTACAGTGGTCAGTCCCGGGGAAAAAGCCTCCCCCAAGGTAATATCATCAAAACCAATGATGGAAATATCCTCCGGAATGGAAAAACCATTCTTTTGCAAGGCCTGCATAGCCCCCAAGGCAATCATATCATTGTCGGCGAAAAAGGCGGTCGGCATTTTACGGCCAGCTTCGATGTATCGATTTATACCATCAAAAGCTCCCATCACTGATGGATTAACACTAAACACCCAGTCATCATCCGGTGTAATACCATTATCCAATAATGCCCGTCGATAACCCCGGCCACGGGAAACAAAGTTTCTTATCCGGGTATCACCTTGAAGATAACCAATATCCCTATGACCATTTTCAATGAGAAAATTAACTGCCTTGACTACCGAATCCTCATTATCCATCAGTACTGTATCAAAACAGAGGTCCTCAAAATAGTTATCAACCATTACTAGCGGCATGCTGCCGTCGGCAAACACTTTGGCATCCTCCTCATTCATCTCAGTGCCAACCAACAGGAGTGCCGACATAGTATCATTCAGCAGCTCCCTAACACTCTCCTCGTAGTCAGTATGACGACGATACAGATTTACAATTGATACATCATAGCCCAGGCGCCGGCTCTCGGCCTCAATACTGTCCAGGAGCCGGGAAAAGAATGGAGACTCGGTGAATACCGCCCCACTATCCCGATAGGTAACCAGCTTAATGCGTTTAATCTTTTCTTCTTTGATGTAGCCACATTCCCTGGCGATTTTTATAATACGCTCCGCAGTATCTTTATTGACGCCCCGCTTGTTGCTAAGGGCGTTGGATACGGTTGCTACTGAAAAACCAGATAACTCGCTGATTTTCTTAATATTTACTTTCATAGCTGCCCTCTAAAAAACTACACCGGCCCGCAAGATAACATTGGCATAAGGACTGAATTCCCCTGTACGGATCGCAAATTTTGCCTGAGCGGAAAGCTGCTTTAATGCGTCATGTGGCATAGATTCATGCTCTATCCCCGGCAGCTTTTCCCCCACAAAGTCCTTTAACACAGGATTTTTTTCATCCATTTCATCCGCCAGAAAATAATATTCTACTTCCATTTCCTTCAACACAGCCTCGAGGGTCTGTTTAAAGGTTGGTACGCCCTTCATCAGGGCCAAATCGACTATTTCTACTCCAGCCGGAATTGGCATACCGGCATCACCAATCATTACCAAATCCTTGTGACCCAAAGCGGCAATGAGATATGACAAATTGGCATTTAAAATTCCTGTTTTCTTCATAATAATCGCCTCTTTATTCAGCTTTCTGCTTTTGCTTCGTCCTTGGACTCATTTCTGGCCTGAAGGGCCATCTTGGCTTCCATATTACGCTGGAACTGGTCAATAATTACGGCCAGAATAATAACTACGCCCTTGATAATCATCTGCCAGAACTCGGATACACCGCACATAACCATACCATCAGAGATAACACCGATAACAAAGGCACCGACGATAGTACCACCAATTGTACCGATACCACCGGCCATGGAGGTACCACCAAGTACTGCTGCAGCGATGGCGTTCATTTCCCAAGTTTCACCGGTAGCCGGATGGGAAGCCTCCAGCTGTGAAGCGGTGATAAGACCTACAATAGCCGCACACACTGCGGAGAAGATATACACCAAAATCTTTACCTTGTCTACCTTCACACCGGATAACTTGGCTGCCTTCTCGTTGCCGCCAATGGCAAAAATATGCCAGCCAAAAACAGTCTTTTTCAGAAGAATATGGGCAACAATAGCTATGATAACCAAAATCAACGCACCAACCGGAATTTCCGCAATACGACTGCCGAAGAACTCAAAACCGGTATTACCCAGTGCCTCATTACCAGCCAAGCTGGAATAAGTTGCACCATTGGAATGGAGCATGGCCCAGCCACGGGCGATATACATGGTACCCAAGGTAGCGATAAATGGTGCTACGCCAAATTTGGTAATGATAATACCATTCAACCAGCCGATAAAAGCCCCAACCAAAACAGTAAGCAATACCACCAGTGGAACACTGAAATACAGGGTTACTCCGGCAAACTGCAGGGTGACACCATTCTGAATCATACCACCGGCTATCATACCAGCCAGACCAACCACGGCACCAACCGACAAATCGATACCGCCGGTAATGATTACATAGGTCATGCCGATGGCCAAAATACCATAGAGAGCCACATGCTTGGCCAACAGCAACAAGGTGTTGGTTGACAGGAAATTATCATTTGCAAAGCTGAAAAAAATCAGCAAAAGTACCAGAACAATCAAGGTACGCCCCTTTAACAGGGTCATCATCATGGATGATTTATCTTTAAACATTGTAATTATCCACCCTTCTTTAATTCTTCTTTACGGTGTTATGCCCCTCATAGGAAGCCATAACCAGCCTGTCCTCGGTGATTTCATCTCCCGAAAGCTCCGCCGTCTTGATACCGTTTGACAGGACAATTATCCGGTCAGCAATTGATTTGATTTCTTCCAGCTCAGAAGAAATTACCAACAGAGACAGCCCGGAATCCGCAAACTGATTCATTATCTCAAAAACATCCGTCTTGGCACCAATATCAATACCACGGCTTGGCTCGTCCAAAAGGAGAATTTTCGGATTAGTCATTATACCCTTGCCAATAACTACCTTCTGCTGGTTTCCACCAGACAGGGATAATATTGGCAGTCGCTTATCAGAAACCTTGATGTGAATATCATTGATGGTTTCATCAATGGCACTTTCTTCTTCCTTGCTCTTTAAGAAAATTCCTTTGGCATAGTTCTTCAAGCTGGACAGGGAAATATTTTTGCCGATGTCCATGGTCTGAACCAGACCTTCCCGCTGCCGGTCCTCCGGAATAAGGGCAAATCCCCGATCAATCTGCTCGGTAATGCTCTTAATCTTTAAAACTTCACCATTCAGCAGCACCTCACCGGTATGTTCCGGCCGTAATCCCATAATACTTTCAAATATCTCGGTACGGCCTGCACCCATCAGACCATAAATGCCGAGGATTTCACCTTTTTTCAGCTGGAAGCTGACATTATGCAGCAGCCAGCCACCACCCTTCTTTGGCAGGGACAAATTCTTGACCTCCAGCACTGTTGGCCGGGTGGACCAATCAATATTCTCGGCCCGCTTCGGATAACTTTTGCCCTGACCTACCATTTTCTGAACAATCCAGGAAATATCAATGTCAGTTACCGCAGCACTGTCCACCAGCTTGCCATCCCGCAGAACGGTTACATAGTCACCAATCTGCATAATTTCCTCCAAACGATGGGAAATATATACAATAGAAATCCCTTCGGCTGTCAGCTCCCGCATAATCTTGAACAGAACCTGTACCTCCTGTTCACTCAGTGAAGAGGTTGGTTCATCCATAATCAAAATCTTCAAATCATCCTGAATAAGGTTTCGGGCAATCTCAATCATCTGCTGCTGCCCTACCCGCAAATCACCAACTATTGTGTACGGGTCAATTGGATGCTGGAGCTTGTCCATTATCCGTTTGGTTTCCCTTATATGATACTCATTGTCAATGCCAACGGGGCCCTTTTTATGCTCCTTGGCCATAAATATATTCTGATATACCGCCAGGTTCGGAAACAGGTTCAACTCCTGGTGGATAATGCCAATACCATGTTCTCTGGCTTCAGTAACATCATCAAAATGAACCTTTTCCTTGCCCATGAACAGCTCGCCCTCTGACTCCTGCTCAATACCGGCAATTATTTTCATAAGAGTAGATTTTCCCGCACCGTTTTCACCAATCAGCACATTGACCTTTCCTTTATATACATTGAAGGAAACCTGGTCCAAGGCTTTGGTGCCGGGATATATTTTGCTGATTTTTTCAGCGCGAAGGCAAACCTCTGGTGTTTTTGTGTCCGCCATTCCCTTTGCCTCCTTTATTATTTAACAATCAATTCTACTGGAGTTACCAACATTTCATCCGGCTTGTCCACAGTGAAGCAACCAGTGAATTCCACTGTCTTGCCCTGCAAAGAGCTTACATTGGCTGGCTGGATAACGTCCTTTGCTACCACATCATGAATACTCTGGGAAATCTTGGCCCAGTCTACCTGATTTGTATAATCTTCATACTTGATAAAGCTGAGGCAATCTCTGACAGCTGAACCCTTAAATACAGGACCGATCTGCAGCTTGGTTACCATTGGTCCGCTGTAACCTTCCAGCTGAACAATCATATAGCCCGCTTTTTTCTCCGTGTTTACTTCGGTAATCTGGCCTTTGCCCTTTACGATAAAACTCAATTCACCAGAATCACCCATTGAATACTTGCCGTACTTACTGGCAACGGCTTTCAGTGTACCGTTGGCTTCTGTCAAAAGCTTTGGCATCTCTACTGCCTTTTCCTTCAGCTCTGGTACAGCCTGGGACTGCCAGATAGCCTCTACCGAGCTGGCAGCATCAAACTTCTTTGCCCCGGTAACTTCATCCTCGTGACCAATCTGCACAACCTTTACACAGCCGGTGAGGGAAATCACCATTACCAGGCACAACATAATAATTAAACCAATTCTCTTCTTCATAATTATGTACTCCTCGTTTTCCAATTTTTAATGAAAGAGGGTGAACCGCCTATTGTCCACCCTCTCCTTTTCATATGCTAAATCTTACTCTTTATATACGAAGGTCTTGAGCTTATCAACATTCTTGGCAGTTATAGGAATGCAGTCAACCAGCTGCTTCTCATCGAGACCGGTGGAACCAGTCTTGAGATACTTGTCAGCCTGCTCAACTGCCATTTCAGCAATCTTGGCAGCCTGCTGCATAGCAGTACCAGTCATATCGCCAGCCTTAATTGCAGCAGCAGCCTCATCAGAACCGTCAACGCCAATGATGGCAATCTTGCCCTGGAGGCCAGCATTCTTAACAGCAGCTACAGCACCCATAGCCATAGTGTCATTACCACAGATAATACCCTTGATGTTAGGGTTGGACTGGAGAATGGTCTCAGTCTTCTGGAAGCCTTCAGTCTGCTCCCAGTTTGCAGTCTGCTGTGCAACCATCTTCATGTCCTTGTACTGATCAATAACCTCATGGAAAGCCTTGGAGCGAACGCCTGCATTGTTGTCGGACTCCTTACCAAGCAACTCTGCGTACTCGCCCTTTTCACCCATCTTCTCAACGAAAGCCTCTGCGATTGCCTTTGCCCCCTGATAGTTGTTTGCTACAATCTGAGAAATAGCAACGCCGCTGGCGTTGATCTCACGGTCAAACAGGAAAGTAGGGATACCAGCCTCACGAGCCTTCTTAACTGCAGCTACAGTAGCATCAGCACCTGCGTTGTCGCAGATGATGGCAGCAGCCTTGTCAGAAATTGCATTCTCGAACAGTTCGGACTGCTTGGTAGCATCGTCATCGTGAGATACAACCTTAACCTCGTAACCCAATGCTTTAGCCTTGGCAGATGCTGCATCAGCTTCAGCCTTGAAGAATGGGTTGGAATGTGAAGGTGTAATGATGTAAATAATGTTGGAACCGCCACCCTTTAAAGCTGCTTTGTCCCCACCATTATTAGCCTTCTTGTCTGCACCACAGCCAGCAATCAGCATGGCCATCACGCACAGTGACGCTACCAGCGCCAGCACTTTCTTGAATTTACCCATCTTGTTTTTTCCTCCTTTAAGTAATAATTGGAAAACGCATATGACTTATCAGGGGTAGGCTTCCCCCTGCTAAATCCAACATCAATCGATATGAGCCAGTGCCCGTTTAACAGCTTTCAGCCACCCGTCAACCAGGTCGGACCTCTTTTCTTGACCCATTCCCGACACATATCTAATTCGAGATATAGATGAAAATACCTCTTTATTTTCATAAATTCCGGCAGAAATCCCCGCCCCATAGGCAGCCCCCATAGCCGACAATTCCTCAATATCCGGTACCTCCACCGGCCGGTCCAAAATGTCCGCCTGGAACTGCATCAGATAGGCATTTTTCGTTGGTCCACCATCAACCCGCAGACCGGTTATTTTTTTGCCTGATTCCTGTTCCATCAAATTGGTTATATCACCTATCTGATAGGCAATGGATTCTACCACCGCTTTTACCAGTTCAGCTTTGCCAGTGACTCTGGTAATACCGGTAAACATTCCGGTAGCCTCGCTGTCCCAATAAGGCGCTCCCAAGCCTGTGAAGGCCGGAACAAAATAAGTACGGTCACTTTTATTGGCATTCTCAGCTAATTTGGCTGTTTCACCAGCACTTTCAATCAACTCAACATTATCCTTCAGCCATGTTATGGAAGCACCGGTATAATTTATATTTCCCTCCAACACATAGGACGGCTTGCCACCAATACTCCAGGCCAAGGAAGTTACCAATCCCTTTTGGCTTTCAATTGGTTTATCCCCAATATTCATCATCACCGAGGAACCTGTCCCATAGGTGGACTTAATCATGCCTGGGGCATGACACCCCTGCCCGTACAGGGCCGCATGTGAATCACCGAAAACGCTGTGAATTGGTACCGGATGATCCAACAATCCGTCAAAATCCGTATACCCGTACAAGGCATCCGAATCACAGACCTCCGGCAATGCCGATTGGCTTATACCAAAGGCAGCACATATTTCGTCGTCCCATTGAAGGGTATTTATGTTGAACAATTCGGTGCGGGAAGCATTTGAGTAATCTGTCTTGTGCATTTCGCCTTTAGTAAGCTTGTACACCAGCCAGCTGTCCATAGTTCCCACCGCCAGCTTTCCATCTGCCATCAATGTTTTAGCTGCACTGACATTCTCCACAATCCAAGCCAGCTTGGCCGCCGAAAAATACGGTGATAAAGCCAGTCCGGTATGTTTTTTTACCGTTTGGGCAAATTCTTTATTTCCCCGGTCCAATCGTTGGCAAATCGCTGCCCCCCGGGCACATTGCCACACTATGGCATTATAGACCGGCTCTCCGGTTTCCTTATTCCAGGCCAGTGCGGTTTCCCGCTGATTGCTGATACCAACGGCCCCAATATCATTGCCATTTATTCCGGCTTTTTTCACTAGCTCTTTGGTAATCACCAGCAGATTATCCCAGATTTCAACCGGGTTATGCTCCACCCAGCCCTTGTCATCCACCAGCTGTTCATGACTCTTGTCCACCCGCATCACGGCTTTGCCCTGTTCATCAAAGAGCAACACCTTGGTGCCCTGGGTGCTTTGGTCTATTCCTAATACATATTTAGCCATATCACAGCTGCTCCGTTACCGTTTTGACTATACCGTCTGCATCAAGACCGTAATGATGGAAAATCTCCCGGGATTTGCCCGTTATAACCGGTGCGTCCGGCAGAGTGAGATTTATCACTTTTACCGGTGCATTGGCCGAAGCAATCTGAGCCACAATGGAGCCCAAGCCACCATATGCACTGTGTTCTTCTACGGTGACAATCAGTTTGGTTTCCTTGGCAGCCTTGATAACCGCTTCCTTGTCAATCGGCTTCACACAGTACATATCCAGAACCCGGACCGAAACACCCTTTTTCGCCAGCTCAGTCGCTGCCGCTTTGGCATCGCCAACCAGCTCACCACAAGCAATAATGGTCACATCCGTACCGTCCTGTACCAGAGTAGCTTTATCCAATTCAAATGGCACATTGCCATCTTCATAAACATCCTCTACCGCATTACGGCCTATCCGAATGTAAGCCGGCTTTTCATCCTTCAAAACACTTCTTATAAGTGCCTCTGTCTGAAACCGGTCACTTGGCAGATAAACCCGCATATTCGGCATCGACCCCATAGTAGCGATATCGGTAGCCGAATGATGGGTCATCCCCAATGCTCCATAGCTTACGCCGCCACTAATACCAATCAGCTTCACATTGGTATTGGAATAGGCCACATCCACTTTAGCCTGCTCCATACTGCGGGTTGACAGGAAGCTGGCTGGTGATACAGCAAAAGGCTTCTTCCCACAGGAAGCCAAACCAGCCGCAATGGATACCAGATTTTGCTCAGCAATTCCTATTTCCACAAACTGCTCCGGCCGCTGCTCAGCATAAGACTTCATCCCGGCTGAGCCTCTGGAGTCACTGCACAATACGATAATATCCTTGTCCTTGGCACTTTCGGCCAAGAGAACATCATTGATTACCTGTTTGTTGGCTATTTTATTCATACTGCGCCCTCCTCTCATTGAGTTCCTTGATGGCCTGCTCATATTCTGCCTCAGTTGGCACCTTGTGATGCCAGGCCGCCTTGTTCTCAATAAAGGATACGCCACAGCCTTTTGTGGTGTTGGCAATTATTACAGTAGGTCTTTCCTTGGTATTTTTGGCCTCCTCTACCGCTTTGTCAACGGCATCCATATCATTTCCAGGAATGGAGATAACATTCCAGCCAAAGGCTGCCCAACGCTCTTCCTGCGAATCGGCCGTCATAACCTCCTCGGTAGTGCCGGAAATCTGTAATCTGTTCCGGTCAACAAACGCAGTCAGGTTATCCAGCTTATAGTGAGCTCCGGCCGTAATAGCTTCCCAGTTGGAGCCTTCCGCCATTTCGCCATCCCCCAGCACGGCATACACCCGATAATTCCTCTTATCCATTTTCCCGGCCATGGCCATACCTACGGCCACCCCCAGACCATGTCCCAACGAACCGGTATTCATTTCTACACCGTTTATCTTGTTGTTCGGGTGACCAATATATTTGGATTCATACTTGGAATATGTATCAAACAGCTCCTTCTTGTCAAAAAAGCCCCTATCAGCCAGAATGCAATACAATGCTTCCACCGAGTGACCCTTGCTCAAAACGAACCGATCCCGGTCCGGATCATCCATTTTCTTCGGGTCAACATTCATCTGCTTATAATACAAATCAACCAATATATCAGTGACACTCAGGTCGCCGCCAATATGACCGCAGCCGGCGCTATAAATCAATTCAACTATGTCCTTGCGGATATCAATAGCCTTCGCTTCAAGATTCATATTACTCCCCCCGCAAATATGCTTTTACATCTTCCTCAATCGGGTCGTAAAGATCCGGCTTTACGCCAATGTACTTACAAGCCTCGTAAAGTACCGGTACTACATTTTTGTGAATACCTACACAGTGATGAATATACGGCCCTTCCACAACTTTGGCTTCCAGCCGTTTGATATTCTCCACCTCAATCCAGAGATAAGTTCCCATACACTTTGGTCCCTCAACCCCCTTGGCATTACCCAACAGCATGGAATATTCACCATTGTCACCGTCAAACCGGCACAGAGTAATATCGCCATGACGGGCCTCAGCCGTAAGGGAACCTGGATGGTCAAAGGCCAATGGGTAGGTCAGCTGAGCCTTTTCCTTGGCAATGGAAATCGGCCAAGGTCCGCAATGCTGCAACAGTTCACCATTTTCAATATCCGGATGGCGAATAGTCCAGTCTGCAAAGAACGACCTGGTCTCACCCATGCCAGCTGCCTCAACCAGCAGAGCTGAGATAGCTCCGTGAATATCTGTTTCACAAACTACCGGTATTCCTTCGTCATTTAACAGTGCATTAGCTGCACATGGCATAATCCCCAGCTCGGACTGCAAGGCATTCCAGCACTGGATAGCCGCCGCATTGCAGCCGTATTTCTTAACCAGGTTGGACATCCCCACCTTCAAAGCCGCTACATTGGTAAGCTCGTCATCCTTAATCTTAATCTCCATATTTTGACGGCAATAATCTACTACCTTCTGAACCTCAGTCCCCTCTGCCTTGGCTGCTTTTACGGCATCCATCAGCTCCGGCATCGGAATTGGTGCAAGCTGAATGTTGAACTTCTCCAACAATTCACCTTCGTTGCACATAGTAGTCCAGAAATCATATGGACGAGGAGCAATCTGCAAAATACGGATGTGTCTGAAAGTTTTTACCACATTACATACTGCCAGAAAATCCTTAATACCCCGTTCAAACACCGGATCACTCAATCGGCAGTTCGTCATATAGGTAAATGGCACTTGGAAACGGCGCAGTACCTTGCCGGTAGCAAATAAACCGCACTGGGTATCCCGCAGGCGTACACCATTTGGTTCAGGGCGCTCATCCAGTGGCCCCCACAGCAACACCGGCACGCCCATATCCTTGGCCAACCGTCCGCAAAGATATTCTGTGCCGAAATTACAATGCGGCAAAAACAGTCCGTCGATTTTCTCCCGTTTAAATTTCTCCACAATCTTCAAACGGTCATTTTCGTCATACAGGAGACCTTCATCGTTAATATCATCAATATCAACAAATTCAATCCCCAGTTCCTCCAGTCGCTGCCTGGTCAATCCCCTGTACTTGACGGCATCTGGTGCACTAAAAATACTACGCCGGGTTGGAGCATAGCCCAATTTGATTTTTGCCATAATATTTCCCCCTAAAACATATATAAAATTTTAATACACACTCTTATCATATTTTTACCCGCTTGGATAACTTCACCCCAATTATCCACCTATTTTTCCCGAATTCATTATATCATTAGCCATATAAATTTTTCAATAAAATTTTAGTAATATATGTCATTTTTTATATTGTTTACCTAGATTTTGATGACATTTTGGGTAACTATACGCAAAATATACGCGCAAACAAGATTAGTTAATAAAATTTTTCTTTTTGTTGTTAATTTCTCTTCTAAATTTTTATATAAAATTTTATATAAAAATTTAGTGATTTTATCCAACAAATCTTTTGTGCATATATCTGCTATTTGACCATTAAGAGGCCAAATGTTATTCTTTTAGTATATTATTTATGGAGGCATCATTATGAGTTTAGACGGATTGTCAATGTGCCCTCTGGCCTCGGAAATAGACCGGGCTATCAGCGGGGGCCGCATCGACAAAATCAATCAGCCAAATAAACAATCAATCATTTTATCCGTAAGACAACCCGGACAAAATTTATTGCTGCATATTTCCATCAATCCGCAAAATCCGGCGGTACATATTATTGAAAAAGCCCCGGACAATCCGCCGGAGCCGCCTATGTTTTGTATGGTGCTCAGAAAGCACATTGAAACCGCCCGTATTGCCAGTGTCACCCAGCACGGGTTGGATCGTATCCTCATTATCACCATGGATGTATTGGCCGCAGGCGGACAAATCGCCAGCAAATCATTGGTCATTGAGCTGATGGGCAAATACAGCAATATTATTTTGGTACAGGACGACATTATTATTGATGCTCTACGCAAGGTTGGGACTAATTCCAGCCGCATCAGAACAGTGCTGCCAGGCGATAAATATATACTGCCACCGGCCCAGGATAAACTGAACCTCCTAACTTCTCCTATGGAAGAAATTATTAACAGCATAAAAGGAAAAGGCGAGCTGAAGCTTAGTAAAGCTATCCTGGATACCTGTCTGGGCTTTGGTCCGGTATCAGCCAAGGAAGTGGCTTTTTGCGCCGGTCTGTCCGCCAACCAGCTTATCAGTGAACTGGATGAAATAGATTATACCTCCATCAAACAGTCTTTGACGGAAATCAAAAACAATCTCACTTCACCAGACACCCCAGCCTGTCTAGTAATGGACAAAAACCGTAAATTACTGGCCACCGCATCTTTCCCCCTCCACTATTACACCGAAGAAACTGTATTGACCTTTGATACCATCAGTGCCATGCTAGCCAAGGCATCTGACTTGTCTGGCAGTTATCAGCTCCCGGATCGGGACCGTTTTAAAAAACTGATCAAAAACGAATTACATCGGGCAAAAAATAAGGTAGACAAGTTAAAAGAAGACATTGATACCGCTGATAATGCCGAAGCATATCGTATAAAGGCTGATAATTTAATGACTTATCAGTATCAGCTAAAAGACCGGGAGGATGCCACGGTAACAGTTGCCAATATATACAGTGAAGCCGGAGACGAAATATCCATTGCTATGGACCAGCGGCTGTCTGTTAGCGAAAACATTCAGGCTTACTACAAAAAATATGACAAACTGAAGCGGGGCAAAAGCCTTCTGGAATCCCAGCTGGAAAAATGTATCGCAGATATAAAATATCTGGCTTCCATTGAAGCATCTCTGGAATCATCTACTACCAATGCCGAAATCAATGACATCAAAACAGAGCTTATCACCAATGGAATATTGAAAGAGAACTTAAAAAAACACGCTGCCACCAAGCAGTCCCAACCATTCAAGTTCACCGCCCCGGATGGCACCCAAATACTGGTAGGAAAAAACAACTACCAAAATGACCGTCTAACCTTTAAGATAAGCAATCCTGGCGACATTTGGCTTCATACTCAGGAAATTCCCGGTTCTCATGTTATTCTCCGCTGTGACGGTGATGAGCCATCTGAGGATACGCTGTTGCTGGCTGCCTATCTGTCCGTCCATTTCAGTCAGGCCTCCGGTTCTTCCAAGGTGCCGGTAGATTACACCCGTTGCCGATTCGTAAAAAAGCCATCCGGCGCCAAACCCGGCTTCGTCATATTCACCAATCAAAGCACCTTATACATAACCCCGGAAGAAGACAAGCTGAATGAGCTTTTGGCGCAAAATCGAGTAGGAGGAGGATTTATTTAAATCCTCCTCCTACTCGATTCAATAATCTACCCATTCAATATACTTTTCTACCTCCCAAAAAGTTTTACCGTCAAATAGCGGCTCTTTTAAAAAGGCTGCCAAGCTTTCCTGTCTTGTGAGCCCCTCAATTTTCCATAGGACCTTTTCCTCCGGTTCCCACAGCTGTAGCTCAAACCTATAGGTTATTGCCAATATTGGGTTGCATCGGCAACCCATTTTTACATTTATATTATGTAGAAAAATGATATAATACTTGCGGGGTAAATGTTAATAACGGGGGATAATGGTAAATGGGGAACAGCAACGAATATTATATTTTGGCCAGTAAGATACATAATGATCTGTTGGCCGTATTACAAATGAATGAAACGCTGAAAGAGATTGATGTTATGCTGGATGACATCAGCCGAAAAATCGGGCCGGTGGATGAAGCCACCTGGCACGAACTGGAACGGAGAAGAAATATTCAGTGACAATACGACTTGGGGCTGCATTATATGCAGTCTTTTTTATTTTAGGGGCGGCGGTCGGGGTGTGGGCAGCGTTGACACATTTATCCTGTGGGAATGATGCCCACAAGCGGTGGCCATAGAGAGACCGACTGGGAGAGTGTGAAAGTTTTTCTGTAAATAATATTAACAATAACCTTTAAGGTCTTCTATGGTAAAATAAAATCATAGGAGGCCTTTTATTATGGCAAGAAA
>CADACU010000037.1 GCA_902786545.1 uncultured Anaerovibrio sp.
ACGAACTGGAACGAGCAATCCGACATTACATCACATACTACAATAAACAAAGAATCAAAGCTAAGCTGGGATGGCTCAGCCCAGTCGACTACCGTTTACATCATGCCGCAGCATAAAAACGGTAGCAGCAAATAATTGCTACTACCGTTAAGGTCTAACTTTATGGGGTCACTACAAACTTGGCTACTTTTTTCTTGACAGAGACTGTTTTTTACATTACAATTATACTCCGTGAGTAAGTTTTTTCTTACAACATTATGGGCGCTTAGCTCAGCTGGGAGAGCGTCTGCCTTACAAGCAGAATGTCAGCGGTTCGATCCCGTTAGCGCCCACCATTTTTATTTCATGGGATTTTCCCATGTTAACATTGGCCCGGTAGTTTAGTTGGTTAGAATGCCGCCCTGTCACGGCGGAGGTCAGGGGTTCAAGTCCCCTTCGGGTCGCCATTATGCCTCTGTAGCTCAGTTNNCCCTTCGGGTCGCCATTATGCCTCTGTAGCTCAGTTGGTAGAGCAGGGGACTGAAAATCCCCGTGTCAGTGGTTCGATTCCGCTCGGAGGCACCACTTTAGCATTGTTGAGTCCATAGGGACTCTTTTTTAATACTTGAAAGGATGTTAAAATGTCACAATTTGCTGATGTATTTTTAGGTTTTATTGATCAATGGGGTTACTTGGCAGTAGCTGTTCTTATGGGGTTGGAAAATGCCTGTATTCCGATTCCCAGTGAATTGATTTTGGGGTTTGCCGGATACTTGATTTACATTGACCGCATGACCTTTACTATGGCTACAGTAGCCGGTATGATAGGCGGTATGGTTGGATCGGTTCTTACTTATTATGTGGGGCATTTGGGCGGCCGACCTTTTGTCGACAGGTATGGCAAGTATTTCTTTGTGAAGAAGTCCCATGTGGATATAGCCCAGGAGTGGTTCGATAAGTATGGCGTCAAGGCAGTTTTTTTCAGCCGTATGCTGCCGGTAGTACGAACCTTCATTTCCCTGCCAGCGGGCTTTGCCCATGTGGATATGAAAAAATTTGTTTTTTATACATTTGTAGGGTCTTTGCCTTGGACCATGCTTATTTTAGGTATTGGTATGATGTTAGGGGAAGGCTGGAAGGTTATGATGGAAGTAGGTCATGAAATCAGTATTGCCTTCTGCGTAATAATTGTTCTGGTGGTAGCAGTAACTTACTACAAATACCGTAAGCGGAAGCAGGCTAAAAAAGAAGATTAAATTCGCTAACAGAAAACCCGTAGTGATTAGATTCACTACGGGTTAATTTATTGTAAATATTGCTCTACATGAGCTGCTTCTATATAATCACGATTTACGAATTTGGTGATATCATATTCTTCCCTAAGGCGGCCAATGCTTACCAGAAATTTGATGGTATCATTTAAACCGGCAATATCACGATCATTTATCATAACTGTGTAATTGAATTTTTTTATAACTTTCTTGGTTTGTTCCGGCGTTAAAGATAAATAAGCGGCAATCTTATTTAGGGTGTCATCATCCAAGGTGGTTAATTCCTTTACGCCACGAGCGTAATTCTTTATCACAATAGATACAATTTCAGGGTTTTGGCTGGCAAATTCGGTTCGGGCCACCATACCGTTTACCCCTAACAAACCTACCATACTGCCATCACTGATAACTTGGCCTGCACCCTTTTCCTCCAGGCGGGTAACATTAGGCTCCCAGATGACTACTGCATCGGCTTCCCCGTTGTTAAGTACATCTTCCGCATCGCCTGCAGAAATATTGACCAACTTCACATCTTTGATGGCCAATCCACCAGCGGCCAAAAATTTTTGGGTAAGATTGTGTCCGGTAGATCCGACCACAGTGGCAATTGTTTTGCCGCGAAAATCACTTGGGGCAACCAGAGGACTGTTTTTGGCAGTCAGCACTGCGTAGGATAGTGGAGCCTGGCATGTAACGGCTACCAATTCGTTTTTCTGTCCGGCAGCGATACCGGACACTATAGGCACATCACCTATAACCCCTATATCAGAGTGACCGGAAGCCAGTGATTCATTCATTGGTGGACCTGATTCAAAATTATTCCATCTTACGGTTATGCCTTTTGCCTTTAAATCTTCTTCAATCCAGCCTTTTTCTTTAGCGACAAACAATGGGATGAAAGCGGCAGAGGGCTGTATGGCAATAGTTACTCTCTCAGCACGACTGCTTGTGGCCACCTTCTCCGGACCACATCCAGCCAAAAGGCCTCCCATAACCGTCAGTGCGGCGGCTAATATTACAGATATCAGGGAATGGATGTGTTGTTTTAAGTCGAATAACATAATAATCGCTTCCTGTTGTCTTTTTATGGAATGGATGGTAATTCACGGCTGATGGCGGTGTTTTTGATAATATCATCAATGCGGTGATCCACATCCAGAGAATCCTTATGAAAGGAATCGGCGATATTAAATTCATCCGGGGTGTCCGTTTCCAGGGCCGTTATGAAATGCCCCCAAGCGGCTACGGAAAGCCGGGTGGATTCCTTGCGCTGAGCAGCTATATACTGTGCTCCGTCATTTATTTCCACCTTGTCCAGCTCCTCCTGTCGCTTTTCCAGGGCAGGAATAATATCTGAACGGACATAGGACACAATTTTGCTGCGCATAGAAGCAGTCAATATGCCATCACTGGACTGGCTCAGCTTCTTGAAGCGGGTCTGTTGGGTATCCAGAATGGAATTGTATTTGTTTACAATATCTGAAGTGGCACTTATGTATTTTTTTAGGCCAGCTTCCTGTATCGGTCCCAGGAAGTCCAAATAACCACGATAATTTTGAATTTCAGTTACCTGCCATGTGCCATCGTTTTTGGCCATAAGCAGCTGCAGGGTAAAAATGGTGTCAGTGTACTTGTCCCGCACCTGTACTTTGGCAATAGCCGTATTTCCGGTACGGGTTATATGGTCAATTTTCACCAGCTCGGTGTTTCGAAGCTGGGATCGTTCGATAAGAAATTCATAATCTATTCCCAGCTGTCGCCCCTTTAAAATATTATTACCAGTTGGCGATTGCCAATTATCATTGGCAATATAGTCCAGTATCAGTTGGCCGGTTTCTTCCACCAGCTGGGGCTTTATCTTCATATAAAATGTTTCAAACATTACTTTTGTATCATCGGTCAGCTTGGTGTCATGGGCAAACATATCCCGGGTCAGGTCATCATAGGCCTTGCCACAGATACTTTCCAGATTACAGTATTTTGTTATAGTTTTTTGATCTTTGGTTTGTATAGCTTTATTCAATTGGTTTAAAGCATACTCTGGTGTTGAGGCGAAAAAAAAGTTCCACAGACCAAACCCCAGCACAACGGCAAGAACAATAATGCCGACTATTCGCTGGATACGGGTGCGCCTGCGTCCTTTGACAAGCATTTCCTGCCAGTCAATATTGCTCATTATAAAAATCCTTCCTTATGGATTATGTAATACTTTTAACATTATACATTAGTTATTCGAATTTTTCCATTTTGTCTGTGGAAAAAACATCAAGTAATAATACGCAAAATGTCGATTTTAGACGAAAATAATAACCTTTGTACATATAACAGGATTATATTATGAGAAAAATAAAAAAATATTTTCTTTCGTTAATTTTTAATAAAATTATGTCGATATAATGTTAAAGAAGGGGTCTGTCCCCGTATAACAAGGATGTTATAGGCAAACTAACAGGGAGGTAATAGTATGGCTACGATCAGTTCGTATGCGCAGCAGCTGTCCATTTTAAATCTAATGAACGCCAAGTATGCTGCAGCGTTGAAAAGCATGAATCAGGTTGCCACCGGCAACAAGATCAATTCGCCTAAGGACGATGCATCCGGTTACGCTATCGGTAAGCGGATGAGTGTTGAGATTGGCTCATTGGAGCAGACACTGTCCAATGTTCAGACCGGCAACAGTATGCTAAATGTGGCCAATGGTGCCATGTCTAATACGCTGGAAATACTTCAGACACTGAAGGAAAAAGCTATTGCGGCAGCAAATGATACAGCTAAGGACAGTGACCGGGCAATTATTCAGAAGGAGCTGAACCAATATATTGATCAGATCAACGACAATTCACTGGTCACTTATAATGGAAAGTATTTGCTTACCGGACAAAACAGTGGTCCTTCTGTGGAAACCAATCAGGCTTACACGAATCGGAGCTTGGGTGAGGATGTTACCGGATCCACCAAGCTAACTGATTTAACTCGCCGGCAGGGGGACAATCTGAATATTTCGGCCAATGATACAGTAAATGTATCTTTTGTGAAGGATGGTAAGACTTATTCCACTTCGTTTGCTGTTGGCGAAATGACCTTGGAGGACATTTTCAAACAGGCTAATGAAGCTGGTGCAGGTGAGGTATTTGATACCTCAGGCATGGCGGAGGCTACAACCCTTATTGGTATCGATGTTACAGGGCAGGAGTTGCACACTGTAGACGATCGAAATGCCATTACCGTTAAAGCTGCTGAAGCAGGCAAAGCGGGCAATATAGCGGGATTTACTATTTCCATCTCTGATGCTGATGGAAATGAGAAGAAAGCTGTTAATGCCGTTCTGGATGATTTCACTGAGTCTATTGCTGGTTCTGACAAGCGGGCTGATAATTCATTGGTGCTACATACCGGGACCAGTGCCAGCCAGAATATGCATGTGGCTTTGGGCGATATGGGAGCAAGAGCATTGGGGCTGCAGGGTTCTGATGGTTCTTATTTGAGCGTGAGCACGCAAGAAAATGCCAATGCAGCCATCAATGTTATTGATAATGCAATCGAACGGTTATTGTCACAGCAAACTACAGTAGGTGCAATGCAGTCCCGTTTAGGCTACACCCAGAGCAATATCACCACCCAGCACGAAAATGTTAGTGCGGCTATGGAGACGCTCATTGGTGCTGATTTGGCCAAGGCTATCACCGAATATACCGCTAACAACATTCAGATGCAGGCGGCTCAGGCTATGCTGGCCCAGGCCAACAGTAATGCCGGCTGGTTCTTAAATCTTTTGGGATAATATGTTTTTCATGGAGCAGATGCTATCTGCTCCTTTTTTATGCCGTAATTTATGGTTAAAATAAAGGAAAAAATGTTTTTTTGGCGAATAAAAAGTATGAATAATTATATAACTTTTTAACTGAAAGAAAGAGGCAGTTTCATCCATGAAAGCACCAATGACAAGTTTGCAAAAGCAGAAACATCGCTATTTAAGACTGTTAGCCGAGAAATATCCCACCAAGGAATCGGTTTATTCCAATCTTATACATTTGCAGGCCAGTTTGAGCCTGCCAAAGGGCGTTGAACATTTTCTAAGCGATCTTCATGGGGAGTATGAACTTTTTTATCACATATTCAACAACTGCTCCGGGGTTATCAAGGAAAAGGTTGATTATGTATTTGGAGCCCGGCTTACTGATGATGAAAAAGCGGAGTTCTGTACTTTGATTTATTATCCAAAGGAAAAAATTCAGCAGATTATTGATGAGCGTAACAATACACCGGAGTGGTACCGGGAAAATCTGGCCCGGCTGCTGGAAGTGACCAAGCTGATGTCATACAAGTATCCTTTGGCCAAGGTACGGAGTTTTATTCCACAAAGCTATCGTACGGTTATTACAGAGCTTTTGAACACTCACCCTGAAGCGGATCATGCTCAGTTTATCTATCATAAGCGTTTGTTAAATATGATTGTTCAGGTGGACGGAGCATCAGATTTTATCATTGCCCTGACCATGCTGATAAAGCGGCTGGCAGTTGACCATATGCATATCGTGGGGGATTTCTTCGACAGAGGTAACCGGCCGGATGCTATCATGGATATGGTAATGAACTATCCGTCTATTGATATTCAATGGGGTAACCACGATGTTATGTGGATGGGCGCAGCCTGTGGCAGTGATGTGTGTATTGCCGGTGTAGTCAGAAATAGTCTGCGGTATAACAATACGGCAGTATTGGAAAAAGGCTACGCAATAAGTTTGCGGCCATTGTCCCTGTTTGCTCATAGGATTTATCCGGATGAAAGCCCGCTGAAGGCTTCCGAAAAGGCCATGTCCATTATAATGTTTAAGTTGGAGGGACAGCTTATTAAGCGAAACCCTGATTTCCAGATGGATAATCGGCTGATGCTGGAGCATGTGGACTATAATGCATCCTGCTTTAGAATGAACCGGAAACGGTATGAGCTGACCAGTGCTTATTTCCCTACCATTGATCCGAAAAATCCGTACGAGCTGACGGATGAAGAAAAGAATATAATGTCGGATTTGAAATCTTTCTTTACCGAAAGTGAAAACCTCCGGCGTCATGTAGATTTCCTCTACAAGCACGGCAGCGTATATACCTGCTTCAATGGCAATTTGCTGTTTCATGGCTGTGTGCCGCTAAATGAGGACGGGTCCTTTGCTGAGATTACCTTTGATGGTAAAAAGTATAAGGGGCGGGCATATCTGGATTTTGTGGACCAACTGGCCAGAAAGGCGCAAAGTGGCAAGGATCAACGAGCTTTGGACTTTATGTGGTTCTTGTGGAGCGGGCGTATTTCACCGATATCCGGCCGTGAGTTCCGAACCTTTGAGCGGATGTTCCTGGAAGATGAGAGCACCTGGAAGGAACCAGCTGATCCGTATTATAAGCTAATTAACCGGGAAGAGGTTTGCGAGCGGATTTTGGAGGAATTTGGACTGGATCCGGAGGAGGGTCATATTATAAATGGTCATGTGCCGGTAAAGGTAAAAAAGGGTGAAACCCCGGTGAAAGCCAATGGCAAGGCTATTGTCATTGATGGTGGATTCTGTCGGGCATATCACACAAAAACCGGCATATCGGGTTATACTCTTATATCCAATTCCCGTGGCTTAAGACTGCTGGAACATCAGACGGTAGCGGATGTAAAGGAAGCTTTGAAAAACAACAAGGATATCGAGTCCGTATCCGAGACAGTGGAGCTGCAATCCAAGAATACCAGTGTGGGAGAAACGGATGAAGGAAAGGTTATTCAGGAAGAAATAACGGATTTGTACAATCTCCTGACGGCGTATCAAAATGGTACACTGAAGCCAAAGGATTAAGTATATAGCCATTTTTCACAGATGAGGAGGATTTTTTATGGGTAAAAGCTTAAAAACGACATTTTTAGTAAGTATTGTTGTTTTATCAGTGGTGTTATTAGGTATACTGACCTTTTTCAATACCAGAAATGTGTCTACCAACATGGAACGCGGGGTTATGAGTACCTTGCAGGAAAAAGCCGCTTATGATGCGGATGTGGTGGAAAAACGCATGACTAATGTGGCCGGACGGACCGAGTCACTGGGGCGGATGTTGGCCTCTATGCAGAATTACGATATTGAACTTACCTATGCGTATATCCGTAATTTTGTGGCTTCTGATCCGATTATTTGCGGTAGCGGTTTGTGGTTTGCACCTAACGCCTACCCGGGCGGCGAAAAATGGTTTGGTCCATACATTTTTAAGGGTGATAATAACAAAATCGAATTAACTATGGACTACAGCAACGAGGAATACAATTATCCGCAGTTTGCTTGGTATAAGGAAAGCATAAAAGGGGCTGACCAGGTATTTTGGGACGAACCTGCCTATGATCCTGTAACAAAAACTTCCATGATGACCAGTTCCTATCCAATCAAGCATAATGGCAGCACTGTAGGTGTTATAACTGTAGATATTGGCCTGCAGGAGCTGGAGGATTATGTAAGAGAAATCAAAATCGGGGATAACGGCTTCGCCTTTATTGTAACTCAGTCTGGTTTGATGGTAGCCTATAAGGATGCCGATTTGAATATGAAGGATCCTATTCAGGACAGTTCCAATCAGGCTATGGCAGCTGTTGGCAAGGAAATTATGAGCGTGGCTCCGGGCAGTGAAGTGAAGAATCTGGAAAGTGAAGCCTTTGGGGCGGATTCCTATGTTTCTGTGGCACCAATTGGTACTTCGGGAATGAAGCTGGTAGCTGTAGCTCCAAAATCAGATTACAGTGGCGCCATTACTCAGGCTATGCTGTTAAGCGTAATTATTTCCTTGATTGTAATTATCGTATTGTGTGCGGCTATGTGGTACATCTTTGACAAGCGGGTGGATGCACCTATTCAGCACTTGATGGGTGAAGCTCAGAAGATGGCGGATGGCAATCTGAATGTGGATTTGACACTGGCCAATGAGGATGAATTGGGAGCTTTGGCCAAGAGTATGGACCATATGGCTGATTCTATCCGAGGGATAATTGCAGAAGTAAATAATATGGCTCAGCAGGTATCGGCGGCCAGTGAAGAGCTGTTTGCCACTTCGGACCAGTCAGTTCGGAGCCTGGGAAATATCGTGGCCTCGGTTAATGAGGTGTCTGGCGGCTCCAAGCAACAGGAAACAGCTGTTATTGATTCCGTTAATATGATGCACGATATAGGCCAGTCCATAAGTGACATCAATCAGGTGGTGAGCGATACCCAGCAGGCTACCGATCAGAGTATCAAGGCTATGCAGGATAATAAAGCCTCCATGGATCAGGCTACCCAGCAGATGCACATTATCCGTCAGCGGATTTTGGAGGCTCAGGAGGCTATTGAAAAACTGGGTGAGCATTCACAGGAAATTCGTCAGATTGTTGATACCATTTCCGGTATTGCCGGCCAGACCAATTTGTTGGCCCTTAACGCAGCTATCGAGGCTGCCCGGGCCGGTGAACAGGGACGGGGCTTCGCTGTTGTAGCTGAAGAAGTCAGAAAATTGGCAGAACAGTCCCAGGAGGCAGCGGAAAATGTTGCTAACCTGATAAATACTTCAGCGACCTTCACCGACAAGGCGGTAGCTGGTATGACCAGCAGCCGGGAAGAGGTTGTAAAGGGTACCGAGGCTATTGACAAGACCAGTGCACTATTTACAGATTTGGTAGAGCATATTCAGCAGGTATCTGATGGTATGCTGGGTGTATCCAAGCATATGAAGGAAATTGCTGATGGTAATGCCGAGGTATTGCGGTCTTCGGAAAACTTGAAGGACATTGCTCAAAGAAACAATATGGAAACCGAGAATATGTCCGAGTCAGTCAAGGGTCAGCAGTCGGCGCAAAACGATGTAACGGCTGCTTCGCAGAATTTGGCCGAGTTGGCACAGGATTTGCAAAAGCTGATTTCTCAGTTTAGACTGTAACAGAAACAAAAAATGGCTGTCGCAAGACAGCCATTTTTTTATTATCGATGATTATTTTACGGCATCCCAGCCCACCTGTAACGCCTTCATATTTTGTTCTACAGTGTGGGGTGGTACTCGGTTGGCGACAGCCTTTTTTATAGCTTCAAAATCTACAATGCCAGTAACCCTTACCAAAGCTCCTAGTGCCACGATGTTGGCAAAAAGTGATTTGCCGATTTCTTCCACTGCCAGCTTGGTAATAGGAATGCGAATGATATTCTTGAAATCAGGTGGCTCAGGTACCAGATCGGTATCCAGAATAAGAACGCCCTCCGGATTAAGGTCAGCATAATATTTGTCAGCTGCTTTTTGCGTCATAGCCAGTACCACATCAGGTACCTCAACATGGGGATGATAAATTGGCTGGTCATCAATGATAACCTCCGATTTGGAAGCGCCACCCCGGGCTTCCGGACCATAGGACTGGGATTGTACCGCCTCCATACCTTCGGCCACAGCGGCCTCAGCAAAGATGATGGCAGCAGTGATTACACCCTGGCCACCGGAACCGGATAATCTAAGCTGTTTCCTCATTTGTCAGCACCTCCTGCAATTTGGATAACCTCATCATATGCCGTTGCATAATCTGTTTCACTTTCATTGTAGAAGAGGCCGATAGGGAATTTTTCTTCTGTCTTCTTGTCATCAGGCAGTTTGTCCCAGGCTGCTTTCATAACAGCGTTGTCCCGCAGCCACATCATCATCTTGGCGGGATCAGCCATCTTATTCTTGCGGCCATAGGAAGTTGGGCACTGACAGATAGCTTCCACGAAGGAGAAGCCTTTATTGTCTATTCCGCCGGCAATCATATCAGTGAGATGCTGCACATGGAAGGCCGTGGAACGGGCTACATAGGTAGCACCAGCTGCCTCAGCCAGCCGGCAGGCATCAAAATTTCGGTCAATGGCTCCATAAGGGGCAGTAGTAGCCTTTTTATGGGTTGGTGTCATTGGGGATGCCTGACCTCCGGTCATACCGTAAATGCTATTGTTAAACAGCACAACAGTTAAATCCACATTACGGCGGCAACCATGGATAAAGTGATTGCCCCCAATGGCGGTGCAGTCACCATCACCGGTAATAACAATCACATTCAGCTCCGGATTGGCCAGCTTTATGCCGGTAGCAAACGGGATGGCTCGTCCATGGGCAGTGTGAAGTGTATCAAAATCCATATAGCCAGACGCCCGGGAGGAGCAGCCGATACCGGAAACAATTACGGTTTTATCCTGATCCAGGCCTTTTTTTTCAATGGCTTGGACAATAGCCTTCATAACGATGCCGTTGCCACAGCCTGGACACCAGAGGTGTGGCAGGCGGTTTTGCCGAAAATACTGTTCAAAACTTCTTTCCATTATGCCTTACCTCCTACGAGCTCATCAATTCCCGCTTCGATTTCTGCTGGTTCAAAGATAGTCATATCATACTTGGCGCAGAGCTGTACCGGACATTGACCGGCTACAACCCGTTCAACCTCACCGACCAGCTGGCCATAGTTTAGTTCAGTTACCAGAATTCCTTTTACTTTTTCGGCGACCTTTTTAATTGCTTTGTCAGCAAATGGCCAGATGGTAACCAGACGAACCAGACCAATTTTTATTCCCTTTTTGCGGGCTGATTCAACAGCCTCATAAGCGGTACGGGCCGTGCCTCCGAAGGCGATAACGGCGTATTCGGCATCATCCATAAAATATTCTTCAACATGGGTTATTTCATCCCGGGCAATATCAATCTTCTCATGAAGGCGTTTGGTGACTTCACGGGTAATCTGCGGACTGCCCACCGGGAATCCGGTTTCATCGTGGATGAGACCTGTTACATGGATGTGGTATCCCTCACCAAAATTGGCGGTATTTGGTACCAGATCCTTGTCCGGTGTAAATGGTTCATAACCCTCTGCCCGTGTGCAGGAAGGCTTGCGGCGTGGATATATATTGATGTCAGAGGCTTCCGGAAGTTCCACCTTTTCCCGTAAGTGACCAACAATTTCATCCATCAAAAGAATAACCGGTGTGCGGAATCGCTCAGAATAATTGACAGCCATAACAGCAGTATCGAAGGCTTCCCGGACACTCCATGGAGACAAGGCAATCATCGGATGATCCCCATGAGTACCCCACCGGGCCTGCATAACATCGCCCTGGGATGGGGCTGTAGGCTGGCCGGTAGATGGACCTACCCGCTGTACATTTACAATAACTACCGGTATTTCAGCTGCTGCAGCGTAACCAATCAGCTCCTGCTTCAGGGAAATACCCGGGCCGGAGGAAGCGGTCAAGGCCTTTTTACCTGCCAGGGATGCTCCCAGCACAACTCCCATGCTGGCGATTTCATCTTCCATCTGGACAAATTTTCCGCCAACAGCCGGCAGCTTCTGCGCCATGCCTTCGGCAATTTCTGTGGAAGGCGTAATTGGATATCCACCAAAGAACCGCACCCCGGCAGCCAAGGCGCCTTCTACGCAGGCTTCATTCCCCTGCATCAATCTTGCTTTGCTCATGCTTCCACCTTCTTATCTACAAAAATCGCGTAATCCGGGCAACGAAGTTCGCACTGACCGCAGGCTATGCAATTTGCGGCGTTTACTACCTGTACCTTGCCCAGCTCGTCCACTGCCAGAACTTCCTTGGGGCAAAAGGCAACGCAAATCCCACAGCCTTTGCATCTAGGCATTTTTATGGTAATCTCGGAACTCATTTTTCTCCCTCCAAATCAGCTTTGATTGTGCTAGTATATTTAGCACTTTACATTACCCACAAATAAAATTATAACGCAGTTGTTCAAATTTTCCCACATTTATGTGGGAAAATATTCTTATTGGCGTTTCGTCGAGGTGCAGAAAAAAACGACATAACGCAATTGTTCAAATTTTCCCACATTTATAGTGGAATATTAAAAAAATCTTAATGATGTTTTCTATATAAAAATTAAATATTTACTATATAAAAAACAATATAGTAAATATAACAGTAAGCCTAATAAAAGTCAATCATAAGCTGTAACAATATTGATGATAGTGAATGTTTATTATATAATTATCTGTAAAGACTAGGGAAAAAGTATGTGAAGACTGACGCAGGTCGGTCGTAGAATAGGTGGTTTGTCAGTGAAAACAATGGGTTTTTTGGGGCCGGAAGGGACCCACAGTGAGGCGGCAGCCTTGTATCTAAATGGTTTGTTGCCAGAGAAATGTCAGCTTGTGCCACTGTCCAATATATATGCGGCCATTCGGGCTGTGGAAGACGGAAAGGTGGATACATGCCTTGTACCAGTGGAAAACTCGATTGAGGGGTCAATAAATATTACACTGGATACCTTGGCCAATACCGACAGTCTGAAGGTGGTTAGGGAGCTTATATGGGGGGTTCACAATCATTTGATGGTGAAGGAAGCTGGCGTACCCATTACGAAAATATTGTCACATGCGCAGCCTTTGGCCCAGTGTCGGGAATATTTGATGAAGAATTTTCCGACAGCGGAGCTGGATGCTGTAGTCAGCTCTGCAGCGGCGGCTGAACAGGTGGCAACTAGTCCCGAAGGAAGTGGCTGGGCAGCTATTTGCACTGAACGGGCCGGAAAAATGAACGGCTTGGTGCCTATGGCCCATAATATTGAGGACCATGACAATAACTCCACCAGATTTTATCAGCTGGCCAAAACGGATTATAATGGCAAGCTGCCAGCGGAAAAGACACTGCTTATCTGTCAGATTGATGGAAAGCACGCCGGACGATTATGCGAGGTATTGATGGAAATGGCTCAGCGGAATGTGAATATGACCCGCATCGAGTCCCGGCCAGCTCGCACCGGTCTAGGGGAGTATATTTTCTTTTTTGATGTTGATGTACCCGGAGAAGCCGACAGGCTGCAGCAGGCTATTGAAGCTATCGGGAAAAAGAGTATATGGCTTCGTAATCCGGGCCAGTTTCCTGTAATATGTGCACCTAATAAATTAGAATGAGGTGGAATAATTATGAGTACTGAGGCAAAAAAAGCTGACAAGGAGCGCTTGGTGCTGGAAAGTGCCATTCATGAAGTAACAGATTTTATTGCTTATGTGGAAATTGCTTCCAGGAAATTGTTTCTCATCCGCCATCGGGACGACAATATGCGGGCTGAGGATGGTTCATTGGAATTCGATTACGATTATGGAGTAGAAAAACTCATTCAGTTAAACATAGTGGATGAAGATAAAAATGTTTGCCGTCGTATGTTTAATCTGGCCAATGTAATTGATACAGTTGATAAATATGGTAGCTTTACCGGAACCTTCCGGGTAGGCGTATTAAACTCGTCTGAGGTACTTTATAAACGGGTTACCATATATTATTTGGATCCGGAGCAAAAGACCACGCTGGTAGCCATTCAGTACGATTTTACCGAGATTGCCAAAGAGGACCGGCAGATTCAGGAAAATATTCGGGGAGCATTATACCATGCCGAAGAGACCAGTCGGGCGAAGACAAGGTTCCTTTTCAGCATGAGCCATGAGATGCGTACCACCCTTAATGCTATTGTAGTGCTTAGTCAGCTGGGGAAGGATCGGGCCGCTGACCCTAATTATTTAAATTACTGCTTTGAAAAAATCGACAATTCCTCCAAGCAGATGTTGGATATGATTGAATCAGTATTGGATATTGTCCATATTGAAAATGATGACATGGAGCTGGCTGAGGATGTAATACGGTTCCGGCCGTTTATCGCCAAAATTGCAGATAAAGTCAAGGCAGAGGCCAATGCCAAGAAAATAAAGGTCGAAGTGGAAATTGATGATAAGGTGGCTCAAGGCTTCACTTTTGATGCAGCCCGTTTGGAGAAGGTGCTGTATAATCTGTTATCCAATGCCATTAAGTTTACGCCACGGTTTGGCAATGTAATTTTGCAGGTGAATTTGGTCTATGATGATGATGATGTCCAATCATTGGAGTTTTCCGTGCAGGATAGTGGGGTGGGAATCAGCGAGGACTTTAAGCCAAGGGTTTTCCAGCCGTTTGAACGGGAACTGTCGGAAGGGTCCAGCACCTATGGTGGAGCCGGGCTGGGGTTGGCCATCTGCAAGCAGATCGTAAAGCGAATGGGCGGTGCCATTGAATTTGACAGCTTCAAGGGTAAGGGGAGTCTGTTCCGGGTAAATCTTGATTTGAATGTAACCTTTGTGCCACCGGAGGAAGAACGGGATATGGCCGAGGATATTTTTATCGGTAAGCGGGTATTACTGGCAGATGATAATAATATGAATCTGGAAATTGAGCGTCAGGTTTTGGTGGATCAGGGGATGATTGTGGATATGGCGGAAAATGGGCAGGAAGCTTTGTCGCAATACATGTCCAATGCTCCTGGTACCTATGATTTAATCCTGATGGATGTGCGGATGCCGTATATGGACGGACTGACAGCCACAAAAAAAATTCGGGCGTCCGGCAAATCTGACTGTAAGACAGTGCCGATATTGGCCCTAACTGCCAATGCCTGTGCCGAAGATGTGCGGAAAACCTTTGAAAGTGGTATGAATGCCCATATTACCAAGCCAGTGGATGTGCAGGATTTGTTTAATACCATAAGGAAGGCGTTGCAGGGGAAGATGCAAACTCCGTAAGATAAAAAATCGGTGAGATAAATCTCACCGATTTTTTTATAGGTTTTCTACTACTGGAGGAACACCGTCATTGATGCAATCAGCGGTAATAGTTAGTTTTCTTGGCGCATCGGAATGGGGGATATCAAACATAATATCCAGCATGGTATCTTCAATAATGCCCTTTAGGGATCTGGCCCCGGTTTTTCGTTCGATGGCCTTTTTTGCCACGGCCCGGAGAGCCTCCTCCTGGAATTCCAGCTGTACATTATCCATTTCCAATAGCTTCTGATATTGCTTTACCGGGGCATTCTTTGGCTCAGTGAGAATGCGCAGCAAGGCATCTTCGTCCAAATTCTCCAGAGTGCAGATAATTGGCAGACGGCCGATAATTTCCGGAATGATACCGTATTTCATCAAATCCTCCGGGGTGGTCTGGTGAATAAGCTCATCAAACTTAGGCTTGTCCTCCTGACCTTCGATTTTTGCTCCGAAGCCGATATTGGCATCATTTTTTTGCAGTCGTTTGGCGATAATTTTTTCAATGCCGACAAAGGCACCGCCCACAATAAAGAGTATGTTTTTGGTATCTACCTTTATAGTAGGTGCTTCAGGGTGTTTTCTTTGCCCCCGGGCGGTAAACTCCACCACATTGCCTTCCAGCATTTTCAGCAGGGCCTGTTGTACCCCTTCATGTCCCGGGTCAGCGGTAATAGTATTGTTCTCTCCGGATTTGCGGGCGATTTTGTCAAACTCGTCGAGGTAAATAATGCCGTGTTCACAGCGACTAATATCTTTGTCGGCTGCGTAATACAGATTTCTTACTGCCACCTCTACATCGGCTCCAACAAAGCCAGCTTCGGTAAGGCTGGAGGCGTCGGTAACGGCGAAGGGAATATCCAGCATTTTGGCCAGATGGGACAGGAGCGCGGTCTTGCCACAACCAGATGGTCCAAGGATAATCACATTGGATTTATCGATATCTTCATCCCCGTCTGGATGCTCAAAACCGTATTTCATTCGTTTAAAATGGTTGTATATGGCTACAGACAACACCTTTTTGGCATGGTCCTGGTTGATAATGTACTGATCCAGATATTCTTTAACCAGGTGTGGTTTGATACGAGCCAGCTCCTCGTTGATGGCCTCAGCTGTCTCCTGGTGCTGCTGTTCGTTTTCTTCTTCCTGGTGTCCCTCCAGGGCATGATATATATCCTTTATGCAATGGGCGCAAATAGCGAAGCCGGAGCGGGGATCATAAATCGGTAAATCATATTGAGTGTTGGCTACAATTTTGCGTTTGCAAAGACTGCAGGTTACGGTAGGGGCATTGCTGCTCATAAAAATCACCTTTCTATTAAAACATACATAATAAATTACAAAATTCTCCTAACATTATGGTAGAAAAGGAATAAATTTTCAAGATTTTTTTATAGATTAAATCTTGCACCAGAATATGGCTTATGATATAATATCACAAGTTAGGCGCTGGACGCCTTAAAAGTTGATTTTTTCGGCTTTATTCCCTATTGGGATGTCAAGTCGGACCAAGTCTTCGCAGAGAGGACTTGTAATACTCCCAATTAGGGACAAAGCGAGGTGTATAGAATGCAGGCAGGTATCCATCCAGAATTCCATGAAGCAAAGGTAATTTGTGGTTGCGGCAACACCTTCACTACCGGCTCCACCAAGCAGGAGCTGAGAGTTGATGTTTGCTCCAAGTGCCATCCTTTCTTCACTGGTCGTCAGCGCGATATTGCAGCTGGTGGTCGTATTGAGAAGTTCAACAAGCGTTACGCACAGAAGTAATAACTCAATCATTCATGAGCAGGGCAGCGATGCTCTGCTCATTTGTATATAGAGGTAAAACTATGAGTGATAAGATAACAATTGGCGGTCAGGCGGTAATCGAGGGCGTTATGATGCGTGGGCCCAAGCAGGTGGCTACTGCTGTCCGGACCCCGGACAAGAAAATAGAAATTCAGGTTAAGCCGGTTAATTCCATCAGTGAGCGGTTTCCGATTTTAAAAAAACCGTTGCTTAGGGGCTGTGTGTCATTGGGCGAATCGCTGGTTATGGGGCTTCGTTCCCTGTCCTACTCGGCGCAAATGGCCGGTGAAGAGGACGAGCAGCTTACGGATAAAGAACTGATTGGAACCATGATTTTTGCCTTTGTATTGGCTGCGGTGCTGTTTGTGGCCATTCCTACCGGCGCAGCCAAGCTGTTTCACTTTATTACCGATGACCCGGTATTTTTGAATTTAATGGAAGGGGCCCTTAGATTGTTGATATTCCTGGCATATATTGGTGCTATTTCCGTTATGAAGGATATTCAACGGGTATTTCAATACCATGGGGCCGAACACAAGACTATTGCCTGCTTTGAAGCAGGGGAAGCCCTGACTGTGGAAAATGTGCGAAAACATACCCGCCTGCATAAACGGTGCGGTACTTCCTTTTTGCTTATCGTTATGCTGGTAAGTATATTTGTCTTTGCCTTTTTGGGCTGGCCGGATTTATGGTTGCGTATATTGAGCCGGGTTGTGCTTTTGCCGGTGGTGGCTGGTATTTCCTACGAAATAATCAAATTTTCCGCCAGCTCGGACAACTGTGTGCTGGGCTGGGCCATTAAGCCCGGGCTTTGGTTGCAATATATGACCACCCGGGAGCCGGATGATGATATGACTGCCGGAGGATAAGATTCCGGCAGGAACCGGTGAGTATCGGATTGCTGATGAACCAGCAGTTTAAAGGAAATTGAGATTATGAATATAATGGACAAATTACAGGCGGTGGAGGATAAATTCCTGGAGTTGGAATCCCTTATCAGCGATCCGTCAGTTATTGAGGATATGAACCGCTGGCAGCGGTATAACAAGGAGCATGCCAACCTGCAGCCCATTATTGAGGCCTATCGGGAGTACAAAAAGGTCTGTCAAGGTATCGATGATAACAAGGAAATGCTGGATGAAGGCATTGAGGACGATGAGTTTCGCCATATGGTAGAGGAGGAGCTGGCGGACTTTCGGCGGCGCAAGGATGAGTTGGATCAGCAGCTTCCTATAATGCTTCTGCCCAAGGATCCCAATGATGACAAGAATGTCATTGTGGAAATTCGAGGTGGAGTTGGCGGGGAAGAAGCGGCCCTGTTTGCCGGAGATTTATTTCGGATGTATTCCCGCTATGCTGAGGGACAGGGATGGAAGGTAAGTATTATAGATGCCAATGCCACGGAAATCGGCGGATTTAAGGAAGTATCCTTTGCCGTTGAGGGGTATGGTGCATACAGCAAGCTTAAATATGAAAGTGGCACTCATCGGGTACAGCGGGTACCGGTGACCGAATCCGGTGGCCGTATCCACACTTCAGCGGTAACGGTAGCGGTATTGCCGGAGGCTGATGATGTGGAAGTGGACATTAAAAGCGAGGATTTAAAAATTGACACCTATCGGGCAGGCGGAGCCGGTGGCCAGTATGTAAACAAAACAGAGTCGGCTATCCGCATCACCCATTTGCCAACGGGTATTGTGGTGCAGTGTCAGGATGAGAAGTCCCAGCTGAAAAATAAAGAAAAGGCTATGCGGGTACTGCGGGCCAGAGTATTGGAACAGGCTCAGCAGCAGCAGGCTGACTCCATTGCGGCTGATCGGAAAAGTCAGGTTGGCTCCGGGGACCGGAGTGAACGGATTCGAACCTATAACTTCCCTCAGGGGCGGGTAACGGACCATCGTATTGGTCTTACCCTGCACAAGCTGGATTTTGTATTGGATGGCCAGCTGGATGAAATTTTAAATGGACTGATAACCGCTGATCAGGCGGAGCGAATGAAACAAGCCGACTAAGAGGTAAATATGGCAGAAGAAATCTGGACAATAGGAAAAATCCTCAAGTGGACTGAGGAATACTTTGCCAAGGCCGGTCTGGACACGCCCCGGCTGGATGCGGAAGTGCTGCTTTGCTATGTACTGCAAAAGGAGCGCATTCATCTTTATGTCCATTTTGACCAGCCGTTGTCCAAGGACGAACTGGCCCAGTTCAAGGGATATATTAAGGAACGGGTTTTGCATAAGCCAGTGGCTTACATCGTTGGCCATAAGGATTTTATGGGGTTGGAGTTTAAAGTAACCGAAGATACCCTTATTCCCCGTCCCGATACGGAAATATTGGTGGAGGCGGTAATCTCCCGATTGAAAACTGGGGGGGAACCAGGGGTTATAGCCGATATTGGTACCGGGACAGGAGCTATCTGCTTGTCGTTGTTAAATTATTTGACATCGTTAAAGGCAGTAACGGTGGATATTTCGGAAAAAGCCTTGGCGGTGGCGAAGGAAAATGCGCAGAGACTGGGCTTATCTGACCGGATAGAATTCTTTCAGGGTGATTTGCTGGAACCAATAAAAGGTCGCCAATTTACGGCTATTATATCCAACCCGCCCTATATTCCTGAGGGGGATATAGAAACATTGGCGGCGGATGTAAAGGACTATGAGCCAATATCGGCCCTGGCCGCCGGTCCGGATGGATTGGATTGCTATCGGCGTTTGGTAGCGGCGGCTGGAGCGTTGTTGGTGGACGGTGGATTTTTAGCCATGGAAATTGGCATAAATCAGCGGGGGGCATTGGAGAAGTTGGCCAAAGAGTCTGACTGGGGCCAGGTAGAAGTGGTAAAAGATTTGGCCGGTATCGACCGGGTGGTTATACTATGGAAACAAAAATAATTAAAATAAAGGATGTAGACATAGATAAAGCATTGATACAGGAGGCAGCGGACATGCTGCGGCAGGGACAGCTGGTGGCCATGCCAACGGAAACAGTCTATGGACTGGCGACCAATGGAATGGATGTGGCAGCAGTAAAAGCCCTTTATAATGCCAAGGGTCGCCCATCTTATAAGGCTTTTTCCTTACAGGTGGCCGATGTAAGCCAGGTCAAGGATATCGTCAGTCGGGTGCCGGATATGGCTATGAAGCTTTTTGACCGTTTTTGTCCTGGACCCATTACCATAATTTTGCCCAAGAAAGATACCGTTCCCAAGGAAGTTACCGGGGGAAAGCGGACAGTGGGTATTCGAATTCCGGATAATAAAATCGCTTTAGCTGTGCTCAAATCGGCAGGTGTACCGTTGGCGGTACCCAGCGCAAATATTTCCTCCCATCCCAGTCCTACCTCGTCCCAAATGGTATACGAGGATATGAAGGGGCTGATTCCCCTTATTTTGGATGGAGGACCATGTGATTTAGGCATAGAGTCATCCATCGTGGACTGCACCGGGGAGGAGCCGGTGATACTACGGCATGGCGCTATTTCAGAAAAAGAAATAATGGCCTGTGTATGAATGTAAAGACCGAGAGAATCATAGTATTTTCTCGGTCTTTTTAAATATGTATCAAAGACTAAAGGCGGAAGGAAATGAAACTGTGACAAATCGTCACGATATGAAATTGAATATTGCAAGCCAACTAGCGGACCCTCACCCTTTCGGGACTAGCTAACTTCGTTCGCGTCGCGAGACCCCATCATCCAGCATACACCCCGGCCCATAAAGAATGAGACAAACTATAACTGGTATTTTATGAGTATTGGGTATTTAAAATCTATTAGCCATTAAAAGGAATTATTAAATACTACGTCGAAGTTATACCCAAAAATTCAAGCAGGGGGGTATAAAATGAGCGTAAAAAAGTGTCATATTTTACTGTTAGTATTTACTATATTAGTATGTTCAGGATGCTTTAGTTCTACTGCTGATACCTCAAAGGCTCCTAAAAGTGTTGATTTAAGCAATACAAATAATCTACTTGAAACTCAATATAATAACTGGATTCCAGTAGAATCTGGACATATCAGTTTTAAGGTTCCACCTACATTAGAGAAGGCAGACCAAAATCATATAGACCAACTGAACTCTGTTTTAGGATCCAATCAATTAAAAATAATGTATCAACAAAATGGTTTGAATGAAGCTGTAAAATCACACCCAGAATCAGCTAATGGTCATTTTGCTAGAGTAATACTGGAGTGTATTCCAAATCCGGATGCAGAAGGAATGAACTTTGGAGATAAAATAACTTGGAGCAAGGATGACCTAGATACATTATTTGAAATGTATAAAAAAAGCACAGAAAAAGATATATATCATAATGACTATTATTGGGGAGCTATCAAACCTGTTGATTTACCATGTGGACAAGCCATAAATATTTCTTACAAACGTAAATATGGTAATAATCCTCCTGCCAATGTAAATGTATATATTTTTTTTGATAATAAAATTATTTACTCGCTTACAATCAGTTACCGTTCAACAGAAGAACATATTTGGTGTACTCCCGGCAATGATATTAGAAACATTGTAAATACTATAAGATATAAATAAATTGGAGGCTTATATGAATAAACCTGTATTATACTGCAGAAAATGCGGAACTAAAATAAACGTTAATGAACGATATTGTTATAAATGTGGTATAGAGTTGGTTCCACTTAATAATACTCCAGCCAAAGATACATATCCTGGTGCTAGTAAGCAAACAAAAATATCCGTTATAGGAGACGAACTAAAAAAATTCCTAATAAATGAAAACAGAGGTAAAATTGCTATATTAGTATTTTTGATAGCTTCTCTGTTAATGAATATCTTCTTAGTTCCCTGGGTTAGAACTTTCCCAGATAAAAAAATAAAAAACAACCCACCGAATATTAGGCAGGTTGAATATGGAAATATTTTTTATATACCTTCCAAATTTAGTGACGGTTTATCACCAGATAATGTTGGAGAAAAATCAAAGTATGGTGTTTCTCTAAATTATGATTATAGCCTTATGGCATTACATGAAGTTTATTTGGGGATTATTGTTGGTGTAGGTTATATTGTATTGTCATTGAAAAAAAAATAGCGCTGTTATTTTAACTCTATTGTATTAATTATTTTTTCAGTAAATTTTTTTGCCGAGTTATCCTTTTCTTTATATAAAATCATAATAATCCAGACTTCATTAGCTTTTGATAATGCGTACATATTTCCTTCAAGTTTTTGTTGAGAAGCCATATCTTTAATGTAAAATGTTGTTTTCCCAGCCTTGCGACCATTTAAAGAGGTTTCGATAGCTGGTTGAGGAGGCTTAGAAAAGAAAACTTCTTTAGATTTTTTCATTTCTTGTATAAATAAATCTATTACTGAAGGATAATCAAAAGTCACATTTTTGTCTTTGTAATGACAACCGATAACTTCTATGGAATAATTTTGTGATTGTCCTATTTTATAGACTGCTTTATCACACTCATCTGGCAAATCAAACTTTTCATCTTTTAATTCAAATGGAACGGATATCGAAAGCGTTGTATCAGCAGCAGTAATAGTTGTTTTATTTAGTGTAGTTTTATCAAAGTCAGTATTGCCCGATGAATAAATAAATGTTATGACGCCGGCTATAACCAATGCAAATACAGCCATTGCGATGTAACCATTTATACCGTGTGATTTGTATCCACTGGAATAAGGTGCTGTATTATCAGATATTGATTTTATATTAGCATCATTTCTTTCAACTTCTGTTGTTTTAGAAGTTTCTTTATTATCAGCATTAAGCTGATAACCACATGCTGGACAAAATATTGAGTCATCCGGTATTTTATCCCCACATCGTATACAGTACATAATGATCACCTCGTCAGTTCACAATTGTCTCATAATTTCTGATCTACTTCGATGACACGAGTTTTTAATCCTGCCATAAAGTATTAAATATTAATTAATTGATTGAATGTCAAAACAACAGTTAATAAAGAAGCGATGATAGGAGGGCAGCTTATGCGACTGTTTAAAAAATTTTTTATGGTATTACTTATATGTTTAAACATCTCCGTTATTGTTGCTCATGCTAATGAAATGCCAAAAAAATATGTTTATCAAACATTAGATTTAATAGAAGGGCAGTGGTATGATGTCAATAATAATCTAGTATTAAATATATCTAACAGAAAAATTAATGATTGTTTAGTAATTGCAGGATTTGATTTTGTAGGTGGAAGATCATTTGCGAAAGGAACATTTAGAATTGCAGAAAGACAAGGCTACCGGGATATAGTAATAGAATGGAATATTCGCGGTACAGAGAGTGATTATTTAGTGTTCAATAATAGTATATCTTTGCATAAAGGTAATAAAGGTGTACAGTATTATGAGTCCGTTGGCGGAGTATATTTAGGAATGAGTAAAAACCAGTTAATTTCTAAGTATGGAACCCCTACATATTATTTGAATAATAAAGGTACAAATAAATTATGCGGTGTTAATGAATCTTCATGGTTCTACTTAAATGATGGCTGGATAGTTACATTCAATGGAGAGGCTGTTGATAGAATAATTATTTTAAATGGTGGAACAAGAAGATTTGATAGAACTGGATTAAACTGCATGAATAGTATAGATAGTTTTGCAGCTGCATATGGTTCATCAAAATCTAAAATAATGTCGATTGGTCATGGTGAATACCTGTGTTTTTTTGATTATCCTAATTCGATAATGCTTTCACCGTACTTTTCTTGAAAAAAGGATTTCTTATTAGTATATAGAATTAGTGAATGAGTTTATCTATATATATGACGAAAAAATATATCACAGAAATAAATCTATGGCCGACTTTATGAGAGGAGAAATAACCAGATTCAACAAAAATAATGTATATATGTTAAGCTTAGAGGCATTTGTTCCAGATGCAAATGATATATATTATAAGACATCATTTTATATTATGTATCATGATGGTATTTGTTATGCTGTAGAAATTAATGAGGGAATGAGAGAATACGATATTACGTTAGCCTATGTTGCTTCATACGCATTCTTAGATAACATTCGATATCGTTAAGTATACATTAGGCATATAACAACAATTACTCCAGGGGAGGTTATTATGTTTTGCAGAAAATGTGGTGAACCATTACCAAATGATACGGTTTACTGTCCATATTGTGGAATGAAAATAGTGACACCTTCTTTAACGAACTCAAATACCCAAATAGATAAAGCTACCAAAGAAGATGATACCAATACTTTACCATTAATTTATGAACAGGATAATACTATAATAAACAATAAAGATACTGGTAAAGAAAATGTTACCCAAGAATCAAAGAACGAATTTGGATTAGTAGCATATTTTATTATTTGTATTGTTTCAGTTGTTATATCTGCTACAATAGCAGGACCCGTTATTATAATGGTGCTATTATTTAGCTGTGGTAGTGCAGGGTTTACCCTCACTAAAAGTTTATGGAAAACCAATAAAATTAAGTCAGTGGTGGCTTTGTTAGTGGGGTTAATATCTGTATGTATCATGATTGTGGCTATGGCTGTGAAGCACGATCGTCGTCGGAACTTATAGAGTGGATAATTTATCGCTGTAGATTACTTAAACGAGAGTGTGAAAGTTTTTCTGTAAATAATATTAACAATAACCTTTAAGGTCTTCTATGGTAAAATAAAATCATAGGAGGCCTTTTATTATGGCAAGAAA
>CADACU010000038.1 GCA_902786545.1 uncultured Anaerovibrio sp.
CATCAGCGAAAGGATT
Organism: uncultured Anaerovibrio sp.; assembly: GCA_902786545.1. Classification (GTDB taxonomy): domain Bacteria; phylum Bacillota; class Negativicutes; order Selenomonadales; family Selenomonadaceae; genus Anaerovibrio. The sequence continues at coordinate 17 of CADACU010000038.1, forward strand.
AGCAGCTGCAAAAGTAGTGGATGCAGCGCCTACTACCAGAGCGGTAGTCAAAGCGGATACGAGAGTCTTTTTCATAATAAGAACTCCTCCTTAAAAAAATATTTTGTTATCGAGGTGTTCTCAGGCTCTGTCCTGTGAGTATCCATGTTTCCTCATAGTGAAGCCCAATTCACCTTGATACAGTGGTATCATAACACAACGATTTTAGTAATGCAAGTATTTTACCCAAAAAATATTATTATTTTAGCAAATTTAATCTTATTTTAATTTATTTTAGGGCATCATCCGGCGTCCTTATCAGCACTGTACGGAAAGGCTTTGAAGCTCGGCATCCCGTGTCCCACAAGGGAAAACCGACATCTTTAAACCAATTTATGACCCATATCTTCCGTGGAAAGGTCCACTTTTTCCCCATTCTTTTCCCGCACTACGACCCGTTCCTCAAAGTCAAAGCACTCCTTGGCAATATCCTTGCTGAGCCACAGAAGACAGATCAGGTTTGGTATGGCCATCAGGCCATTTGCGGTATCGGAAAAGTCCCAAACAAGATCCAGGGTCTGAGTCGCGCCAATATAGGTAATGAAGGCAAAAATCGTTCTGTACATAACAGTAATATCATGGTTCTTGCAAAGGTACTCCAAAGCTTTCTCGCCGTAGTACTCCCAGCCAAGAATGGTCGAGAAGGCAAAGAGGGCCAAGGAACAGGATACAATCACTCTGGCATGTTCACCAAATACGGTGGAGAAGGCCAAAATGGTCATCTGGGCACCGGATACTGCCTTGCCGGTGGCCGGATCAATGGTACCCAGCATACCGGAGGAAGCAATAACTAACCCCGTAAGCACACAAATAATCATGGTGTCAAAGAAAGTACCTGTCATATTTACATAGCCCTGACGGGAAGCATGGTCTGTCTTGGCAGCTGCCGCCGCAATCGGTGCGGAACCGAGGCCGGCCTCGTTGGAGAACACACCACGGGCTACGCCCCAACGCATTGCCGTCAGCATAGTAGCTACGATGGAGCCTCCTACACCACCGGCCATTGCACTAGGCGAAAAGGCCATAGTAAAAATTTCCGAAATTCCAGCCGGCAAATTGCCGGCATTTACTACAATCACAATAAGAGCCACAATCACATAAAAAGCCGCCATAACCGGAACCACAATGCTGGAAACTGCACCAATGGAATGGATTCCCTTGAAAAGGATAACCAGGGATAATATAACCAGAATAGCCCCTACCAGTGCCGGATCCACATCGAAGCTGGAGCTAAACGCCGCGGCAATGGAGTTGGCCTGGGTCATATTACCAATACCAAAGGAGGCACACACAGCAAAAACGGAAAACAGCACGGCCAGGAACTTACCAATCGGGCCGCCAATACCATTTTTCATGGCATACATAGGTCCGCCGGCCATTTCCCCCTTGCTATTACTTTCCCGATATTTTACGGCCAATACCGACTCACCGTATTTGGTGGAAAGGCCAAAGGCCGCCGAAATCCACATCCAAACCAGGGCACCGGGTCCACCCAATACCATAGCCGTGGCAACACCTACAATATTACCGGTTCCTACAGTAGCCGAAAGAGCAATCATCAAAGACTGGAAAGGAGTAACATCCCCCTCTGAGTTGCTTTTTTTAGCCATTATCATCTTCACGGCATAGGGCAGATTGATCCATGGTTTAAATTTAAGACGAATGGTCAGAAATATGCCTGTACCAACCAAAAAGGCCAGCATAACAGGCCCCCAGACAAAATCATTGACCTGCCGGATAATAAGTGCATAATCCATAAATAATTCCTCCTTCATCTGCATAAAAAAATCCGTAACTCTAGTGTGGCTAGGATTACGGACTTACTTTGTCCAGATATTCTTTTATTAAATCCAAATCAGTGTCAATATGTTCATTATGTACACCAGCACAAGACACTGTTCCTTGAATTTATGGTGAAAGTATAATACAACCACGAAAAAAAGTAAAGAAAAAAATAAATTTTATCCGTTTTTTATTTCCCGTATATTTACCTTCATCTTTCGCAAGGTATAATAATAGGCTATGGCCAGCGGAATACAGGAGCCAAACCAGGCAGCCGGACTGGCGATAGTTGCTCCCCAAAAGCCCAGACTGTCCACAAAGCAAAGAGCCACTGCCGCCCTCATGACCAGTTCCATTACTCCGGCAAAGCTTGGTACCAGACTTTGTCCCAGTCCCTGCAGGGTGTTACGGTAAATAAACAGTAGGGCCAGCACAAAATAGCACACACTGGTGCTAACCAAATAAATATGTCCCAGCCTTATCACCTCCGGTTCATCTGCTCCCACGAACAGCTCCATCAGATTTGAACCAAAGATAATATTAAAAATCCCCACGGCAATGCTGAAGGCACCGGACATTAAAATGCACTGGTTAACTCCCCGCTTAATCCGGGCAATCTTTCTGGCGCCATAATTCTGGGCCGTATAAGCGGCCATGGCTATTCCAAAGGACATCATCGGCATCAGGGCAATGGTTTCCACCTTCTGAGCCGCTGAATAGGCCGCTACGGAAATCGGCCCCAAACGGTTCAGGGCAATCTGCAAAATAACAGTACCCAATGCGATGATGGAAGTCTGAAAAGCCATGGGTAAGGCTATTTCCAAATGCTTTTTCAACAAAGTCCAATCCAATGCCAAATCCCGACGGCGAATTATCAACAGTGGTACCTTTTTCCAGATGTAGGCAATCACCACCACTGCACCTAAAAATTGAGAAACCAACACACCATAGGCCGCGCCGGGAATCCCCCATTCAAACACTAAAAGGAAAATCGGCTCGATAATAATGTTGGTACAAAGGGCTGCCGCTAAAATATAGGTTGGCCGCCGGCTGTCTCCCAGCGCTCTTATAAGGTTCGCTTCCAGCATGAACACTACGGTAATAGGAATACCGGCAAAAATTATCGATATAAAGGATACCGCTCCTTCCAATATATCCGGCGGAGTATCCATCATTATCAGCACATCACGGGCAAAAATCACTCCCATGATGGCCACGACGACACCAATAACCAAGGCCAGTATCAGGCAGGCCGCCGCACTTTTATGAACACCATCATAATCCTTGGCCCCAAACCGTTGGCCCGTATAGATGGACAACCCGGCGGACAGGCCAATCATAAAACCTACCAGTAAAAACATCAGGCAACCGGTACATCCCACCGCAGCCAAGGCCTCAACCCCCAAAAATCTTCCCACCAGCAATGTATCAATAAAGCTGTACAGCTGCTGAAAAATATTGCCCCCAATCATGGGCAGGGTAAAAAACAATATAAGCTTGGCGGGGCTTCCTTCGGTTAATTTCTTTGTCATAATTTAATCATCTCTATTCTATATACCGGGTCACAAAGCTACGCAGCTTTTCCCGGAAAAACAAGGTGCTGCTTTCCAGCGCACTTGGTGATGGTTCCAGCTTGTTCAAGTGAAAGTTCCGGGGCTGATTGGTCCGAAAATCCGTAGGAAATGGAATTGGCTCAATACCTTCTTTTTGAAAATTCAATACCGACCGCTCCATATGAAAGGCGGAAGTAACTAAAATCGGCTTTTTAAAGCCCTTTTCCTGCATTATCTGAGCGGTATAGATGGCATTTTGCCGAGTATTAAGGCTCTTATCCTCAATGATAACATCCTTCTCCGGTATGCCTAAAAAACTGAACTCACGCTTGGCTATTTGCGCCTCGTTCCCGCTATCAGAGTACACTTGGCCACCTGAAACGATTATAGGCAACGGCTTTTGATGATACAGCTGGGCCGCCAAAGCCAACCGGCTTTCCGCCCCACAGGATAGGGTACCATTCCCCACTAATGCCGGGGTCCCGGCCATAGCGCCGCCCCCCAGCATAATGATACAATCCCCTTCCAGGTTATCCGGGCGGGAATATTTATCTTCCAGAGAACCAATCATCATACCGGCAATCCACCAGGTAGACAGCAAATAAAACAACAAATTGACCGTCACAATAGCCAAGGCGGGTTTCCGTTCGTTTTTCCGCCACAACCAACCGGCCACCCCAAACATTATTAAGATAAATATTCCTGGGGGCAACAACAGGCTGGCCCCGAATTTTAAAGCATAAATCATCGTTAACACCCAATATTCACAAGAATTATTTGTTCAATCCATTCTATTGTAATATACTATATTTACCATAATATAAATTTGTGGTCAACACATTAAATATCCAAAGGAGAGGCGTTATTATGGCAATTATCAAAAGCAATGTTATCAAGGCAGAGAAAAAAGCCGGTGGCAAGGGTACTATCACCATTGAGAAGGTTTTAGGGGAAAATGAGCTGGGCTGCAACGAAATGTTTGCCAAGGTAACCATTCCGCCGGGATGTTCCATTGGCTACCATGAGCATCACGGCAACACAGAAACCTATCACATATTGCAGGGGGAAGCCCTCTATAATGACAACGGCAACGAAATGAAGATTTCCGTTGGTACTACCACCTATTGTCCGGATGGGGAAGGACACGGTATTGAAAACTGTGCTACCGAAGGTGATTTGGTATTTATGGCATTGATTACCAAAACTATTTAATTGCATAACAAAGCAGAGCCAACCTCGTTATGAGGTTGGCTCCTTTCTTTAGTATACCATTTTTAGTTTTCCTTCAACAAAGGTATCATCAGAATGAATTTTGTACCCTTTCCCAGCTCGCTTTCCAGGGAAATGCCAATATCGTGGTTATCAGCAATCCACCGGGCAATAGACAAGCCTAACCCGGTACCGCCTGGCTGACCGGCAGCCTTGGTCCGGGAGCTATCCACCCGATAGAACCGTTGGAAGATTTTTTCCCCATCCTCCTTGGCAATACCAATACCAGTGTCAGATATCTCCACACACATATACCCCGGCAGCTGATGACTGTCAATAGACACAGTACCGCCCTCCGGTGTGTACTTCATGCCATTTTCCAAGAATATTCGCAGCAGCTGCTTCATAATGACCTTATCGGCCAATATCACCCCAGGATCATTGCGTAGCAGCTTTACAGTATGATGCTCAGCCGTCATCTTCGTTTTTTTGTAAACATCATCAACAACTTCGGCCAAATCCAAGGCCACCTTGTTGACAATTTGGCGATTTTGGTCGGCTCGGGCCAAAAACAGCAGCTTTTCAATTAACTCCTGCATATCCTCTGTCTCAGATTGTATGGCTGTAATACCTTCCTGCAAAATGGCTTCATCCTTTTGCCCCCACCGGCTCAGCATATCAGCATACCCCTTGATAACTGTCACCGGAGTCCGCAGCTCGTGGGAGGCATCTGACACAAAGCGGATTTGTTGTTTAAAGCCGTCCTCCAGCCGGTCCAACATCCGGTTAAAGGTGGTGGCCAGCTCAGTCATTTCATCGTGACTTGGCGGCACCTCCATCCGGGCACTGAGATCACTCACTTCAATGGATTTAGCAATGCTGATGAAGGACCGTATTGGCCGAAAGGCCCGTTTTATTCCCAGGTACACAATAGCAATTACCAGTAATATCCCTATAACGCAGCCAATAAGTATTGTGGCCTGAACTTGGGCAAACATCTCCCGCTCAGCGGTAATCACCCGGCTAAAACACAGGGTATAGTGTTTGCCGTTATAATCCAACGGTATTTCGTGATAATAAATCATAAAATGCCGAAACCGCACCAGCTTGTATTTGTCCGTAGCCCACAAACTGCTGTCATCCACAATATGCTTTCTCAGCTCAGTTACCGGGGCAAAATGCCTGTCGTTATCGTAAACAATATCCCCCTGGGAGTTCTCTACCCGCAGCACAACCCCCGGCAGCAAAATATCCTCAGATATGTCCTGCACCTTATTATGGGCATTGGCCATATATTCCGGATCATCCATTCGCTTGGTGGCATTGGCAATGCTGATTTGCATTTCCCGTTCCGCCTGATGATAGATGACGAAATACATCCCCGCCACAGTGGCTATACTGGTACAGGCCAGCAGCAAAGCAATAACCGTGGCGTACATTATGGTCAGCCGGGTGGAAATCTGCCAGTGTCTGGTGCGGTTTATCAGGCGGGACCAAATATTAGTCTTTGACGACATAGCCTACTCCTCGCATTGTGTGGATGTATTTTTCGTTGAATTTATCATCCAGCTTGGCCCGCAAATATCTGATATAAACATCCACCACATTGGTATCTCCCATATAATCATAGCCCCATACCTGGGACAAAATCTGATCACGACTGAGAACACTGCGTTTGTTCCGGATAAGGTATTCCAACAGGTCAAATTCCTTTTTGGTCAGCTCCACGCTTTCATTGTCCACCATCACCTCATGCCGGGCAATATTCATAGTAATATTTTTTAGTTTCAGCACCTCACCGGAGGATGCATCTCCATCAGCACCATTTTTCATCGGTTTACGAAGGGCAGCTCGCATCCGGGCCAGCAACTCCGGCACAGCAAATGGTTTGGTCACATAATCATCTGCACCAATATCCAACCCCTTGACCTTGTCATCCACCTCATCCCGGGCCGTGAGCATTATGATTGGTATATCCGACAATTCACGGACCTTTTGGCAAATGGTCAGGCCATCCATCTCCGGCAGCATTACATCCAAAAGCACCAAATCAAAATCTCCCTGAATGATCCGCTCATAAGCCCGACGGCCGTTGTCTTCGATTTCGGTCTCAAAGCCTTCGTGCTCCAGCTCCATCTGCAAAAATCTTGCGATGCGCCGCTCATCCTCCACAATAAAAATTTTCTTTCCTTCTGCCATATTCATATACCTCGTTTATAAATACATTTTAACCGGAAACTCATTTAACATATTTCTTCCGGAACATCTCGATAAAATGCTGGCAACTGCTGGACATAGTTCTGTTCTTCAACCATGACACCACAGTATGGGTATATATCTCCGCTTCCTTCAGATGCTTGAACACAATATCATCGGACTGCATAAGGCTTCGGGCCGATAACGGTACCAACGAAATACCAATTCCTCTTTGGGTCCACAGCATATTTTGAATTTGGCTGTCACTGACACTTAAAATATTAGGCTCAAAATTAGCCTTTTGGCAATGCTTCATAAAGCTGGACTTCCACCGCAAAGGAACTAAAAGTGGCTTATCCTTTAACTCACTGATGTGAATATATTCCTCCTCACCCTTGTGACAAAAGCTTTTATGCATAGCCAACACCAAAGGTTCATCCGGCAAAATAATGGACTCATAGGAGGAGCTGTCCACCTGAGTTCTGGTAATGGCCAGCTCTATGATATGGCTGTCCAGTAGCTCCAGTACTCTGGCCCCATCCCCTTCCCAAACCTGGAAGGTTACCAAAGGATATTTTTTGGTAAAATCAGCCACCAACTCGGGAATAAGCATAGAGCCGGAGGAAGTAATGGTGCCCAATTTAACTGTACCGGCCACTCCGGAGCCAATATCCACCAGCTCCCGCATAGTTCCATCCACCATGCCAAGGATGTGCTTTACCCGTGAATATAACAACAGCCCAGCATCGGTGAGCCGAATACGACGGCTGCCTCGCTCAAACAGCTTTACTCCCAGGGAGGTTTCCAATCGCTTCATCTGGCGGCTGAGAGCCGGCTGAGCCACATTGAGCCGTATGGCCGCATGACTTATATTACCTTCTTCAACTATGGCATAAAATGCCTGCATATCCTTGATTTCCATCGAATCTGACCTTTCCGGAACAATACATTTTCTCATTCTGCTATTTTTCGTACTATGCTAATTATATCATACTGGCATTTTTTATCATACACAAATAATATAGCGCAGCATATCAGATATTCCAAAATATCAGCTATTTTCAGTTCATTATTTTTCACCGGAAAAACTGATATGACGGTTGTCTGCCTGGGCAAAAGTGTCACCGTAGGCCATATAGGCCAGTTCACGAATTCCGTATACCACATCCTGGGAGGAGTTATAGGTATAATACTCCCGAGGCAGCTTTATTTCACGATTTTTAATTGCCTTTATCTGTTGCAGGGCTGGATCATCAATATATTCCCTCATAAAATCACCGGTTTGATCAATGGTGCCATGGTCATCGTAATTCGGCAACACAATCACATCCGGATTTGCTTTCAATATAAGTTCCTTCGTCAAAGGATTCCCCTTATTGACCCCCACTTCAGCTCGACTGTTTTTAACGCCAGCCAGTCTACACATATCATCAAATATGGTGCCGGTACCACCGTAGCCCTTCATTCCCCCCAAAAGCAGCAAATGTTTTCGCTCACCCTCAGGTATTTTATCTACTTTTTCCTTTATCACGGCCAGCTCTTTTTCCATTTCACCGATCATTAGCTCAGCCTTTTCTTCCTTTTGCAGCACCTGCCCCACCATTCGGACAGCCAGCTTCACATCCTCAACATTTTTAGCATATTTGCAGACAAAAACCGGAATTCCCGCCCCCCGAAGTGTTTGGACCAAATCCTTGTTGGTCCACTCCGTCGCTATGGCAATATCCGGGGCTTGAGCGATTATTTCTTCCGCCGAGGGATAATCAGTTACCTTGAATGGAATATTTTTAGCCAATGGAACTACAGCAGAGTTCTTTGGATCATCCATGCGCTGGCTTATACCAACCAGATATTTGGATGGCAACATGCCCAATACTATGTTATCGGTATACATTGCCATGGTAATTATCCGTTCTGGCGGCTTGGCAAGAGTAAGCGTGTTACCTTCAATATCCACCACCTGATATGAATTTCCCGTCACAGGGCCCTTATTCCCAATATAGCTTCCGCAGCCTGCTGACAACATCAATATTAGCAGTAGTGCTATTATTTTTCTCACATCATCAGCCCTTCCTTACAGATGTATACTCTGTTTTATACTCTCCACTAATCTTAACACACGCCTGGTAGTCAGCTCCTGTAACGGATAATAAGCCGCTCCCATCTCCATAGCCAGCATTTGGGCAATTCCCAGTCGCACAAAGCCACTCTCCGAATCGACTACAACAATGTGTGCGTTGGTCAATGCCAAACGGTGGGCCACCTCTATCGATCTGGTCACAGGGTCATCCCCCTTATAGGTGCTGTTTACCCGGCCATCGGTAATGATAAACAGTACAATTTTTTGCAATCCATCCCGCCGTTGTAATCCAACTATCTGTCCTAAAGCACATTCCAGCCCCTCGACAAGCGGAGTGCGGCCGCCCACAGGTAGGTCATGCAACTTCTTTTGGGCCATCTCTACACTTCTGGTCAATGGCAGTATGACCTCTGCCCTTTGGCGTCTGAAGGCAATCATCCCCACATTGTCCCGTTTTTGATAGGCCTCCCTCAATAGAGAAAAAATAGCTCCCTTCACTACCCTCATGCGCTCCTTCGCACCCATAGATCCTGATGCATCAACTAAAAATAACAGATTGATACCGGCCCTCTGCTCCCTAATCTTGTTTTGGTAATCCTCCGGTCGAATAACAACCCGTTGCTTGTTTTCCTTGGTACGACGATAGATCTGATACGGTGCCGCCGCCTTCAATGTGGCATCCAGGGAAATATCAAAGGGGCGATCCCCCTTCGGCACATATCCAACATATCGTCCCCGCTTATTGTTTGATAAAGCTTTAAGCCGCCGCCCCTGCGCACTAACCGGCCCCCGTTTATTCATCACCAGTTCCAGGTGCGGCATGTGAATATCCAACAAGGCTGCAAAAAGCCTGTCCAAATCTCCCCCCTGTACCACCGATGACTGCGAATCCCCCGGATAATCTGTCATATCACACTCAGCATCACTATCCGACTGATGCTTGTCAACAGGTTTATCACTACTATCCGGCAAATCAGTGGAAGCATTGTCCGAAACATCACTATTATCGTAATTCGTATTCGGTGTCTGTACCTGGTCCTCCCCCTTTTTTCGCATACGGTGCGGCAATACATATTGTGCCGCCTCGACCACATCCTGCGGCATAACCCAGTTGCGGCCGGCTAATGCTGCTATAGCCCGCGCACTCTCCAGCAGATAGAGTTCTGCATCGTTACCGGCAACATTTGCTCTGGCGCAAATATTGGCGATCAAAATACACATCGACCGGGGCACCTCAACATAACCCAACCTGGTCCTGGCCATGGTAATTGCCTCAGCCGTTTTTCGATCAGCTTCCCGGTACCGTTTCAATACGCCCTGAGGATCCTGCTCATATTCCAGCAGTTGGCGGTCCAAAGCTCTTCTATCGGCAACATCAGTAATATTTTCCACATTAACAAAAATACCAAAGCACGCCAATTCCAGCGAAGTCAAGGATCCCTCCTCCGGCGTCATAATACCGACAGGTGAAAATGACACCTCCCCGCGATAACAGGCCCCCTCACGCTGCAATTCAAAAAAACCGTTATGATAGCTGTGGCATACGGCCCGCACAAAATCCTTCTGCATAAGATTCACATTATCTAAAACAAGAATGGAGTTGTCAGCCCGATGCAAAATCCCCGGTATAACCCTTTTTTCCCCAGTCTCCAGTGCAGTCTCCACATCCAAACTGCCAAACACCATATCCGCGGTAGCCCCCAATGGCAATCTGGTTATTTTTTGCTCAGGAGAAATTGAGGGTATAGAATTGACCAATAGAGATTTCCCCGTACCAGCCGGTCCAGAAATCAATACGCCTCCACAGGCCGGATTGACCAGCTGTAACAGTAAAGCTCGCTTGGCCATTTCCAATCCAGCAACAGCTGAAAAAGAAAAATATCTGCCTTCCATATATCTCTCCTCAGTCCAGCATCCCATCGATTACAGCCCAATCAATTCGCCCCTCCTCAAATGGGCGACGCCGCATACGATGTGGCAAAGCCAGATGAGCGGCTATTTTTACATCATCGACCGTCACCTTGTCTCGACCTTCAAAAGCAGCATGGGTAATCGCCGTCTTTATCATAACAATATCAGCACGATGGCCATCTACCCCCACCTCTATGGCTATTCTGGCCACCTTATCCAACAATTCTTCAGAAAAATCAATATTGGGCAAATTTTTTTGCGCATTAAGAATTTTAGCCTGTAAAGTAGCCTGAGCAACCTCGTATTGCGCACAAAATGCTTCGGGATTAGCTTCATAGTCCAGCCGACGACGAATTACTTCAACCCGATTCCCCGGATCGTTTTCCCCAAAAACATCAACAGAAAGGGCAAACCTATCTAGCAGCTGAGGGCGTATATCCCCCTCCTCCGGATTCATGGTCCCCACCAAAACGAAGCGTGCCGGGTGACTATAAGATATCCCTTCCCGCTCCACCGTGTTAATCCCCATTGCGGCCGCATCCAGCAAGACATCCACCACATGATCATCCAAAAGGTTTATCTCATCTACATACAAAATATTGCGGTTAGCCGCCGCCAATATGCCCGGTTCAAACCTTCTTTTACCTTCATTGATAGCAGCCTCTATATCCAGAGTTCCCACCACCCGGTCCTCTGTTGCATTGACCGGTAGCTCTACCACCTGCATTTTGTAGTTTTCCTCTGGCAACTCTTTGCCTTTTTGAATTTTTTCCCTGCACTCATCGCACATTCTCGTTTCTTCACCAGGTGTACAATGATACCGGCACCCAGCCACCATCCGCATAGACGGTAATAAATCGGCAATTGCCCGCACAGCAGTTGATTTTGCAGTTCCCTTTTCCCCCTTAATCAGCACGCCACCCAAGGATGGGTTTATCACATTAAGTATAAGGGATAATTTCATATTCTCCTGCCCCACTATAGCCGAAAATGGATATAGTGCTTTTCTTTTCATTATATTTCCTCCCATTAGGTATCAGCGGAGGCTTCCAGCTCGCCTTCCATCTCCAAAAATAATTCCTTTAGTGCCTTAAGAGTTTCTGGCTTAGCCTGCCACATTCCGCGTTGACATGCCTCCAGCAATATATCGGACATGCTGTATAAAGCCCAAGGGTTCACATCCTTCATCCAACGCTGCATTTCTTCATCAAGGGCATATTTTGCTGCAAAGCCTTCATACATCCAGTCCTCCAACAAATCAGTTGTGGCATCCCATTGATAACTGTGTAAAAGATATTTGAACAAATCACTGGCCCCTTTGTAGCCATGCTTTTTCATACCATCAATGAATTTGGGATTCATCGCCTCAGCCCTGAACAAGCGCCGACCTTCCTGCTCTACAGTACGAATAGTCAGCTTGTTACTGTCACTGCTGTCAGCCGTATATGATTTAGGCGCCCGTCCGGTAAGTGATCTGATGGTGGCAATCATGCCACCATGATACGCATTATGGTCATCCGTGGTAAACATATTGTTTTCCCGGTTATCCTCATTTTTTACCGTAACATCTATGCCACTCATCCGCCGCCGAAATACATTTTCCTCCGGATGACATGGTAAACCATCAGCTCCATAGGCTGTGCTGGAATACTTGATATATACTTGAGCCAGATCATCAATGGAAGTCCAATTCTTCTCATCCAGCATATTGTTTATTCCTGCTCCATAGGCTCCCGGCGAATCGCCAAAAATTCTGTAAGAAGCTTTTTCCCAGGCCGTTTCTGCCTTTTCCCCCTGCTCAATAAGCCAACTGCTGTCTTGGTGGATATGCTTCAACACATAATTATCATCATAGTCCTCCGCCAAACTGCAGACCATTTTTACTGCCTTATCCATCCATTGAATGGCCGTAGGCATCGTATCTCTGAACAGGCCACTTATCCTACCCGTAACATCAATGCGTGGCCGCTTTAATTCCTCCAACGGGATAACTTCCAAATCGCAAACCCGCTGCATGTTATCACGCCACACTGGTCTTACACCCATCAAATACAAATATTCGGCAATACACTGTCCATGGCTACGCATATTGGCTCCTGACCACAAAACCAGCCCAACCGCCTCCGGATATCGGCCTTCCTCCCGGATAAACTGTTCAATCAGGTCATCACCCAATTTTTTGCCATACAGCCAAGCTGCTTTTGTGGGCAAGCATCTCGGGTCAACCCCGTAAAAATTCCGTCCTGTTGGCAATACTGCATCTCCACATACAGTAGGGGCCCCGGATTCACTTGGCTCAATATAGTGCCCAGCCAAAGCCTCAATAACATTATGTATCTCCTGTTCAGTTTTGACCAGCTTCGGCACCAGCTCAGTACATATATCCATAAGAATCTTCTGCAGTATTTGACGGTCCTCCGTCAAAAGATTCGGGAAATACTTATTGGCCAACTCCTCAACAGTTCCCGGCGCAAAATCACTATCATACAGCTGCGCAACCAAATCATGCATCGTTAATTCCAAGTCATCTAAAACCTGCCCATAGCTCTTCCCGGCCTCATTGATATGCAGACTGTTTCCCTTTAATTCATCATAATCATAACCGGAAATACTTGCCAAAAACCGAATAAAGGAAGGCGCCTCTCCATGAGGAAAACGAACCAGCATAAGAAGATAATCAATCAATTCCGTGCCACCCGGCACACAGCCCAAAGTGTGCAACCCGGTCCTTATCTGCATATTTTTCAAATCAGTGATATATACATGCAATTTAGTAGCATAATCGAAAAAATCATCCTCTTCCGCTATCTCATCCTGCAGATTACATTTCTTTACCTGTTCCCGCACCATATCCATTATTTCAGCCAAATTATCCGGCTGCACAAACCGGAAGTGGGCGTACTCATCAAGCATTTTTTCCAGTTCCGCCAATCCTTCAACGGCACCGGCCAATTTCATTGGCGGCGATAAATGGCTTATTAGGCAGGCCGAGCTACGCCGTTTAGCCTGTATGCCCTCTCCTGATATATTAACCCAGTATGGATAAACATTGGGCAGACTACTTATGGCGATATCCGGATAACAGGCCGCCGACATAGCCGTCCCTTTGCCTGGCAGCCACTCCAACGAGCCATGTGTCCCCACATGAACTACTCCATCCGCCTTCCAAACATTTTTCAGCCAGTAATAAAAACCTAAATAATGGTGCGATGGAGGTAAATCCGGTGAATGAAGTATTTGACCCGGATTTTCACCAAATCCTCTTGGCGGCTGAACCGTAACAAAAACATTGCCCATCATGGTGCCAGGTATCAGCAAGGCGCCATCATCTACCAATACATTCCCTGGTGGTTTCCCCCATTCCTGTTCCATCCTTTGACAGACCTGCGCCGGCAGTTGATTATAAAATTCGCAATAATCCCGCCCCGATAATTTTTGAAATTTCGTCTTTAAGGACTCATCGCTGAGAAATCGTCGATCATTGGTGGAACCATCGGTAAGTAACTTCATGAATGATTTACTGTCTTGTGGAATATTGTCGATTGTGTATCCATTATGTCTCATAGACAGCAACAGCAACCGGACACTTTCAGATGAATCCAGCCCAGCCGCACTGCCAATCGATGAATTCGTAGCCGGATAATTATGGAATATTATGGCTATTTTCTTATCACAGTTAGACTTTTGCCCTAATACAGCCCATTTATAGGCCTTATCCGCCAAAGCCACCATCCGTTCCGGCATATCAGCATATACCATCTCGCCGGTAACATCCATCGTCTTGGCTGCCACCGGCACCGTATGAATTATACCATCAAATTCCGGCAGGCTGACACTTATAGAAACATTAACCGCATCCAACCCTGCCGGGGAATCTTCCCATTCCTGCAGGCTGCTGAGCACCGTGTAAGCCTGCAAAACCGGTACATTCAGCCGCTGGAAAAACTTAATTGGTACTCCGGCTGTTTTCAGGGAAAACTTCATGGTGTTTATTATCACATCGACAATTGGCCGACCATCACGGAAAAAATAGTATTCCATAGCTGCCTGCAAAGTTGGGCAGCCAGTTTTGACATCACTTACCGAGTTAGAAAAAAATGCAATAACATTTAAGCCATGACTTTCCAGTGTCCGCACCAAGGCATCCTGATAAGTCCAGTCTCCGGTCAACCACTCAGTACGATAAAACAGCACACCAACCGTTGGACGCCCCTTCACATAATGGCTAGCCATATATCCTTCCAAATCCTGTCCATTCCGCTGCCACTCCGGGTGCCAAATACCGTGCCAAGGCAGTTGTTTCGGCGGTAATGGTGAAGTATTAAGCCTACCGAAGGTTTTCCCCAGCCACAAAAGCATATTGAAAATATTTTCCTCTCCATCATAACGCTTATATTGCCATACAATCTGAATCTGTTCTGTCGTAAAGCCATTGGCTATTTCTTCATCCTCTGCGTTATCGACCACTACCAAAAATGTTTTATTGTAATGTTTTAACAATTTGACTGCTTTTTGTAAAAAGCTATTGTCCAAACCACTGCCCATCCACATAAATATATTGACATCAGCCATCTGCATTTGCCGGGCCACTTCACCCGTTATGGTGGTATCACCATCAACAGAATAATCTGATATCTCCAATTCTGGTACAACTTCCTTTATCCTTCGCTGTACCTTTTTCATTAAAACATTGACGCGTTTTACATTAGAATATGTCCCAATCCGCATAATTCACCTGCTAAAAACATCCAAAGAAAATAGCCATCACATAATGCGACAGCTACTTGATAAACCACTTATTTTTCTTTATGCTTGCCAGCTGTACCATTCATAATCTTTTTATAAACTGAATGAATTTCTTCGCTGGAAGCACCTCTTTCTTTGAGTGCAGCCACATGGCGCATTGCACTTTCGTATCTCCGCTTTCCCTCCGGGTCTGTCGGAATTTCTACAACTGGATGTGCCATTACAATTATACCTCCAATCATAACGATTCTTTTATCATAACTATATTCTATCATACTATACAAACAATTACGATAAAGAATGGTATATTTTATTTGCCCTTCGCTAATGGATGCTAAGGCACCCACTTCTTAGGTGGGTGTAAATCCCCCCCATAAAGCCCAGGATTTATTCAACAATATTCAGTTGGAGTTAAACGCTCCAACTGAATAAGTCTCATTTTACAAAAACAAGCCTTCCCCTTCGAATGGTCATGGAAATATTTACAGCATCGTCAAAAAGCACAATATCCGCCTGCTTTCCTGCCGAAATGCTGCCAATTTTCTCCGCCAGACCAATGGACTGAGCCGGGGTAATGGTGGCACACTGTACCGCCTGCCATACAGGAATATTATTATTTTGGGCGTAGTTATACACTGCCCGGTCCATAGTAAGCACACTGCCTGCAATGGTACCATCCGCCAAAGTTGCCCGTTGGCCCTTAACGAAGACTTCTTGGCCCCCCAACTCTGATTTACCATCCCCCAAGCCACAAGCCCGCATAGAGTCCGTAATAAGCACCAACCGTTCCAGACCTTTTATCTTGTGCACCAGCCGCTGAACTGCCGGTGCACAATGAATATTATCCGCTATAAGTTCACAATACACATCAGTATCCAATGCGGCCCCTACCACGCCCGGTCTTCGGTGATGCAGCCCGGTCATGGCATTGAACAGATGAGTTATATGGTCAGCTCCTTTATCTTTAATAGCAGTAACTGCCTGCTCGTAACTAGCAGCCGTATGCCCCAATGATACCTTCATGCCAGCCCGGCAGCATTGCTGAATGAACTCACTGCCCGCCGGCAAAGTTTCCGGCGCAATAGTAATTATTTTTATTATGTCAGCGAATTGTTCAATAAGACTAAAATCCGCTCCTTGAATGTTGCTTTCCTTTTGGGCCCCCTTATATTCCGCACTGATAAACGGACCCTCCATATTTACTCCAATTATACCTGTGCCCACATCTGCCATGGCTTTTTTTACACAGTCCAGGGCCTTATATATCCGGGGCAGGTCATAGGTCATGGTAGTAGGCAAAAAGGAAGTCACACCGGTTTGCGCCTGGTAATCAGCCATATCATGCAAGGCTTGAACATCACAATCCATGGTATCATGGGCCACACAGCCATGGATATGCACATTAACAAAGCCAGGCGACACATATTTTCCCTTGGCATCAATCACTTCATC
>CADACU010000039.1 GCA_902786545.1 uncultured Anaerovibrio sp.
TGAGCTAAGCCTTCTCCTCTGGAGAAGCACCTACAGGCACTAGGAGCAAAGCTCCGTCGGTGGCACACGAAGTGTGACGGATGAGGTTTTTACCGCATAACTTTGTTGACACTGCGAAAAATGTCCTCAGTGTACATTTTTTAGTACGCTTCTGGGATTTTCCTTGTGTCGCCTCGTTCTGCGGCAAAATTCCTGCGCACCGACACTTAGATATATTGTAAGATCTTGTATTTGCTGTATAACTTTGTTGACATATATTATAGGAGATTTATATGGTCGATAACCGTTTGATTGTGGCCCTTGATTTTCATAAAACAGAAGATGTAAAGCAGCTTGTAAACACACTGGGAGACAGCGTCAGCTACTACAAGGTTGGCATGGAGCTGTTTTACAGTGAGGGAGCTCAGGTAATTTCCTTCCTGAAGGAAAAGGGGAAAAATGTCTTTTTGGACTTGAAGCTGCATGATATTCCCAATACGGTGGCGGAGGGGCTGTGTTCTTTGATGGTACAGGGTGCTGATCTGGTAAATGTACATGCCTCCGGTGGTTATACTATGATGAAAACTGCCGCTGACCGACTGAAAAAAGCCGCAGCAGACCAAGGCATAGCCTGTCCCAAGCTGATTGCAGTAACTATTTTGACTAGTATCAATGAAGCCGATTGGCAGGGACTGGGAATGACCTGTACCATAGGTGAACAGGTGGTTCGGTTGGCCAAGCTGGCGAAAAAAGCCGGTTTGGACGGTGTGGTGGCTTCCCCTCAGGAAGCATCCGCTATTCGGGAAGCCTGTGGACCGGATTTTTTGATAGTAACTCCGGGAGTACGGCCAGCTGGTGCATCCATTGACGATCAGAGCCGTATTGCTACACCGGCTTCGGCATTGCAAAACGGTGCAACCCATCTGGTGGTTGGCCGGCCAATTCGTGCCGCGGAAAATCCGAAGGCCGCCGCCGAAGCAATAATTAAAGAAATGGAGAGTGTAAAATAATGGCAGAACTGAAAGCCCTTGCAGAAAACGAAGTAGAGGATATGCTGCTGGAAACCGGCGCTATTATGGAGGGACATTTTTTGTTGACCTCCGGCCTGCATAGTCCACGCTATGTAGAGAAATTCAATGTGCTGCAAAAGCCTTTATATACTGAAAAGCTTTGTCAGGCTATGGCTGCCAAGTTTAAGGATGCCAATATTGAAACGGTGGTTGGTCCAATGACCGGTGGTATTCTTTTGGCCCATGAAACCGGCAAGGCGCTGGGGACCAGAGCTATTTTTACCGAACGGGTTGATGGCAAGATGACCTTTCGGCGGGGCTTTACCCTCCATGAAGGTGAGCGGGTCCTGATCGTTGAGGATATTGTTACCACTGGTGGCTCCATTCGGGAGGTCATTGATGTGGTAAAGGCTCATGGCGGTGTACCTGTGGCTGTAAGCATGCTGGTGGACCGCAGTGGCGGCAAGGCCACCTTCGGTGATGTTCCAAGTACGGCATTGCTCCATATGGATGTTCAGACATATGAGCCTGATAATTGCCCTCTCTGTAAGCAAGGAATTCCAATGACGAAGCGCGGGAGTACTGGAAAATAAGAGGTATACTTTCCCTAAATAGCAGCGTAGCCACCGAGCCAAGTAAAACTTGGTTTGGTGGCTTTTTTAATAAAATTCAATATTAAAATCTGCATCCAGTCTTGGACAGCTTGGCCTGGATATAGTGGAAGGCAGTGCTCAGGTTGTTACAAGTGCTGTTGCAAGCCTGCTGCCGGGTGGACAGGCCTCGCACCGGCTCTTATGGGAATGTATATCGCCGGTAATGAGTATGATGAACTCAGAGACAGGGGCGTTGATGTGCGGACCGCATCCGAGGCTGCGGTTTTTAATGCTGCAGTTCAGACACCGTTAGAGTATCTTGGTTTTTCAAAAATGTTCAAAAAATTGCCCGTTAATTCCTCACTAAAGGGGTACACACGGGAATTTGCCGAGCGGGTGCTTACCGAGGGAACGACGGAATTTTTACAGGAATATCCGGAACAGGTTTCGCAGATTTGGGCGCTTAACCACGATAAGCCTGCAGAGGATATCGCAGAGATGGTTCAGGATGAATTGGGAAATATTACCCGTGATGCTGCATACAGCGGACTGATTGGCGGTATATTAGGCGGAACCTTTGGTGGAGCGCATATGGTTCTGGACAGCAGTCTCCACCACGCCGTGGAAAAAGAGATACATAATACCAAGATGAACTTGGTAGAGAGCCAAATTGCGAATATAAACCAAACGGAAACCAATCCTGTTTTAGCGGCACAGGTAATCAATTCATCAACAAATGATATGGTTTATGTGGACGGCACGGCACTGCAGGAGTATGCCCAGACCTCCGGAAAGATGAAGGAGCTGGCCCAGATTTTGGGCGTTGAGGAAGAAGATATAAAAAGAGCCGCCTCCGATGGCGACTATCTGGATATCAGACTCGGCAACTTTGAGGCGGCTGCAGCAAAGCATAATGGTTTCTTCCAGGCAGTAAAAGACGATACTGCCTTTGAGGACGGCGGGTATACCGTTAACGGTGAGAAGTTGTATAAGCAGGAAGTGGAAAAGTCCAAGCAGAGAGCTGCCGACCTTGAGGTCGAACAGGACGGTGTGCTTACCAGTATGCTGACTGCCGGGGTGGAACGCAAGCAGGCCAACGCTTTGGTAACAATGCTCACCAACTATGCCATGATAATGAATCCGGAAAATCCGGCACAGTGGATGCGGGATAATGCTCTGAGGTTTAAGCAGGGCGGCGTGGCTGGCGCTTTTAATCAGGCAGTTAATGTAAAAAGAAATTTTGGCCCAAAATATAAGTTAGTTGATATAGATGGATTTTCTGATTTAATCGGTGATACTACTATGACCGAAGACGCCTACAAGAAGGCTATAAATTTTATTCAAAATAAATTGGCGTTACCAAATATTAAAGTGACCACATCAGATCTCGCCGCTGTTTTTAATTTTAGAGGCGTTGGAGCTGGAGCTACGGCAGAGCATATTGTTCGTGCAAGGTCGGGGAAATCTAGGTCACATAAAAATACAAGAGTAGCTAGGAATATAACAATAAGTAATCCAACAGAAATACTAAAAAATGCTGTGTTAATGGAAATTCAACCGACAAAACATTCAGATGGACCAAAGAAGGTTAATGGCAAGCCCGGTGTAAATAGTTACCGATTTGTAATTCCAGTGAGATTTAAGCAAAAACCGCAGGTCCTTGTTGTCACAGCGGAAGGATTCGACGAAAATATTTTTGATAAACTGAATGATGTTGCACTGTATGAGGTATATGAAAAGAAAATACCATCCTCGGAGACCTTAGCGGGTCAATCCAAAGATGGTATTTCTATTGACTATAGTTTACCAGAATTGCTGCACAATGTCAAAGATTTAAATGGAAACCCATATGTGGTTGACGGGAAACTTCAGTTTGAAGACGAAATGGTTATGGATGTAACCAATAATGATTATGCTCAGCTAGGCGAAGCTGTTGAAAACCAGAAGGATGATGTCCGTAAGCAGTATGAAGGTACTGACCAGTGGATGAAGGCGCCTAATGGCGAGGATACTAACCTCACCGAAGACCAGTGGTTGGCTGTGAGGACACCAGCTTTTAAGGAATGGTTTGGTGACTGGGAAAAGAAACCCAAGCAAGCCTCTAAGATTGTAGACGAAAATGGTGAACCAATGGTTGTTTATCATGGCACTCCGTTGGGTGGTTTTACTGAGTTCAAGCGTGAGCTGAATTATTTTACAGCTGACAAGGAATATGCTGACCGATATCAGGACCCGGGCGCGAGCAGTGATTATGTGAAGGGCGTTCACGAGGAACTGGGTGATGCGATGACTTATCCGGTATTCCTTAATATCAGAAAACCATTTGATACTCGCAAAGCGAAGGAAAGGAAGATATTTGAAAATGAGTTTTACAGGCAGTGGGGTAATGGTGTGCCATTGTCTGAAAAGGGCCTTCCGGACTGGACCGACTCTGATGATTTCAGAGAGTTCTTTGAAGAGAACGAATATGATTATGATGGTCTGCTGCTTGACGAGGGAGGAGTGCCTGGCGAAGATGGTGAAGTGAAATCTCGTGGTATCAGTTATGTTGCATTTGAATCCACCCAGATAAAGTCCGCTACTGACAACAACGGCAACTTTGATGGTAATGATCCAAATATCTATCACCAGGAAGGTGACATCATCAAGGGCGCATTCAATCCGGAAATGCAGGATGGTCAGTACATTATCAGCCTTTTCAAGGGGGTGGATGCCTCTACAGTTATTCATGAGACGGGCCACTACTTTGTAGAGACCATGTGGAAGGCCATTGAGTCCGGGCAGGCCACTAAGCAGGTGGAAAATGACTTTGATACCCTGCTGGAGTATGCCGGTATGACTCGGGACCAGTGGGCGGCTGCCGATACCCAGGGCAGAACCACAGCCCATGAACGGCTGGCCGAGGCCTTTGAGACATACATTATGGAGGGCAAGGCACCGAGCGAACAGCTTAAGCAGGCCTTTAAGAAATTCGCCGAATGGCTCAAGGCCGTATACCAGACTATCCGCCGCAGTGACAATGCTATTCCGCTTACAGATGATGTCAGACAGGTATTTGACCGTATGCTGGCAGCGCAGGACGATATCGCCGAGGCAGAAAGGGTAAACAAATACTTTGCCAATCTCCCAAAGGTGATAACGGATAAAATGTCCGATGCCACTAAGGCAAGGGTTGAGTCCTTCATAGAAAATGCCCGGGAAAAAGCCGTGGATATTCTCACCCGGAAAGCCATGGCTAATTTCACCAAGGAACGCAGGGAGGAGATAGAGAATTATCGGGCCGAGATTCTTCCGGAGGTATCCGAGGAGGTCAAGGAACGCCGTGTGTACAAGAATGGATATACCCGAAAGGATGTAAAAAAATATCAGGAGCTTCAGGACATAGTAACGGGGGAAAATGAGGTCGGCAGGCAGCTTACCGATGAAGAAGAAGTTTTTATGATGCAGTTTGATTTGACTGCGGAAAATTTTGGTTATTCTTCAGCGGATGGTACTTACCAAGTCACTGGAAGAAAAAACTGCATAAAAAGTAATAGCCGTCGGGCCAGTGTAAAAGCTGACTTGACGGCTATTTTTTTGAGGATATTTATTGTGATAGAGTATTGACAAATCAAAATAAAAGATATATAATTAAACCATAGAAAAGAGGAAGCGGGTTATGAAAATAGACCCCCAATAAAATAAGGTGGTGATAGGATGACTGAAAACAAAAATACATGGGGCGGCAAAAGAGAAGGAGCTGGTCGCAGACCCAAAGCCCATGATGGTACGGAACGAAAGATGAGATCTACCAGAGCCTCTGACGAAGAGTGGGAGCTAATCAAAGAGTTTGCCCAGCTCCTAAAGGATAGCCCGGAAAAGGCCAAGAAAGCATTACAAGACCTAAAGAAATAGCAAAGAAAATAGTTTAGCCGCCGGCGTTATGTCCCGACGGCTTTTTTATGTGACCAGAATGTATCATAAGATTTTAGCCTGCATGGCACAAGGGCTCTGCATCATATAAAAGGTCCATTGATATATAACCTTTTTTCCGGATAAACGGGAAAGAGGGTATTTTTTTTTAGAAATAAAAGGGTATGTTTTGAAGGAATTTTTAACGATATATAGAATATAAAGAGTGAAAAATATGATAACACTCCTTGATTTATCTTAAATTTAGTATAAAATATAAGGTGTTTTATGCGAGGAGGGAGAGCAAAATGGCAACGAAAAGCATTTCAAAAAATATAAATGTTAAAGGTCGTAAGCAAGTTAAGAAGCTTGTTGATGCTCTGGAGCACGCTCACCAGCATAGGGGAAAGACTGTTACTATGTCTAGGACTGTTACTGAGGTAAAAAAGGATGAAGTAAACGAGTTTTTCGTTAATTATCTTTGAGGAGAATAGTTGTGCTGGGATTTATAAAAATCAATTTACGAGATATGTCCGAAAAGATGGATCTGGAACAAATTAAGACCATCCTTTCGGATTTTTATTGCCCATATAATAAGGATGTGGATGAGTTTATACAGTTTAAAGCCTTGGAATTTTCAAAACAGCATTTGGCATCGACATATCTGGTGTTTGCATCCTGCCAAAAGAAGCCTGTTTTAGTTGGATACTTTGCATTGGCATCTAAGTATTTCCATATTGATGCGAGAACAAAGAACCGGATAGGTAGCAATCTACGGAAAAGAATTAGTAAGTTTGCTGATTATGATGCTTTCCTGCAAAGATACATTGTACCCGCTCCTCTTATAGGCCAGTTAGGGAAGAATTATAAGAACGGTTACGACAAACTGATTACCGGGGACGAACTGCTTCAGATTGCTTGTGATACTGTTAAAGAAGGGCAGCGTATTCTTGGTGGCAAATTAGTTTATTTGGAGTGTGAGGATGTACCCTCATTGATTCGCTTCTATGAAGAAAATGGTTTTTGCAGTTTCGGAAAACGAGAACTTGATGGTGATGAACGAGATAAAATGAAGGGGCAGTACCTAATCCAGATGTTAAAGTATCTTGGCGAATAGTATACCTCTTATATTCCGGTACGCGGCAGTACGGGCAAGAAATAAAATATACCGGCCTTTCCAGTTTGGTGAAAAAACTAATTGGGAAGGCCGGTTTTATTGTTGAAAAAATATAAAAATATGCAGGAAAATATACTATAGTATAGAATTTAAGAAGATAAAGGTTGGAAATATCTGACCATTGAAAGGCTGCAGGGGATTTATGAGGAGGTATTTTCCCTGCAAGAAAGTGTTTTAGAAAGAAAGAGAGGTTAACCGGGTATGAAAAAGGTACTTATGCTGGCAGGGGATTTTGCTGAGGACTATGAAGTGATGGTTCCATTCCAGGCTTTAGGGGTTGCCGGGGTTCAGGTGGATGTTGTTTGTCCGGGCAAAAAAAGCGGCGAAGCTATCAAGACCGCAATTCATGATTTTGAAGGTGATCAGACTTATTCTGAGAAACCAGGTCATCTGTTTATTTTGAATGCTACCTTTGATAATGTATCAGCTGAAGATTATGATGGATTATATATTACCGGTGGCCGTGCTCCGGAATATATTCGTCTTGATCCGAAGGTAATCAGCATTACCAAATATTTTATGAACAACAACAAGCCAGTAGCAGCTATTTGTCACGGTATTCAGGTGCTTACAGCAGCGGATGTGGTAAAAGGACGCACATTGACTGCTTATCCGGCAGTTGGCCCGGATGTAACAGTTGCTGGTGGCAATTTCCAGAATGTTGATGCTGACAAGGCTGTCGTAGATGGCAATTTGGTGACATCACCGGCTTGGCCTGGCAATACAGCTATCTGTAAAGAATTCCTGAAGATTTTGGGTTAATGTTATGAAGAAGGCTGTCGCAATGAATAATAATTCGGCAGCCTTTTTTAAAAAATATAATTTTAAAAGTATTTAGCCATAACAGTTTGCTATATACTGGTAACAGGGAGAAGGTGTAAATATGAAACGGTTTTCCATAGGCAAAAAATGGGGAGTAAATACCATATCCGGTATTTGCCGCTGTTTTTTCGTGCCTTTTTTATGCCTGGCCCTGATTATAATGTTACCTGTCGAGGTATCAGAACAGACACAATCATACAATAATGCTTTGGCGGCCGTACATCGAGGTAAGACGCATAAAGATGTACGGGTTGGTTATGTGGAAACACCATACTTCATGCAGGGGATGAGTGATGATTCTTTAAAATCCGGTATGGCATACGACTATATTCAGAAAGTATCATATTATGCAAATTGGAAATGCAAATATGTATATGGGGACTGGAACACCATATTGCAGAAGCTGTACGCTGGGGAAGTTGATATTATGGCTGGTGTTTCTAAAACACCGGAGCGCCAAGAAAAGCTTCTCTTTCCGGATTATGCCATGGGGTCAGAGAATTATCACCTTTTTTGTAATGTCAACAATCCATTGGTTAGTAAAGGAATTGATGGAATTAAAGGGATTACTGTCAGTGTAAATAGTAACACCATCATGGTGGATATGCTTCAACAGTGGAACGAGGATGGAAACCGTGGAATAAATATCAGGACATATAGGGGGAACGAGGATCGCTATAGGGACTTTAAGGCTGGCTTGGCTGATGCTACAGTTGATACTGATAATGCCATTAAGCCGGAGGATCAGGTTATACCAATAGCCAAGATTGGCCAATCAGATTATTATCTGGCCGTCAATAAACAGCGTCCGGATTTATTGGATGATTTGAATTATGCCTTAGTCAAGATAAATTCTACATATCCCAGCTTTACCATTAAGTTATCTAATACATATTTTTCCGGCTGGGCTGTATTGGCCCAGCTTCAGCATGAGGAACTTATCTGGTTAAACGAACATCCGGTAATTTCTGTAGGTTATGTTGATGATTATCTGCCATTATCTGATACGGATGAGAATGGCAACACTAATGGCATTATTAAGGATATTCTTCATGAAATGTTTGCCAAGCTGCATATTCAGGATAAGGTGCTATTTTCTTATGTTCCGTTTAAGAGCTATGAGGATATGGTTGATGCCCTAAAAGATGGCAGAGTCGATGTGGCGTTTCCTATCAATTATGATGTTGCCAAAGCTGAACAGGATGATATATACCTTACCAGTGAAGTCATAAATGTACAGATGTATCTGATTTATGCCGGTGATTATTCTGATATTGATTTGCGCCGCATGGCAGCTAAACGGAATAATTCCATAGGTGATATATACATAAAGGAACATTTTCCTGATGTTGAGCTGGTATATTACGATGACATAAACAGCATGCTGGATGCTGTGAAAAACGGTAAAGTAGATGGCTGCGTGCTGAACCAGTTCCGGAAGGACAGTTTTTTGTTAAGGCCAAGCTATAGTGAACTGCAGACAATTATGCTCAAGGACAGCCTTGGTCGATGCTTTGGTGTTTCCTGTGGAAATAGTGAGCTTTTATCCATTCTCAATCGGGGTATTACTAACTTGCCGGATGAATTTGGCCTTAACTCCAGCTATGCCTATACCGGGCAAATAGCACCGATGACATTTAAAGATTTCATGCTGAAGCATGTTGTTCTCTTTATCTTGATTGTTGGTTCTCTCAGTGCGATTATCAGCGGCCTTGTTGCTTATATTTATTTAATTCGCCGCAATAGAGAACGAATGGATTATATGGCCCATTATGATAGCCTTACTACATTGCTAAACCGTAACAGCTTTGAAACAGTTGTTGATAACAGTGAAAACCAGTCAGTAGAAGGGAATATGGTTGTGGTGGCAATGGACCTTAACGGTTTGAAGGCGGCCAATGATAATATAGGGCATGAAGCAGGTGATGAACTGCTGCAAGGCGCGGCTGCCTGTATGAAGAAGGTGCTGATGCCTTATGGGCAGGTGTTCCGGACCGGTGGCGATGAGTTTATGGCCATACTTAATCTTGATTCGGAAAAGTGGCCGGATGTTCTGCAGCGTCTGAAGGAGGCCTTCACCAACTGGACCGGGAAAAAGGTAGAGCATTTATCGGTGTCTATTGGTGCAGTTATGAGCTCTGAAGTAGAATATCTGACACTGAACAAAATGATTACTATGGCTGACCAGAGGATGTATGAGGATAAATCAGAATATTACCGGCGCAGTGGCATTGACCGAAGGAAAAACAGATAAAAAAAGCTCACCAGATTGTTAATGTCTGGTGAGCAATTTTTGTTAAGCTATATTACTTTAAATGCAGATTGCCAATGCGGCTACAGCCAACAATCCTGCAAATGTGCCAATTCTTAATTTGTGGATAGACATACGATAGTTGAAATTGTTGTCCTCAGTGCAGGAAAGGTTATAACCTTCGAGAAAGCTGTAATGACGGGTGTTGATGGACATAATTGCTGCTCTCATAATTCATACCTCCCTAATAAATTATTATTATTTTATTTGGTTATAGTATAATAGATAGCAGGAATATCATCTGCCAATTATCCGACTAAAAATGTTCTGAAAACGACAAAAAGAGGAAAAATGATAAGCAAGACTACAGTAATTCGCCTATCGGCCAATAACGAAAAAGAACAACTTCACAATACACCGCTATTTCCTTGTAGTGCCTACTATTCTGATTTGCAAACCGGGGGAATAGAAGTAATTCCTTGGCATTGGCACAAGGAATTGGAATTGATGTACATTGTGTCTGGCAGCGTCAATGTGGTGTATGGAGCAGAAAAGGCTACCTTGAAGCCAGGAGATGGTTTTTTCTGCAACTCAAAGGTTTTACATAAATACAACCTGGTCAGTGAAAAGTGCCGGATATGCTATCTTGTATTTGATGAAAATCTGATTAGCGGCGGTATAGGAACAATTTTTTATCAAAAATATGTACACCCAATTGTAACAGCTGAGACATTTCCGGGAAAATATTTATCCAAGGATATAATCAAGGACAGAGAGGCAATTGAAGGCATTAAGGCAGCTTTTTTGGCCGCACAGCGGGAACAAGCCGGCTTTGAACACGATATACGGTATTATTTAGGCAAAGTGCTGGTAATACTGGGACAGCAATCACATCTGCCTATGACGCGACATATAACCTTGCCAATGGAACGGGTAAAGGAAATGGTGGATTATATCCATATGCATTACGGGGAGCCTATTTCCACTGACCAGCTGGCTTTTCATGCGGGAATCAGTGAACGGGAGGCACAGCGATGCTTTCAAAAAGTATTTAAAATGTCACCTCGTCAGTACATCCATAATTATCGCCTGCAGGTGGCGGAAGAAATGCTTTTGGAAACTTCAGAGTCTATTTTGGCCATTGGCTTGGCCTGCGGTTTTTCCAATCCCAGCCATTTCAGTAAATCATTTCGTGCGTATCGTGGCTGTACGCCATATGCTTTCCGGCATAGAAACCAATAGTATATCTTATTCATTGTGCTATAATTTAGGACAAAAGATAAAGCAATCTAAAATAGATGAGGAGTGCAGGGTATGAAGTATAATTTTGATGAAATTGTGGATAGGCAAAATACCAACTCATTAAATACCGATGGGTTTCGGGGCTATATTTTTCATGCGGGACCGGAAAAGGTGTTCCCATACAAGGATGAGGAATTTGTGCGGATGTGGGTTGCTGATATGGAATTTGCCACACCACAGCCCATTATAGATGGTATAAAGGCCCGGCTGGACCGGCGAATTTTCGGTTATACTATGATGTTCAAGGATGATTATTACAATTCCTTTGCCACTTGGTGCAAGACTATGTATGACTGGGGCTTTCCCAAGGAAGAGCTTACATTTTCGGCTGGCGTTATTCCGGCTCTGTATCAGTTGGTGGAACTGCTGGTTGCCAAGGATGAAAAAATTATTATTCACACACCGGCCTATGGGTATTTCCAGCATACAGCGGAATACAACCATGTGGAGTATGTAAAGGCACCTCTGCTGAAGGACAATAACGATTTTAGAATTGATTTTGAGGAATTGGAAAAAATAGCTGCTGATCCAAAGGTAAAGCTGCTTATCTGGTGCAATCCCCACAATCCATCCGGCCGGGTATGGAGCGAAGAAGAATTACGGCGGGTGGCAGCGATTGTAGAAAAAAATGATTTGTGGATTATATCAGATGAAATTCATTGTGACCTGCTGCGAACTGGGCTCAAGCATATTCCCATGGGGAAGGTTATGCCGGACTATAAGAAGCTTATAACCTGTATGTCAGCCAGCAAAACCTTTAATATGGCAGGTTTGATGTTTTCTAATATCATCATCCGGGATAAGAAGCTGCGTAAAAATTTTAATAATCGTGATAAGAATATAGGGTTTTTAAATCCATTATCCATTGCGGCCCATCAGGCGGCTTATGACCATTGTGGCGAGTGGCTGGACCAGTTAAAGACTTATCTCGATGATAATTTTGCCTTTGTGGATAATTTTTTAAAGGAAAAGTTGCCGGATAGCGTATTTAAAATCCCTGAGGCAACTTATTTGGCCTGGGTAGATATGGGCAAGTGCCTGCCAGGGGTTGAAAATATGGCGGATTTCTTTGCCAATAAGGCTGGAGTGCTTTTAGAAGGTGGCGATGATCTCTTTGTGGGTAACGCCAAGGGGTTCATTCGTTTGAATTTAGCTATGCCCCGGTCGGTAATCGATACAGGCCTCAACCGAATGTATGAGGCAATAAAGGAATATAACGAGCTTTAAGATGTCCCCCACCTCTTTAGGTTGGGGAAAACAAACTACAACAGCTGGCGAGCATATCTCCCAGCTCGTTGCGACGCGAAGCTAGTCCGTTAGGGAAACGCTAATTGGAAGATTTTTCTTCTAAAGAAGAAAAATTTGAACAATGGCGTTATAAGGAGCAATTATGAATAAAAGAGTTAGGCATTGGGGTATAGTTCTGCTGATGGTTGTAGCAGCTCTTTTGATGGCAGGCTACGCCATCGGAGCGTATTTTGTGGATTTTGCCTTAAAGAGAGGTAATGATACTGATCCATTGGCACCGCCAGCTGCGTGTGTAAATATTCACGATAAAGGCCGGAAGGTTCCGCCGGAATTAACTGCCGTAAAGAAAAATTGGGAGGCCGTATCCTCCGATGGACGGCATTTGGTTGCTACTCACTATATGCCGACAAATCCGGGAAAGCGATGGGCCATATTGGTCCACGGTTATGGACGGGACCAACGCTATGCCAATAATTATGCTAAGGCTTATCTGGCCCACGGTTATCAGGTGCTGACACCAGATCTTTGTGCATCAGGCGAAAGTGAAGGACAGTACATTACTATGGGGGTAAAAGAAAGCCAGGAAATTGTCGTTTGGGCTAAACAAATCAAGGAAAAGTATCCGGATGCCCAAATAGTATTGCACGGGGTATCAATGGGGGCCGCCACAGTGTTGATGGCCGCAGCCCGGGATGATTTGCCGGGGCTGGTGGCTGTAATAGAGGATTGCGGTTATACCAGTGCCTATAAAATGTTTTCCAACCAATTAGGCGTTATTTTCGGTTTGCCGGAATTTCCTATTATGAACTGTGTTGATGTGGTCAGTGGCATAAAGACAGGGGTTAAAGTTTCTGATGCGGCACCTGTAGAAGTGGTGAGGAAAATTAAAGTGCCGGTTTTATTCATCCATGGCGAGGCTGATAAGCTAATTCCACCGGCAATGATGGAGGAGCTATATACGAAATGTGAGGCCCCAGCTGCCAAATTCACTGTTGCAGGAGCTGGTCATGCTGATTCCATGAAAACGGAACCTGAAAGATATTGGTCAGAAGTATTTGGTTTTTTGGCAAAGACTGAGGGGAACTGAAATTAGGAAGACGGTTATAGTCGTTGGAGTATGTTATTTCCAATAAAATCTTATTAAGTCGGAGAATACAAGGCACAGAAGTGTTGTGGTAATAACGGCCAAATTAAATTTGGTGCCATAAAGGAGATAAAATGGCTGATTTAGGCAAAATGCTGATATACATCGGTATAATTCTGGTGGTTGTAGGATGTGTTATTCACTTTGGGGGGAAGCTGGTTCCCTTTGGCAGGTTGCCGGGCGACATAAATATAGTGGGAGAGAACAGTTCCTTTCATTTCCCGGTGGTTACCTGTATTATAATTAGTATTGTTTTGAGTGTGATCGCCAATCTTTTTCTAAAATAGTTGTTTGATGGTATTAAGCAAGGAATAAATTAACCAGATTTCCAAGGGATTATCCGGATGATCTGGTGAAATGAAAATTCTAATTTATGAGAGCAGTGCATTTGCATTGCTCTTTTATTATTGCAGGAAATTCGGATTATATGGAGAAAATAACTCAAAAGGGAAAATGTTTTTACACATCCCTGCCTGTAGTAATACAGAATGATAGTAAAATATATTTCACCATTAACTATATATAATTATATTCTTTAGACGATAATAGAGGTAGTGGAGAAGATATACGAGGGGTGATTGTAATGAAAAAATATCGGAATGTAAAATTAACACAGAAAAAGAAAGCCATTCTGGCAGCACTTATTTTTACTGGTTGTATGGCCATTTCGTCAAGTTCTTTGGCTGAAGAATCACCATATCTGGATGTAGTCGATGTGAAATATGACAATAATCCTTTTGCCCAGCTAACTTTTATGCGACAAGGCTACGGTATTGGTACAGCTGGTAAGACGGGTAAGGAATGGATAGTAGATCCTTCAAAATACAATTTGGATGAAAAGCTAATCAACGCAATGGTAAAAGGCACTTCCTATTGGTCGGAAATGTTGGGGTCAGGGGCCAAAAATACGCTGCCATGGCAAATATTTATCCATGCTAATTATGACCGAAATGCTTACGCAACGCCTATTTCCTTTATATCGGATGGGAAAAAAATTGATGTTAAACCTGAATTTTTATATGTAAAATCACAGATTGTTAACAATTATAAATTGGATGCTTTGACATATGAAAAGGCCAAGACGGGTGTGCTACCAGCTGGTCATTATGGATATAGTGATATCGAGATTGGTGCTTATATAGGCGCTAATCGTAAGGAAACAATAAATGGATGGTGGGTTGATACAGATACCGTACTGCCTACCAATGAACAGGCAGCTGACTTTACGGCGACCATTCGTCATGAGCTAGGTCATGCCTTGGGAATTCTTGCGGCCAGGACTTTCCAGGGGACAAAAGCATTTATTGTTAAGAATATTACAGATAAAACTTCGTGGACATTGCACCTATACGATGAAAACGGCAATCAGGCCAAGGCCGGGCGGCAAATTGTCACAACCAAAATGTTTAACGAGTTAAAACAAAAAGATCCAAGCCTGCAGCCGGAGGATTTCTTTATGGTTGATGATAAAGTCGATACCTCGGGCAAAGGGTATGCCTTTTTCCGTGGAGAAAATGTGACGGAGGTGCTGGATGGTGCAAAATTCTTTGGTATCAGTGGCCTGCCGGTTAATGGCTGGGAAGACGGTATGTTTGATGGTAGTCACTTGCATACTGCCGGAATGATGAGCCATCGGCCGTACAGCAACTATACTTCCCTTCTAGAGGTGGAGTTAGGCGTTATGCAGGATTTAGGCTATACTATCGACCGCAAGGCTCTCTTTGGCAGGTCCATTTATGTCAATGGTGAGGATATTATAAATAATCAGGGATATTTTGCCAGAAATGATCAGGGAACGGCGTACCTTACCAATACATTCAGCCAGGTTCCATTGGGAATTGGTCTGCATATTTATGGATCAAATAATACAGTTACCCAGAGCGGTAATATTCTCACTAAAGGTATTGGTGCTACCGGGGTGCGGGTGGACGGTGCAGGCAATACCCTGACTATTCCGGCTAATACGACCATTAGTGCTGATGGTTATCGGGGAAACGGTGTTCTGATTGCCTATGGCAATGGACAGAATGTGAATCATGCCGGCACGGTAACGGCTAATGGTGACAAGGGAACCGGTATACGATTTGATTTCGGATCCAGTTCAAATGGAGCCCTTGATGAATATCGTGGGTCCTATATCCGCTATAAACGGTTTGTTTCAGGGTATAATGAAAAAGAACCGGCAAAAGCCGGTACTATAATTAAGGCTGATAACCTGGTACTGACAGATATGAATTTTAACCAGTACAATTCCAATAACCAGGAATTAAACGGTGCCATGGTAGATAACTATAATCTTTCCGGAACTTTGGTTGGTATGGAAAATGCCATTTATATTGGCAAGAATGCCTTTGTGAAAAATATCAATATAAACGATGGAGCCAGCCTTCAGGGCAATATAGTTTCTGATTGGAAACAGTTTGGTGATGAAGCCTGTGAAGGGGCTTATGACGGAGATGGCCAGAAGCTGGATGTTCTTCGCATACAATACAATGGCAATTACGGGAAAAATGGTTATGAGTACAGTATGTATATTCCTGACTTGGTAACCAATCTAAACTTTAATAACAAAAATATGAGTTACAATGGCAATATCATCGGTGAAGATAACATGAAAATGAATGTTACTGGTGGAAGGCTTAATTACGGTGGCAAGGCCGATGTAGTTAAGGTAACGGTGGCCAACAAGGCTGAGCTGCGGGGTGGTACTTATAATCTAAAAGATATGTCAGAGGATTTAGCACCTGATTTTGAAGACGACAATACTGGTAATTTATACAATTTGGGTACAATCGGGGCTGCTAGCCAAGACAGTGAAATGAGTATAAAAGGAAATCTGGTTTCCAAGGGAGTACTGGCTGGCTATGCCGGAGGCGAAAAGGGGCAGATTGTGGTTTCCGGAACAGCAAATGTAGATGGTTCTATGATTTCCATTGACAATGCATTGCCAGGGGATGAAATGACGGTGCTGAAGGCTGACAGC
>CADACU010000040.1 GCA_902786545.1 uncultured Anaerovibrio sp.
TTGCGGGGGATCGAGGGGTTTTCCCATTTATGGCTTATATGGCAGTTTTCTGAGGTAGTACGGGAAGACTGGTCGCCCACCGTAAGGCCGCCTATTTTAGGCGGAAATAAGCGGGTAGGGGTATTTGCTACCAGGTCACCTTTCCGGCCTAATCCAATAGGCCTGTCCAGTGTAAAGCTGGAGCGGGTGGAACTGGATACACCAGAGGGACCGGTGCTGGTGGTCAGCGGGGCAGACCTGATGGATGGCACCCCCATATTTGATATAAAACCATATATTCCTTATGCTGACAGTCACCCAGAGGCCACGGAAGGCTTTCGTAGTGGCGGCTGGAATCGAATGCTGGAGGTTGATTTTCCGCCAGAGCTTTTGGCGAAAGTGCCAAAAGATCGACAGGAAGCTCTGATAGGGGTTCTGAAAAACGACCCGCGGCCATCTTACCATAACGACCCGGAGCGGGTTTACGGCTTTCCCTTTGGGGATGTGGAGGTAAAATTTTCCGTACAGGACAAGATATTGGTAGTTGCGGATGTGATTCCTTTGGCGTAAGTCATTTTTTATCGTTGATAAATATTTCATCCAGCCTCGCCCTGCGGAAAATTTTTCGGCTTCGTCGCTGCGTCAAAATCATCATGCACGGAAAAAGTGCTTATTCATAGGCGGCGGAGCCGCTCCTTCACCAGGCGTAAAAAGGGATACTGCCCATGATGAGCCTGCCGGCGGCTGGACTCCGCTTCTGCAGGCGAGAAAATTTCCCTTCGGTCCATGAGACTAGTGGCAATTATCCAGCCTTCCCCTTTGGGGAAGGGGGACCGCTTGCGGTGGATGAGGTTTTTGTAGATAATATTTATGGATAATACTCGTTTGGTAAAAGCATGGAAGATTTAATAGCCAGAAAAATTTAAGGGGAAATATGTTAGTTAAATGTAAAAAAGCTGATGAAAAGGGATAAATGCCCTTATCATCAGCTTTTTTGATGGATGCGAACGATGAAATAAAATCATCAGAATAATATGATTAAAGTTTAAATATTAGCTTTTTCAAGTGTGTTATGTTGTTCTTCATATTGTTGTATTCCTTTTATGACAAAATATTCAATTTGAGCATTTAAAGACCGTAGCTCATCAGAAGAAATTTTCTTCAATTTAGTGTAGGTTTGTTCTTCAAAACGAACTTGAAGTGCAACTTTATTTGATGCCATATTACAATCACCATCCTGTTATATAGTATGATAGACGATGAAAATAATTCTTGATAGTATCTATTTAGTTATAAATAATAACTAATATTGACTATAATAGGTTAAAATAGTATCATATAGTTGAGTTAATTTACAAGGGGGTTAAAATTATGGGTAAAAAATTGGGGATAGGTTGCTTAGGGGTTATTGGTCTTTTTGTGATATTAGGTATACTTGGTTCTATATTTGGAGGTGGATCAAGTAGCCACAAGGATAATTCTAACAACAGTAAAAGTACGAAACAAGAAGTACAGGC
This sequence comes from uncultured Anaerovibrio sp., assembly GCA_902786545.1. Taxonomy (GTDB): domain Bacteria; phylum Bacillota; class Negativicutes; order Selenomonadales; family Selenomonadaceae; genus Anaerovibrio. The sequence goes on from CADACU010000040.1 coordinate 1,497, forward strand.
AGAACCGGAATATACTTGTGATATTGAAGGTGTAGGAAAGGTTGTTGGTAAAATATCATCAAATGTAGGCATTGCTATATATAAAATTGAAGAAAGGGATGTTTTGGGCGATAATCCATATTTGCAGAAAAAACCACAGGGAAAATTTGTAGTTGTTTCAATAGTAGTAAGTAATGAGCAAAAAGATGCAGTTACAGTTGATGCAAGTTCATTTAAACTCATTGATAAAGATGGCAGAGAGTATAGTTACTCCACTGAAGGACAAACGGCAATACAGATGGGTAATGGAGATGCGAAAGGATTTTTGACAAAATTAAATCCTGGTATTACAACAAATTTTGAAATACCATATGATGTTCCTAAAAAGTTGGAATTATCTAATATTTCGCTTAAGGCCAGAGGTGGTATGACTGGTAAAGAAATATCCTTGCCATTGGTTGTACAGAAAAAATAATATTTTAGTAATGTGAAAAAAGTGACTTTCAGGTGGTGACATATCAAAGTGAAAGTCACTTTCTTATTGAATAAAATTAACAATTCACTAACGACTTTGCATATCGTTGACATCACTGTAGTTCAATGGTAACATTTTATTTGCTGTGATTTTAAGAATGAGGAGCGTTTGATGTGAACGAAAAATTGAGTTGGAAGAATTATTTATTTGTGGCCAGTATGCTGTTTGGTATGTTCTTTGGTGCCGGCAATATTATCTTTCCGGTACACTTGGGACAGGCAGCGGGCAGTAATGTGTGGCCGGCAATTGGTGGATTTATTCTCACCGGTGTGGGGATTCCTATTTTGGCAGTAGCAGCCATCGGTATGTCCGGTGGTAATGGATTGCAGGATTTGGCCTCCCGGGTCAATAAGAAATATGCTATGTTCTTTACCTGCATGCTTTATTTGACCATTGGTCCGTGCTTTGCTATTCCCCGTTGTGCCACAGTGCCATTTGCAATGGGAATTGCCCCAATGATTACAGTGGTCAGCCCGGAAATGGCGTTGTTTGGCTTTTCTATCGTTTTTTTTGCAGTGGTTATGTTCTTTTCTCTCAGACCAAGTGGAATTGTTACCTGGGTAGGAAAGATTTTGACACCAATCTTTTTGCTGTTTTTGGGCAGCTTGTTGTTAGTGGCCTTCGCCAATCCGATGGTTGACAGCATTGCCAATATTGCTCCATCGGCGGACTATGCAACTGGAGCGTTTGCCAAGGGGGTTCTGGAAGGCTACAACACAATGGATGCTATGGCGGGCTTGGCTTTTGGTATTATAGTGGTAAACAGCTTGAAAAACCTTGGCTTGCGGTCCAATGAAGCGATTGCGGCTTCTACCATTAAGGCCGGTGTTTGCAGCGGTATTATTATGTCAGTTATTTACCTCATGATTATCATTATGGGAACCATGAGTATGGGAGTTTTCCCAATGGCGGAAAACGGTGGCGTGGCCCTGTCGGATATTTCCGGTTATTACTTTGGGGCAGCTGGTGTGTTCGTGCTGGCTGGTATTGCTACCTTTGCTTGCCTGAAGACAGCTATAGGCTTGGTAACAAGCTGTTCTGAAACCTTCTGCCAGATGTTCCCAGATGGTCCTGGCTATCGGACTTGGGCCTGCATTTTCGGTGCAGTATCCCTGTTGATTTCCAATGTAGGTCTTACTGCAATTATTGTGTATGCTATACCGGTATTGATGTTCCTGTATCCATTGACTATTACCCTTACTTTGCTTGGTTTGGTAGGTGGCTTCTTTAACCAGTCAAAATGGGTTTACGGTATGGTTACCCTGTTTACTGCGATAGCAGCTGTTTTTGACTTAATGAATGCCCTTCCGAAAGAATTGGCCGGTTCTCCATTGGTTACTTCTATGGTGGGCTTTGCCGGAGAATATCTGCCATTCTTCACTCAGGGCTTTGGCTGGCTGATACCAGCTATGGCTGGCTTGGTAATTGGTCTGGTTTTGGCCAAGGTAAATAGAGATATTTAAAAATATTTTTTTCCAAAATAATAGCTTGACTTCATTTGATAAATTCTGTACAATGTTTCAAGTGAGGCTTTGTACAGCCGCTTCCATTAGCCCCGGAGGCATCGTGCAGAACTTCACGGATACTTAACTGAAAAACAGATATTTTATAGGAGGGATATATCGCATGAAGACAACATTTATGGCAAATGCTCAGAATGTAGAGCGTAAATGGTATGTTGTAGATGCTGAAGGTCAGACTGTAGGTAGATTAGCTGCTGAAGTTGCAAAAGTTCTTCGCGGTAAACATAAACCAACCTTTACTCCACATGTAGATACTGGCGATTTCGTTATCGTAATCAATGCGGAAAAGGCTGTATTCACTGGTAAGAAATTAACTGATAAAATTTATTTCCGTCATTCCGGCTACACCGGTGGAACTACTTTCACCCCAGCTGGTCAGATGATGGCTAAGTTCCCAACTCGGGTTATTGAGCATGCTGTTCGTGGTATGCTTCCTCATAACCGTCTTGGTGAGCAGATGTATAGAAAATTGAATGTATATGCCGGTTCTGAGCATCCACATGCTGCACAGCAGCCAGAAGAGCTCAAGCTGAACATTCGCTGATACTTGGAAGGAGGAACATATAAATGGCATTAGTTAGCTACTACGGCACAGGCCGCAGAAAGTCTTCCATTGCAAGAGTTCGTCTTGTTCCAGGTGAAGGCAAGGTGACTATCAATGGTCGCGCAATGGATGAGTATTTTGGTCTTAAGACTCTTGAGCTGATTGTAAGACAGCCTCTGGAGCTTACTGAAACTGTTGATAAGTACGATGTAATCGCTGATGTAAAGGGTGGCGGTGCTTCCGGTCAGGCAGGCGCAATTCGTCACGGCATCACCCGTGCTTTGATGGTTCTCGATGGTGAACTTCGTCCAGCACTGAAGAAGGCTGGCTTCGTTACTCGTGACCCTCGTGAGAAAGAGCGTCGCAAGTACGGTCTCAAGAAAGCCCGTAAGGCTTCCCAGTTCTCCAAGCGTTAATTTTATATTATTCGCGAATTTACCCTGCAGAGAAATCTGCAGGGTTTTCTTTTTTGACAAATAATATCATTGGAGTATAATGATATAGGCTTGTTTTGATATATTAGAAGTTTGTTTTGGTATATTGGAGGTTTTTACAATGACAAAAATAAATATATTCTCAGGATTTTTAGGAGCTGGTAAAACAACTCTTATTCAGAAGCTTATAAAGGATGGTTTCAATGACAAGATTTGTCTTATAGAAAACGAATTTGGCGAAATTGCCATTGATGGCGGATTTATGAAGGATGCCGGGGTTGAGGTAAAGGAAATCAATTCCGGATGTATTTGCTGCTCTCTGGTAGGAGATTTTGAGGAGTCCTTAAAGCAGGTGATGGAAACCTATAACCCGGACCGGATTATTATTGAACCATCCGGTGTAGGCAAGCTGTCTGATGTTAAGGTGGCGGTTTCCAAGGTTTGCAACGATCAGGTAGTAATTGACGGGAGTATTGCCGTGGTTCACGCCAAGAAGTGCAAGATGTATGCCCGTAACTATGGGGAGTTTTTCATTGACCAGATTGCCCATGCAGATTGTATTGTGCTGAGCCGTAGTCAGGATGTAACAGAAAAGAAACTGCAGGAGACCATAGATATTATTCGGGAGCATAATCCAAAGGCCCCTATCGTAACTACGCCTTGGGATAAGCTTTCCGGGGAGCAGATATTGGATGCCCTGCATCATAGTGAACTGTTAAATGTGGATGAGGTTGCAGAGGAGCACCATCACGAGCATCATCACCATCATGATCATGAGTGTGATGATCCGGATTGTTGTTGCCATCATGACCATGACCACGAGCATCATGAGCATGAGCACCATCATGACCACGAGCATCATGAGCATGATCACGATCATCATGAGCACCATCATCACGACCACGAGCATGAAGACCATCATCATGACCATGAGTGCGATGATCCGAATTGCAGCTGCCATGACCACCACGATCATGATCATCACCATCATCACCATGCGGATGAAGTGTTTGGCAGCTGGGGCGTTGAGACAACCAAGAAGTATACAGCTGATGAACTGAAGAATATTATGGCTGAATTGGTAAATGGGGATGAATATGGCGTTGTTCTCCGGGCCAAGGGTATTGTGATGTCAGCCAATGAAGGTGAGTGGCTCCATTTTAACTATGTTCCAGGAGAAAGCAGTGTGGAAGTAGGAGCGGCAGACTATACCGGCCGTTTCTGCGTTATCGGCAGCAAGCTGCATGAAGATAGCCTGCGTGAACTGTTTATGGGTGAATGATTGGAGAATAATCAATGAGTGACAAAAAACAAAATGTTCCGGTGTATTATTTCCTGGGGTTGCTGGAAAGCGGTAAGACCAGTGTTATTAAAGATTTTTTGCAAAATAATCAGTTCGCCCAGGCGGAATGTAACCTCATAATAATGGGGGAAGAGGGCGAAGAGGAGCTGGAGGAAGAGCTGCTGAAAAACAGTCATTCCCAGGTTATCACGGTGGAGGATGTGGAGGAGCTTACCACGGATTTTTACCAGGAGTGTCAGGATAAGTATCATCCAAGCAGTGTTATTATTGAGACCAACGGTATGTGGAACGCAGGGGATTTTATGAACATTCCCTTGCCGGAGGAGTGGTTTGATTTTCAGAATATTGGTCTGGTGAATGCTGAAACCTTTGAAGTATATCAGAAAAATATGAAGGATCGGTTTGTGGATTTGTTCCGGTATTGTGAACTGATTATTTTCAACCGCTGTGACCACAGCACCAGACAGCAGGATATTCGCCGCAATGTTCGGGTAGTAAACCGCCGGGCTCAGGTTATTTTTGAATCCGATTTGGAGGATTTTGAAGAGGAAGCACCAGAGCTGCCATTTGCTACAGACAAGGATACCATTGAACTGGAATTGGATGATTACGGGGCCTGGTTTGTGGATATGCAGGATCACCCGGAGAATTATGACAAAAAGCGGATGATTTTCGATGGTTATATCTGCTCGGCCCAGAAGGGCAATGTGGTGCATTACGGTGTTGGTCGGGTTGGTATGGCCTGCTGTGCGGATGATATGATGTTTTTGGGAATTGCCGGGGCAGGTGTGCCGTTTAGGCAGTTGGACTACAAACAAAAGGAACGCAAGTGGGGCCAGGTAACTGGTGTAATTCATGTGAAATATGATAAAAATGGTGAGATAGAAAACCTCAGCATAAAGGTGGAAGATTTTGCCGAAAAGCCGAAGCCAGAGGACACTATTGTTTATTTTAATTGATAATTAGGAGAAGAGTGGTATGAAGGCGGATATTCTGGAAAAAATTCAGCAGGAAACGGCTGACTGGGCTTATCTGCAGGAATTGCCGGAAGAGTGGTTTGGCCTGAAGTATTCCCGACGATATAATGAGGTAGGGGATACATTTGAGCTTTTTTCTTATAAAAACAGCGAAAAGCATTTAGGTATTGTGACATATTATCATCAGGAGACCAAAGAGTATAAGCTGAAAATACAGCGGGGACTGACGGAGTTTTGCCTGATGGAATTTATAACCGGTTCCTTTGCAGAATTTGAGCAGTATTTGCGTAAATATCTGGAAGGCGCCATGCATGATTTGACGGTATACAATCCGGATGCTATCAGTTATGTAACTAAGGCTATAAACATTACTGAGTGGGATTATGACAAGCTGCTGCCAAAAGAATTGGAGGGCTTTAAGCTGTTTATTGAGCCTAAGAATATGGTGCGGGTGCTGAACGGGTCCTATATTGTCTTTGATTATTCTGATTTTGATATCAATAGTAATTTCATTATTTATTATAATGAGTTCCGGTGTGAATTTTTTGGGGAAGCCAGAATTAACAATATCCCGGAAATGAATTATATCTTTGATTCAAAAACGCTGGAAGAATTGGAGCAAAGACTGCAGGAGCACTTGGTGGACCGGTTAAGGGGAATCCGTCAACGGGCTACAAAATGAACAAAAACATAAATCCTTATTGCCAATCCGGCAGTAAGGATTTTTTATATTATAAAAAAACTTGACTTGAAATTGATTTTTAGTGTTAGATATTAAATAATTGACTGTAGACTAAGTATGGTTATTTTCTTATAAGGATGATGATTTATATGGCAGACAAGACAAATAATGAAAATAAATTATCCCGGCGGCAGTTTATTAAAGGAGTAGCAGGGCTGGGGGCTCTTATGGCTGTTGGTGGTGGCTTGTACGCAATGAAAGGCTCCAGTGTAGGACGGGATGTGGAAACCACGGCAAGAAATCTCTTTCAGGACAAGCAGGTGCAAAATATTCGTCATATGGTTACAGCGGATAACTCCACCAGGCGGAATATTATGTGGAAGTCAGCAGAGTCATTGGCCAATCCCCGGGTAAGAGTTTACAGTAAAGGGGCTGGTACGCAGATACCGGAACGGCTAATTGCCGCCAAGGAGGATTTTTTCACAGATGATGGTGAAGAAATCAAACAATATTCTGTGTTACTGGAAGATTTGTTTCCTGGCACAGAATATGAATTTGCTATAGAAACTGATGATGAAACCAGCAAGCCATATTCCTTTTCTACTGCATCAAGGGAGAAGGAGTCATTTACCATGTTGATTTTTCCTGATTCGCAATCCAGTGATTATGCAGACTGGCGAAAGGTAGCCCATTCAGCCATAGAGGCTCATCCAACGGCTGAAATTTTCACCAATATGGGTGATCTGGTGGACAATGGTGAAGACAGCAGTCAGTGGCGGGCCTGGTTTGGTGCTGTTGAACCTGTGATGAACAATTTGCTGTTCGTGCCGGTAATGGGCAATCATGAGTGTTATGACCTTAAATGGCAGGAACGGTTACCAGAAGCTTACCTGCATTATTTTCAGGTGCCGGATAATGGCAGTGCGTCCTTTGACAGATATTATTACTCCTTTGATTATGGTCCGGTGCATTTTGTGGTGCTAAACACCGTGGAACAAGAAATTAGAAATTTTAAAACAGGATTGATGGAGGAGCAGATTGCCTGGTTGCGGAAGGATTTGGCCGGTACGAAAAAAACATGGAAGATTGTATTGATGCACAGAGATGTACTGCAGTACCGGATTGCCCGGATGCCGGAACGAAAGGAAGGGTTTTCGGAGGAAGGGGAAATATTTATGCCGATTTTTGAGGAATATGGCGTGGATATAGTTTTTACAGCCCATTTGCATACCTACCGGAATAGAGGACATATCCTGCGGGGGAATCATAACGCTCAGGGGCCATTGTATATTTTGACTGGTGTGGCGGGAAATGTGCGGTATGACAATCTTTGGACGGACCATGCACTGGACATGGTGGTAGCCCCTCAGCCGGAAACGGATAACTATCTGACCATGCAGGTGGATGGTCGGCGAATAAATATTGTTTGCTATTTACCTGATGGTACTAAATTGGATGAGATAGCAGTTAATAAATAGGCAATAAAAGAAGGCAGCAATACGACATTGCTGCCTCCTTTTTTGTGTGTGATTTTTATCATAGAAAAATGTTCCCGGTGCCAATATTAAAAAGATTTTATGGTACTGGCAATAATATCATTTAAAGCAGACTGTAGTTTTTTCTCAACGGCTTTGGTCATTTCCGGGTCAACATTGCCGTTGAGGGTAGTATTGAGCTGCCGTAAATGGGCAATAGCTGAAGTGACATCAGCCAGATTTTTCTGCGTGATTTGTTTCTGGTGACGGAGGGTGTAGTTTCTAAGATGCTTGGTGGAATCTGCCTGGCTGGACCAAAAGCTGTCCGACAAAGCCAGTTTGTATTGGGCAATATCAAGATTATCCATAAGTTGATCCCATTCAGCCTGCTTTTTTTGGATATTATTCCATATTTCAGCAAAAGATTTAGTTTGTGAACCATCCGCATTTGCAGTGCTTTTTGAAGTACGGCTGGAGTTGTTGCTTTTATTTTTGGCAGCCAGTGCCTGTAACTCCAATAGCATGTCCAAACCATTGTTAACTGTGCTCATAGTAAATCACCTTCCTTCACTTATCTGTTATATCGGAAAAAAGAATTAGTCGCTTAATATTAGTGAGGGATTGTTATGAGAAATGAAAAAGATATGGTTTAATTAGGAGTCTGGTTTGATTGACAAGGTATGGGGGTTATGGTTTACTTAAAAAAGAAAGTAAATTGACCAAAGGAGGATTATATGAAATTCAAGATTATTTGGTGCCTGGTTTCAATTTTTTTGATTGTTCTACTATATTTAGGCATATCCGGTCGTCAAGTGGATGTGAACACGGATATGGTAGTTGATGGTCTTGATAATGAAACGGCCCAGATTATGTATTATGCCGGACTGGCGCCTAGTTCCCATAACGCTCAGATGTGGCGTGCCAAGATTTATCCTGCTGAAGGCAAGCTGGTTATTTCGGTTGATGAAACAAGGACACTGCCAGCTGTTGATCCGGAAAAAAGAGAGATGTACATTTCCATGGGAGCTTATGCCCGCAGTTGTATTCTGGCGCTGGAAGCTTATGGCTACAATACAAGTCATCATATAAGTGATAACGGCACTACGGTGACGATAAATTACAAGAAAAATGGTATGGCAACCGATGATGGTCTGATTACTCTGATGAAGCGCCGGCATTCTGATAAACGGGAATATATGAGTACACCGTTGCCGGAATTGTTTCAGGAGGGGCTGAACGGTATACACGGTACGGTGTATTTTGCCCAAAGCAGTGATGGTTACGAATTTATAAAAAAAGAAACGCTGGCAGCCGCTGCTGAGCAGCAGAATGACCAGTCAGTCAGGAATGAACTGGCAGAATGGTTGCGGTTTTCCAACAGTGAGGTAACAAGGAAAAAGGATGGGATTTCGGCCGAGCAGATGAATATAACTGGCATAAAAAAATCCTTGTATTATCTGTTTATGTCACGGGAAAGTGCTAAGGGAGATGCGTTTGCCCGCAAGGGATATGATATGGCAGTGGAGCAGACCGATGGCTGTGCTGGCTTTATTGTGATTTCGGACAATGATACTCCGAGGGATTATGTGAACGCCGGTATGCATTTGATGGAGGTATGGCTTTATGCTGTACGCAATAATATTGAAGTGCATCCAATGAGCTATGCTGTTGAAAATCCGAGCCGCCGTATAGAGTTGCAAAGGTCATTGAAGCTGTTAAATCCGCCGCAGATGATTCTCCGGGTGGGGATGATAGATGGCGTATATGGCGAGAATGCCCAGGTACGCCGGGATTTGAAGGACTATATAACAGTAGAAAAATAAACATTTGATACATGAAACAGGATGTAGCTCCTGTTTCTTTTTTTCGCCTTTGAATGATAATTTATTCTTTTCAGAGGGACAAATGAAACAATATATCCATAAAGTTTGTTATTAAACAAAAGATATGGTAGAATTAGTGTGTTGTCGGTGTAAGTGTGTGTATCGGCAGAGAAAATGTTTGTCGCTAGGGGAGATACAATGCATCAGGAATTTTTAATGGGCAACGAAGCTATTGCCATGGGAGCTATTGCGGCCGGTGTAAATCTGGTGGCTGGTTATCCTGGGACCCCATCTACGGAGGTTTTGGAGACAATAGCCAAACGACGCCCGGAAGATACATATGTGGAATGGTCAATAAATGAGAAGGTGGCCATGGAAGTGGGGGCTGGTGCGGCTTATGCCGGGGCCAGAGTTATGGTAACCATGAAACAGGTAGGCTTAAATGTGGCGGCGGATCCGCTGATGAGCTTGGAATATATCGGTGTGAAGGGCGGTATGGTTGTATTGGTGGCTGATGATCCAGGGCCGATTTCATCCCAGACCGAACAGGATACCAGGCATTTTTCCCGATTTTCCAAGCTTCCTTGCTTCGATCCGTCTACGGTACAGGAAGCCTACGAGATGGTACAGGATGCCTTCGAGTATTCGGAAAAATATAAGACGCCGGTATTTCTGCGGTCAACGACCATAGTTTCCCATGGTTATGCCGCTATTGAAGTACAAGACGAAACGGAATATAAAACAAACAAGTCGGAAGGATTTATTAAGGATACTAAAAAGTGGGTTATATTCCCTAAGCTGTCTTATCAGGCCCACATAAATATTGAGGCCCGAAATGTGAAGCTGGCGGGGGAGTTTTCCTCCTACAGTAAAAATATGCTGTTGGATAAAGACAGCAAGGTTTTCCCGAAAAAAGGAATTGCCACCGGCGGATTTAACTATACTTATGTAACGGAGGCCTTGAAAGAACTGGGAAAGGCTCCTTTGCTGAAGGTTTCCACTCCGCACCCGTTTCCGGAGGAGTTGGCAGTAAAATTTTTGACTGGACTCGACGAGGTCCTTTGTGTGGAAGAACTGGACCCGGTAATTGAGCGGGAGCTTATTTATATTTGTGGCAAATACCAGCTGCCAGTGAAGATTTATGGCAAATTGACACTGGATGTGAAAAATTCCGGTGAAAACAGTTTGGATTCGGTAATGGATAATCTGGCCAAATTCCTTGGAGCTGTACCGGCGAAAAAAGCAGCTATAAGTGAAGCCGAACAAGACGAAATGCCGGAGCTGCCAGTGCGTCCGCCAGTGCTTTGTGCTGGTTGTCCGCATCGGGGAGCTTTTTATGCGGTAAAGCAGGCTATGAAGGGGAAGAAAACCATTTTCTGTGGTGATATTGGTTGTTATACTATGGGAAATGCCATGCCGCTGGATATGGTGGACACTTGCCTGTGTATGGGAGCTGGGCTGGGGATAGCTCAAGGAGTTAACCATATTGAGCCTGATACCAGCTGTTTTGCCTTTGTGGGAGATTCAACTTTTTTTGCAGCATCCATTACCGGCGTAATAAATGCCGTATATAATCAGGCCAATATGACTCTGATAGTGTTGGATAATTCTACTACGGCTATGACGGGACACCAGCCGCATCCGGGTACCGGCCGTACCATGATGGGAGATGTGGTAAATAAGGTTAGCATTGAAGGCATATTGAAGGGGATTGGTCTTGAGTTTGTGGAAACAGTAAATCCTCTGGATCATAAGGCCTCAGTGGACGCGGTCAAACGGGCGGCGGCACTGCCTGGGGTAAAGGCCATTATTTTCAAATCACCTTGCATTGCTATTGTTAAAAGTGGTAAATCCCTGAGTATAAATCAGGATAAATGCATCAATTGTCGTAAATGTATTCGGGAGATTGGCTGTCCGGGATTGGTTATTCGGAATGACCGAGTGATAATCGATGACTCCCTCTGTACTGGCTGTGGTTTATGCAGTCAGATTTGCCCGGTAGAGGCTATTGGAGGTGAGGCTGATGAGTAAGAACATAGTGCTGTGCGGAGTAGGCGGACAGGGGACGGTTTTGGCCTCCAAGCTGATTTCTGGGGCAGCTATGAATAAAGGTATTTCGGTAAAAAGTGCTGAAACCATCGGTATGGCACAACGGGGCGGCAGTGTGTTCAGTCATCTGCGGTTGGGCGATGATGCAGAATGTCCAATGATTGCCCATGGGTCAGCTGATATCATAATTGGCTTTGAGCCAGGAGAAGCGGTGCGGATGCTGCCGTATCTCAAAAAAGGCGGTCAGGTGATTGTTAGTGCCAAGCCTGTAATGCCAGTGACGGCTGCCTTAGCCGGGTCAAATTACAATGGTGAAGAGATGCTGGCGTATTTGCAGGATAAAGTGGAAAATGTCACTGTGATGGATACGGAAACGGCCTGCAGGGAATTGGGATCAACAAAAATAGTCAATCTGTTGCTTTTGGGCGCAGCAGTAGAAAGTGGTGAACTGGGACTGTCTGCTGATGATATCCGGCAGGTAATCAAGGAACGCATTCCGGAAAAATTCCATCAGTTGAATTTTCAGGCTTTGGAGTACGCAAAGGGATTAAATAAAGGGGTTTAATAGAAGATGAAAATAAGTGAAGCACAGTTAAAATTGGTTAATGACCGTATAGATGCCTTGGAGGCGGCCAACAGCTTTTATGGTAAAAAGTTGGAGGAGGCGGGAATAAATCATGTATCAACGCCGGAGGAATTTGAGAAGCTGCCGTTTTCTGAGAAGAATGATTTGCGAGAGGCTTATCCATTGGGGCTTATGACTGTGCCCCAGGATGAGGTTGTCCGTATACATTCCTCGTCCGGTACTACAGGTACTCCGGTAATCATTCCATATACCCGTAAGGATGTGGACGATTGGGCCACTATGTTTGCCCGCTGCTATGAATACGCCGGAATAACCAAGGAAGACCGATTGCAGATTACACCAGGATATGGCTTATGGACAGCCGGTATAGGCTTTCAGGCAGGATGCGAGAAGCTGGGGGCTATGTGTGTGCCTATGGGACCTGGTAACACCGACAAACAGCTGCAAATGATGCAGGATATGAAGTCAACGGTAATATGTGCCACTTCTTCTTATGCACTGCTTTTGGCTGAGGAAATCCAAAAGCGGGGAATAAAAGATAAGGTAATGCTGAAAAAAGGTGTCATTGGTTCGGAGCGTTGGGGCCAGAAAATGCGGGAACGCATTTCTAATGAGTTGGGGATTGAACTTTATGATATTTATGGGCTGACAGAAATTTACGGCCCTGGTATCGGTATTAACTGCAAGTATGACACAGGTATGCATTATTGGGATGATTTCATTTATTTGGAAATAATTGACCCGCAAACATTAAAGCCGGTTCCGGACGGGGAGTGGGGCGAAATTGTCATCACTACTCTGGTAAAGGAAGGGGCACCGTTGATTCGTTATAGGACCCATGATATGTCCCGCATAATTCCAGGTGAATGTCCATGTGGCTCCAAGTTCCCACGAATAGATGTAATAGCCGGCCGTACCGATGATATGATGAAGATCAAGGGAGTAAATGTATTCCCTAAGCAGATTGAAGAAATACTGCAGGAATTCCCGGAACTGTCCAGTGAATACCAGATTAGAATTTCACATCTTGATGGTAAGGACACTATGCGAATATATGTGGAAACCAACGGTTCAGTGGACTTTTTGGACATGGCCAAGCGTGTGGCCACCAGAGTCAAGAGTCGGATAGGCTTTACTCCATTGGTAAAGGTTGTGGAGATTGGTTTGCTGCCAAGAAGCGAAAAGAAGACAAAACGGGTTATTGATGAGCGTTATGATTAAGGAAATGTGATGGGAAAACCGCCAGATATCAGCAACTCAACTGTTTTGGAACGAGAGAAGTATATAAAAGACAATTTTTATTGTCGGGGCAATTGTGAAATATGCGGGATCTGCAAGGTGTATCATGGGAAATCACCGGAAGTTGTTTACGCAGAATATATTGCCGGCAAACGAAACTTTCAGGAGATAACAGAAGAATATCGGTAAAATATTAAGGCTGTAATAAAGGGAGAGAACTCGTTTTATTACAGTCTTTTCTTTGAGACGGTTAAAAGTTTTTTATGTGTTTTATAAAAGAAAATGAAAAAATATTTGACAAAGCATCAATAAGACGGTAATATTATCATCGTTGTCGCAACAAATAGATTTAAAATAAATCCAGCGGCAAAAAATAAATATCAAAAAGTGCTTGACATAAAAGCTGCTTCAAGATATTATATAGAAGCTGACTCACGAAGCAAAAGCTTAAAGGTCAGTAGAGACACGAAGTGATTTTTGCCTGGAACGAGGCGCTGAAAAGTTCGTGTTATTGCGTAGGGATTTTGTTGCAAGACAATATTGCTGCAGAATGCTTATTTATTTAAGTAGAGACACGAAGTGATTTTTGCCTAGAACGAGGCGCGACGAGACGCCCGACCGAAGCGTACATAACCTAGTACGCTGACCGAGGAAGTCGAGAAGCAACAAAGTTATAGACAAAAAGAACGAGTGTGGTGTTCTTTGAAAACTAAACAATGCAATAATTAAATCA
>CADACU010000041.1 GCA_902786545.1 uncultured Anaerovibrio sp.
CAGCCGATTGGTACAATTTATGTTAAGGCTGACAGCCAGCTCAGTGATTTCTTCAAGGAAATTGTGGCTGGTGAGCTAAATGTAAAACAGGTTGAGTTCAAGGATGATATGGAGGAATATCTTTCCTATACCTTGAAACCGCAGTTTAAGGTACTTGGTCCAAAGGTCGGCAAGCAGATTGGCGAGGTAAAGGCAGCTCTGGCTACGATTGATGGTGCAGCAGCCAAGGAAGAACTGGACAAAACCGGTAAGCTTAAGCTGTCCTTAAAGAGCGGCGAGGTGGAGCTGATACCAGAGGATATTGATATTACAATGTCTCAGACCGAAGGCTTTGCTACCCAGCGGTATGGCAATGTGACCATTGCTTTGGAAACCACTTTGTCACCAGAGCTGATTGAGGAAGGCTTTGTTCGAGAGATTATTCAAGGAAAATGGCTTTGAGGTTACTGACCATATCAGTGTATTTGCTACCGGCAACGATAAGCTGACTGACATTATGAGCCGTAACGAGGATATGATTAAGAAGATTGTTCTCTGTGATGCCATCACTTATGGCTCCACTGACGGATTTGTCAAGGAATGGAACATCAACGGTGAAAATGTTACGCTGGCCGTAAAGTAAAATAAAATAATATAATATAGGTGTTTTATCCCCTGTTGTTGGTGATATCCAATGACAGGGGATTTTTATGTTATTTACATTCTTTTATGGTAGGGTGTACAATTTATGTGTAATCATATTTTGAAAGTGAGTGTAAAAGTTGAGCGAAGTTAAGGACAATAGCTATTTAGGCAGCTATAATTTTCAGGGAGGAGAAACAGGCTACTTTAGTATGAATCCCTATGGGGAAGGCGATAGTATAGCAGAAATAAAGTTTTTGGCACCGGAGGGGGCCGAGAAAATCACCTTCGGCAATGGTGATCTGGGCTGGCAGCTAGCTGACGGTACTGAATTAAATCTCACCAAGGGACTGTTTACCAGACGATTGGGGGATAATATTGAACCGGTGATAAAGGACCCTCGTGAACCCGGGAAAATGATTGCCTTTGCATATGAGGTAACGGATGGTGATATGACATTGGATGATGACTGGTCATTTTTAGATGCGTTTTGATGTGTTTGGGGTGAGGTTCATGCATTTGAGGAAAAACAATGATTTGCGGAATTTTTTGGCTTTCCTAGTGATTATTTGCGTAGTGTCACTGTCTGGTGTATGTTTTGGGGAACCAGAATTTCAGACCAAGGATAATGAACCTGATGTGAGAGGAACAATTTCTATGCCTAATTCTAAACAGTTTCGAATGGTTGATATTATAAACAAAAAACGGGATGGAGTAGCTTTAAGCAGGGACGAAATTAAATACTTCATCGATGGATGCGTTGATGGTTCTATTCCGGATTATCAGACATCAGCTTTTTTGATGGCAGTTTTTTTCCAGGGAATGGAAGATACGGAACTGGCTGATTTTACCATGGCTATGGCTCATTCCGGTGATATGGTTGATCTATCACCTATCAAGGGTATTAAGGTAGACAAGCACTCTACAGGTGGTGTGGGGGATAAAACCACTATGGCAGTAGCACCTATTGTGGCTTCCTGTGGTGTCAAAATGGCTAAGATGAGTGGCCGGGGGTTAGGCCATACCGGTGGTACAGTGGATAAGCTGGAATCCATACCGGGATACCGTACCGTATTGGACAAGGATGCCTTTTTAAATCAGGTGAATAAAATCGGTGTCAGCGTTATTGGCCAAAGCGGGAATTTGGCTCCGGCAGATAAAAAAATCTATGCCCTGCGGGATGTGACAGGAAGTGTACCAAGTATTCCGTTAATAGCTTCGTCTATTATGAGCAAAAAACTGGCTGCCGGCGCAGACTGCATTTTATTGGATGTAAAATGTGGCAGCGGGGCCTTTATGAAAAATGAAGCAGATGCCATTACTTTGGCAGAAAAAATGGTAGCTATCGGTGAGCGTAATAATCGGCGGACCATGGCCTATGTTACCAATATGGATATTCCGTTAGGCCAAAATATTGGCAATGCCTTGGAAGTCAAGGAAGTAGTCGATGTGCTGAATGGTGCCGGGCCAGCAGACCTTATTCATGAGTGTGTTGAATTGTCAGCTACGCTGCTTTATCTGGCTGACAAAGGGGAGATGTCGGAATGCAGGAAAATGGTTCAGCAAGCCATAAATGACGGAAAAGCCTTTAAAAAACTGCTGGAAATGGTGCAGGCTCAGGGAGGGGATGTTTCCGTATTGGAAAACACTGACAAGCTGCCACAGGCCCCAGTTTGTTATGAGTTGAAGGCTGATAAGTCGCAAAGGGGCTATATTTCCCATATGGATACCGAGTCTATCGGTATTGCGTCTACCATGCTGGGAGCTGGTCGCGAAACGAAGGACAGTGTAATTGATCCGGCTGCAGGAATAATTCTGTTAAAGAAAACCGGTGACAAGGTGAGTGAGGGGGATGTGCTGGCAAGGCTATATACCAGCCGGCAGGAACTTATAAAGCCGGCTGTTGACCGATATCTTGCTTCACTGGAATTTAGTGAAAATCAGCCACCGACAGCAAAACTGGTTTATGCGGTGGTGGATAAAAATGGTGTCAGAAAAATTTGAACAATGGCGTTATAACAGCATATAAAAAACTCCCATTCGGGCTGTCAGCCCAAATGGGAGTTTTTGGTTAGCTTAGTTATTCGTCGTTTTCACCGGAGGCAAGCTCTTCCTGATAAGCGGAAATGGCCTTTGCCTGAACATCATCAGGGGCCTGAGCGTAGCGGGAGAATTCATAGGAGAAGTCCCCACGGCCACCAGTCATGGAGCGAAGCACGGTGCAATATCCAAACAGTTCCATCTGTGGAACTTCAGCCTCAATTACCTGTTTGCCGTTTGTTGGGGTCATACCCATTACACTGCCACGGCGCTTGTTCAAATCACCGATAATATCGCCGATGTAATGGTCTGGCACGGTTACCTTCAAGGTAACATATGGCTCCATCAGGATAGGATTGGCTTCCATAAAGCCTTTCTTGAAGCATTGTTCCGTAGCAGTCTTAAAGGCCTGCTCGGAGGAGTCTACCGAATGGAAGGACCCATCATAGAGAGTAGCATGAACACCCACTACCGGGAATCCGGCCAAAGGACCCTTTTCGCAGGAGGAAGCAATACCCTTTTCTACTGCCGGGAAGAAATTCCTTGGTACAGCACCGCCTACTACCTCTTCATCAAATACATATGGGTCAGTGGTTCCTGATGGGCTGAAGCGGATTTTTACATGACCGTATTGACCATGTCCACCGGTCTGCTTTTTGTATTTGTATTCAGCATCAGAATTTTTCCGGATGGTCTCTCTGAAGGCAACTTTCGGTCGTTCGGTCTGGATTTCTGCCTTGTATTCGTTTAACAAGCGAGACTGAATGATCTCAAGATGAAGGTCACCCATACCATAAATCAGTGACTGACGGTTAGCCGAGTCACGCTCAAAACGGAAGGTCTGGTCCTCAGCGGCAATCTTGGCCATAGCCATGGCAATTTTATCCACATCAGCCTTGCGGACCGGCTTCCACCGGAGATAGGTATATGGTGTTGGCAGGTCCATCTTGGCATACATTACCGGATTTGCCTTGGTGGAGAGTCCGTCGCCTGTTTTGAGGGAGGTCTGTTTGGCCAGAGCACCCAAGTCACCGGCATGAAGCTCCGGAACTTCCATAGCCTTGTTGCCCCGAAGAACATAAAGCTTGCCGATTTTAAATTCAGTAGAGGTCCGGACATTGTACATCAAATCATCGGCTTTTACTACACCGGAACGGATTTTAATCAGACTGTAGTGACCGATAAATGGGTCGACAATAGTCTTGAATACATAGGCGGTCTTTGGCTTTAGCACATCAAAGTTTGCCTCAAAAATCTCATTTGTTTGGGTGTTTATGCCGGATATCTGCCGATTATTGGCGGCTGGCATATATTTTACAATATCGTCCAATAGGGTATAAACACCACGCTGGGTAGCACCGGAGCCGGATTCTACCGGGATGATGGAGCCATCGGAAATGGCATTGCGGACCGCAGCACGAATCTCAGCCTCGGAGAAGGTGTCACCGGACAGGTAACGGTCTAAAAATTCTTCAGAGGTTTCGGCAACGGCTTCCATAAGGGAATCATTGTACTGGTTCAGATATTCCTGGGAATATTCCGGTACTTCTTCCTCAACGGCTTCTTCCCCTTGATAGCGGAAGGCTTTTTTCTGGATAACATTGATATAACCAGCCAGATTCTCATCTTCGCGCAATGGCATGTTAAAAGGGGCAATTTTCTTACCGAACATTGCATTAAGGTCGTCCAGCACCTGCCGGTAAGAAACTGAGTCAATATCCATATCGGTTATGAAGAAAATTCTTGGCAAATGGAACTTTTCACAAAGGTCCCAAGCCCGTTCCGTGCCAGCTTCCACACCGGCTTTGCCGGAAACAACGATGATGGCTCCGTCAGCTACACTCATAGCTTCATCAACTTCCCCTTCAAAGTCGAAGAAACCTGGTGTATCCAGAAGATTGATTTTGTAATCCGTCCATTCCACCGGGATTATTGAGGTGGAAATAGAAATCTGGCGGCGGATTTCCTCCTTGTCACAATCTGAGATAGTGGAGCCGTCCTCAATCTTGCCGGGCCGGGATACAGCGCCGCTCAGGTAGGCCATAGCCTCGGCCAATGTGGTCTTGCCGGCACCTCCGTGGCCAAGCAGTACCACATTACGGATTTTGTCAGTCGTGTAAACATTCATGTAAACCCCTCCAAAACTTTAATGCTCTATTTAATTTTTTAATAGCGTTATTTAGTTTTCCCCACTCTTCATAACACCACTTTTAATGTATTATTATTCTACTTATTGAGCCAGTTTCCTTTTTTTATTTATGTACTATTCCGATTAGTGATAAAATTTTTAATAAAAATATTGTCACAATAATGTGAAACAATCTGTTGTGCCTTGTAAATATAGGCGTTAGATGGTATATTGTTTGAGTAGTGAAACTGATAATTGGGAGATTTAGGCATGAAAAACAAAATTTGTGTCGCAATAATAACTGTGGCCTATATGCTGGCAGTGTTTGGCGGTATTGTCCTGGCCAATAGCTGGGTAAATAACAACATAAATATGGCGGGGCAGCTGAGTAGGATGATGATGATGTCCGATAAGCTGGCCTTTGACCGGCAGGTTGATGCCATTATGGCCAATATGAGCCCTGAGGAAAAGCTGGGGCAGATGATGATGATTGGTATCTATGGAACGGAGCTGACCAATGACGCTGCATATATGCTAAATAAATATCATATTGGCAGCATCATCCTGTTTGATCGTAATCTTGTTTCCAAGGAGCAGATACGCAACCTGACAGGCGGACTTCAGCGATATGCTAAGGAGACGGTCAAGGAGCCTGTACCGTTGTTTATTGCCATTGACGAGGAAGGGGGGCGCGTGGTACGGGGAAAGAATATTATAGAACCACCACCTTCCCAAGCTGATATTGGCCGGAGTCAAAACCTGGCTCAGGCGGAGCTGTGGGCCCAAAAGACCGGTACTAATCTCAAATCGTTGGGGATAAATGTTAATCTGGCACCGGTGGCTGATGTAGGTACCACGGATACCCGTTCATACAGCAATGATGCCAGTACAGTTGCCAGTTTTGTGAAAGCGGCGGCCAATGGCTATGAGAGTGTGGGGGAGGTTTATGCTTTAAAGCATTTTCCGGGCATTGGCCGGGGGAAGGTGGATACCCATAAGGATGTATCCAGTGTGGATGTATCCAAGGAAATACTGTATGAAACGGATTTGAAGCCGTTTAAGACGATTATTGACCAGCAGGAGAATGACCGTTTCTTTATACTGGTGTCCCATCTGAAATATTCCCAGTTGGATCCGAATAATTCTGCCAGTCAGTCCAGAGCCATTGTTACGGATTTATTGCGACAGGAAATGGGGTATAATGGGATTATCATTACGGATGATTTGGCTATGGGGGCAGTGGCCAAGTATGGTTCATCCCGTGACTCCGGGGTGAAGTCGGTTAAGGCAGGGGTGGACATTGTAATGATGTGCCATGATTATAAGCAGGCCGCAGAAATATATTCTGGACTGTTGGATGCCTATAAAACCGGGGAATTGACTGAAGAACAGATAAATGGCTCTGTCCGCCGGATAATAAGAGCCAAGCTGCTGAACCGAATTGAATATACTGATTGATTTATTTGTGAAGAGGCAAATTAAAAGACCAGACATTTTAGCTATACACTAAAAATGTCTGGCCTTTTTATATTATTTTGCCTGTGGTATAAAAACGAACAGGATGGAGCTTAGTAACAATAAATATGGGTAAAGTAAAAACGGCAAAACCATAAAAGCGTTGATTTCATAGCCGAGGCTCACAGCGATGGATAATGCCACCAGCATTTGGGCACCATATGGCAGGATCCCTTGGAAAATACAGGAGAAGGTGTCCAGTAGGGAGGCGGTTTGCTTGGCGGAGATTTTATAGCTTTCGGAAATCTGTTTGGCAATCGGGTTGGACATGACGATGGCTACGGTGTTATTGGCTGTAGCTATATCCATCATACCCACCAACAGGCCAATACCCAGCATACCACCCTTTTTGCCGGTAAACACTTTGTGGATTAGGGATAATAGGGCGTTAAAGCCACCGTTGTATGCAATAAGGCCACCTATGGTTGATACCAAAATGGCTACCATGGCGGTTTCAAACATGCCGGATGTTCCTTTGCCAATGTTGACCATATAATTGACAAAGGAGATTTCACCACTGCCCAGCATGAGGATTGAGCCGCTGATAATTCCCACCAGCAGAACCAGAAAAACATTGTATCCCAAGATGCCTCCCAGCAGCACCAAAAGATATGGAACAATCTGCATCAGGTGATAATCCTTTATTTGCAGTTCGCCGATACTTTGCTGGGCGGATAAAAAGTACAAGATAATTACAGTAAGAATAGCTGCCGGAATGGCGATTTTAAAATTAGCCTTGAATTTATCCTGCATAGCACAGCCCTGACCATTGCAGGCAGCAATGGTGGTATCCGAGATAAATGACAAATTGTCACCGAACATGGCGCCACCCATAACGGTACCAACACATAGCGGTATGGAAAAGCCGGTACTGTTGGCCACTGCTACCGCAATCGGTACAATCAGGGTGATGGTGCCTACGGAAGTGCCCATTGCCAATGAAACAAAGGCACTGATTAAGAACAAAAGAGGAACGGCATAGTCAGCCGGTATAAGGGAAAGCAGGAAATAAGCCACACTTTCTGCGCTGCTTCGTCCCAAAACACCCACAAATACACCGGCCATAAGAAAAATTAAAATCATGGTGATAATATTTGGATCGGCAATATTATTGGCCATAATTTTTAGCTTTTCATTCATATCTATTCCCTTGGTTTGGAAGCAGGCTACGCAAAGAGCCAACAGGAAAATCACCACAACAGACACATTATAAAAGCCCATTGGCACTTCCATTATATATTCAAAGGTTATGCCCAGTCCCAGATATAAGAATACAAATACTGCAATAGGTAACAGGGCAGCAAAACTATTTTTATTTTCCACAATATATCCTCCATACACAAAAATTCCTAAAACATTATACAGGATAGAACGAGGTATATCCATAGGAAAAATTTTTTTGATGGATAATCAAGGAAAATTTGAGAAAATTTTGGAAAACTTCCTCAATAAATTTTGGAAAAACTGAAATCTTAATAAATTTAATTATTAACAAAACTTGCATAATATTATTAGGAGAAATATAATTTATAATTAAGAATATTATGAGGAGGCAATGAGTGTGTTTGCAAAATGCTGCGGGACGACAACTTTGGGGGTTGATGGACAAATAATAGATGTGGAGGTGGATGTAGCCAGCGGATTGCCGGCTTTTGATATGGTAGGACTGCCGGATACTATGGTAAAGGAAGCCAAGGAACGGGTGCGAACAGCTGTAAAAAATTCCGGGATAAAAATTATGCCCCAGAAGGTTACAGTAAATTTGGCACCGGCCGGTATCAGAAAGGACAGTCCGGGACTGGATTTGCCGATTGCTGTAGGGCTATTGGCAGCCTATGGTGTATTGCCCCAGACCAGCATAGAGAACTATCTCTTTTCCGGTGAGCTGTCCTTGGAGGGACAACTTCGGGCCGTGCCGGGGATCTTGCCAATGGCCATAAAAGCCAGGGAAAGAGGCTTTAAGGCCTTTTTTGTTGCCAGTGATAATGTTAATGAGGCCTTGCTGGTGGATGGATTGACAGTTTATTCCGTGTCTACACTGAAGGAATTGGTGGATTTCCTAAATCATAAGGTTCAATGGGAGCCGGCGGTTCACACAGATGAGGTGGAGGAGAGCCAGGAAGAAATGCTGGAGGATTTTGCCGATGTTCAAGGGCAGTTTGTGGCTAAAAGAGCGTTTGAGATTGCAGCCGCCGGAGGACATAATATCTTGCTGGTGGGTAGTCCGGGAGCAGGGAAAACCATGTTGGCCCGCCGTTTAAATTCTATTTTGCCGGAAATGACCATGAAGGAGGCTCTGGAGGTTACCAAAATTTACAGTGTGTCAGGATTGCTCAAGAAAAACAGTGGCCTTATTACCAGACGACCCTTCCGAAGTCCCCATCACACCACTTCATCGGTGGCAATGATTGGCGGCGGTTCTATTCCTCATCCGGGAGAAGTGAGTTTAAGCCACAATGGTGTACTGTTTTTGGATGAATTGCCGGAGTTCAGTAAACAGACTTTGGAAGCCCTGCGTCAACCACTGGAGGATGGTGTTGTAAGCATTGCCAGGGTAAATGCATCCTTGACTTTCCCCTCCCGCATTCTGTTGTGCTGCTCCATGAATCCGTGTCCCTGTGGTTATTATAATGACCCGGAAAAGCAATGTGATTGCTCTTTGCAGGAAATAAAGCGCTACAACCGGAAAATATCTGGTCCGTTGTTAGACCGTATTGATATACATATAAGGGTGCCACGGGTATCATATAAGGAACTTACCACAACAGAACAGGCTGAGTCCTCGGTTACTATTCGAAAGCGGGTGGTGGCGGCCCGGGAACGACAGCTTAAGCGACTTGAAAAATATGGTATTGTCTGCAATGCCCAGATGACCGGCTCTATTTTGAAAAAGACTTGTATTGTCACTAAAGAGGCCCAGAAAATCCTTCGCACAGCTTTTATAGAGAAAAAATTGTCGGCCAGGTCTTACGACAGATTGAAAAAAGTTGCCCAGACCATAGCAGACTTGGATGGCAGCGACGAAATCACTGGTGTTCATATTGCTGAAGCCATTCAGCTTCGCAATGATATTGGCATAAATTGGGAATGATGTCCGATTTTTTTCTATTGGGGAGAAAAATTTTATTATTTGCGTTATAATTATTCCGTTGTATTGTGTCAAAAAATGATTGTTAGGAGTATTTGCATGAATGATTATATAAAGGAACGGGAAGAAAGTGCCAAGAAACTGGCGGCGGAACAGGTTCTGCCAAATGTTCAGTGGTTCCCTGGGCATATGACCAAGGCCCGGCGGATTATAACGGAAAATCTGAAATTGGTGGATGTGGTGATTGAACTATTGGATGCCCGTATTCCATATAGCAGTGCTAATCCAATGCTGCAGGAAATTATTGCCGACAAGCCAAAGCTGGTGGCCCTTAATAAAGCGGATTTGGCGGATCCGGCTATGACCAAGAAATGGATAAATTATTTTAAGACGCAGGGCATAAAAGCAGTGGCAGTGGATGCGACCCAAGGCAAGGGGATAAAGCAATTGGTGCAGATAACGGAGGACCTGGCCAGGGCCCGGACGGAAAAGCTGGTTGCCAAGGGGGCTAAGGCCAGAGCGGCCAGAGTAATGATTTTGGGGATACCAAATGTAGGTAAGTCCTCGTTGATAAATCGTCTGGCTGGGTCCAATAAAACGAAGACGGCAGATAAACCAGGGGTTACCAGAGCAAAACAGTGGATTAGACTGGGCACGCATCTGGAGCTTTTGGATACACCAGGGATTCTATGGCCAAAATTTGAAGATATGAATGCCGGTTTGAAGCTGGCTTTTACCGGTGCCATAAATGATGAAGCCATTGACCGGGAGCTTATCACTGAGGTGTTCCTGGATACTATGCTAAAACATTATCCGGAGCGGATACAGGAACGGTATAAGATTACAGACGCGTTGCCGGATACCCCGTTGGAGCTGCTGGAGCTTATTGGAAAGAAGCGGGGGTGTCTGGTGAAGGGCGGTCTTATAGATTTGGAAAAGGCTCAACGGATTGTCCTCACGGATTTCCGCAGCGGGAAAATGGGTACTATCAGTTTGGATGTGGCACCGGATATTTCTCAGGAGAAGGACTAAATGAATATAGCAGACTTGTCGATAAAAGAAATAGAGGGACTGTTCGCTTCTGACAATGTAACAGAAGCATTGGTTGAGGCTTGCCGCAATGACAAGCGGGCAGCGGCGGCCAAAATTATTAAACGGTATGAAAGAAGACAGGCGGAAATTGCCCGGGTAAAGGGCATGTTCCGATACGAGGATGAGGCCAGGGCTGAAGGTTATAGTCTGATTGCCGGTGTGGATGAGGCGGGGCGAGGCCCACTGGCCGGGCCGGTGTCTGTGGCGGCAGTAATTTTGCCGGAGGGATTGATATTACCCCGGATCAATGATTCGAAGAAGCTGTCCGAAAAGGTTCGAAACGAGCTGTATGACGAAATTATGGCCAAGGCCGTTTCGGTAAAACAGGTATTTGTGGATGAACGGACTATTGATCGGGTGAATATCTTGCAGGCCACCATGAACGGTATGTACGAAGCTATATTTGCCTTGGAGCCACAGCCCGATAAGGTGCTTTTGGATGCGGTGAAGCTGGAAAGACTGCCGATGCCATCCCTGTCACTGATTAAAGGTGATGCCAAGTCAGCCACTATTGCGGCGGCATCGATTATAGCCAAGGTGTCCCGTGACCGTCTGATGGATGAATACGACAAGCAGTATCCGGAGTATGGTTTTGCTGAGCATAAGGGCTATGGTACGGCCAGCCATATAGCGTCCATAAGAAAATTTGGCCCATGTCCAATTCACAGACAGTCTTTTGAACCAATAAAATCAATGGTAGATGAGATAGAAGATTTATTTGGCAACAAATAATCCGGTATTCAGGAGGTGGAAAGGCCTTGCCAACTAATGTTACAGGAATGACGCCTTCCGTACAGGCTACGGAGCGGACGCAAGAGACCAAGGGCGATAAATTATCAGTAAAAAGAGACGGTGGCGGCAGTGCCGGTTCCGCCTTTTCACCCCGTACAGATGTCAGTATTAAAAATTCCATAGACAATATGGCAGGCATCCTTTCAAAGATTTCCAGCCATCAGTCAGAGGCCGAAAATGCTATCCCAAGTCAGTTGAAGGAAATAATCAACAATATTATGCGTAGTGCATTCTCTCTGGAGGGGACTGTGGGCGAAGGGGTAGGCAGTTCTCTGGCCAGCCAGAAGTTTTCTGTTGAACAGCTAAACACCCTGAGCCGTATGCTCCACCATTTGGGGTACTTGTCGGATCAGGGGTCTTTGGGTGAGCTGAGTGAGGATTTGCAGGTAGTATTTGACAATATTAAGTTGGCGATTGGTAAAGAAAGTAATATTGAGCCGGTCAATCTAAATAAATTGGCTTTTCAGTTAATTCAAAACGAGGATAATCCTCAAGCAGTCAAGCAGATAGAGGAGCTGCTCAGTCAGCTGGCATCACTGACGGTAAGTCAGCCGGGTGCAACAGCAGCTCAGCCATCGGAAGGATTTGCTCTCCTAAATAAGCTGGTGGATGCCTTTTTCCCTAAATCAATGTTTACCGGCGGGACAGAGCAAAGTCAGACCAGTAATAGCCAGTCAGCCAATCAAGGAAATCTGGGCATTGCTGGTAATACCCAGGGGCCTGTTATGCCACAGGAAAATGCCCAACCTGGCGCAGCGATGGCCAATGGAGCACCTCAGGGCCAGACAGTCAGTCCACAGATTTTTAATACAAATCAGGCATTCAATCAAGGCAATGGGCTTCCAACCAATGCGCCAGGCAATATGGCTAATGCTGCTGATAACACTGCACCACAGCTGGTTAATCAGGGTGGTGCCGGCAACGCAGCGACTAATACTGTTCCAACAGCAGCTACAATAGGGACTTCGACTCCTGGTACTATGGCACAGAGCCAGGGGGGGAGTGGGCCGCAGATTTTAGATATAAATCAGGCATTTACCCAGATCAATGAGGCAATGGGTAATGCCCAGCCAGCCGGAAATAATGCCGGTACACCGGCAAATAATACTATGGGGAATACTACCCCTATGGGCAATGATAATATTTTCGGCAAAACAGAAAATACTATGGGCAGTGATGGTGCAGCCAAGTTGGCTTCAGAGCCGAAATTTGCCAATGAAAATATCAATGTGCGCATGAATAATGCAGGTATGGCTTATGAGGGAACGGCGTCCCGGCAAGGGGTGGCTGATGGCGAGATAAATCCATTGTTTAAACAAATCTTCAGCCGTTTTGGTCAGGGCAATAATATTACCAATAATACAGGTAATACAAATTCGCCTGGAGGGACGACTACAGTACAGATGGATAATCAGCAAGTAGCCAATGCATTGAAGGATGCGGGCCAGCTGATTTTGAAAAATGCAGAATTATCACCAAAGGACACCGAACTTTTGACAAATTTTATCAATAAATCCCAAGGTGAGTTGTCTCAGCAGGATGCCAAGCAGTTAAATCTGCTTTTGCGCACCATACAGAGTAATATTCCTGCCTCGATTCAACAGGCAGGACAACGGATGGGTGTGGACGAGTTGCCAAAGCTGTGGGCGTTTATGCAGCTTTGCGACTTGAGCCAGCTGAAGAAAATGAAAGGGCATCATTATCGGTCAGCCAGCAAGGAAATCAATAATTTTGTGAATTCAATGAAGGGATCTATGCATAGTGAAGGAAGCTTCAAGGCGGACGGACAAAAGTCCATTTCCTTTATGATGCCACTGTATTTGGGGGATGGTACGGTTCAGAGTTATCCTGCCTATGTCCATATTTATGATGAACCACCCCATGAGGATGAGCGGGGGATAATGAGGAAGGATACTTGGTTTCGTGTATGCGTGCTGACTGAATCAATTGGAGCGGTTGATGTGGTTTGCCGCCTGTACGAGGGAAATAATTTGAACTTACGGGTTATTTTCTCTGATAAGGAATCGGTGACCGAGTTCAGTGAATATTTGCCGGACATCCGAAAAGCACTCTATGATACACCAATCAACCTTACAGATTTGAAGATAGGGACTGTGAACAATGCTCAATGATAGAGAAAAAACACAGGAAGAGCTGGAGGCGGAGGCCTTAGCTGAAAAAAAGGCAGTCGCCTTAAAATATGATTATGAAAAGAATTTGGCGCCAAAGGTGGTAGCCAAAGGCCGGGGACATGTGGCAGAAAATATTCTGGAGGCGGCTCGAAAAGGCAAGGTGCCGGTATATCAGAATAAATCATTGGTCAATATGCTGATGGCCCTGGAGCTGGACAAGGAAATTCCTGCCGAGCTTTATACCACAGTGGCGGAAATATTGGCTTATGTGTACCGTATTGACCAACGACGCAAGGAGCGGAACAACATGCCACCAGTAAAGGGACTGTAAGGGGCATTAGTAGGCGATGAATAATAAGTTGTTGGGAAATAAAGGCGAAGATGCAGCTGCTGTGTTTTTGGAAAAAAATGGATATATGGTGCGTGAACGAAATTATCGGGCCAAAACAGGTGAAATCGATATTATTGTCAGCAAGGGTAATACCATGGTTTTTGTGGAGGTAAAGACCAGGGGATCCTTGGCCTATGGTATGCCGGCGGAGGCAGTGACCATCACAAAGCAGCAGAAAATTATCAGGACAGCTCAGTCATACATCCGTTACAAAGGATTGAGTGATTATTCCTATCGCTTTGATGTGCTGGAGGTATTGGCCACCAAAAATGGCAGTATGACATTCAAATTGATTGAGAATGCATTTGAGGCTTGATTTATAGCTATGTGGAGGAAAGATGAAGATAATTGTGGGAATAACCGGGGCCAGCGGGAGTATTTACGGTTTGCGCCTGATTGAAGTACTGAAGGAGGCTGGTCATCAAGTTCATGTCGTGCTCACTGATAGTGGTGAGCAGGTGGTGAAATACGAGTGTCCAGAAAATTATGACAGGGTTTTGAAAAGTGCAGATATGCTGCACGATGTGCATAATATAGGAGCATCCATAGCTAGTGGATCCTTTCGGGCAGATGCCATGGTAGTGGTTCCTGCTTCAATGAAAACTGTGGCATCGATTGCTACCGGGGTAACGGATAATTTGCTTACCAGGGCAGCTGATGTAATGCTGAAGGAGGGACGCCAGCTGATTTTGGTGCCACGGGAAGCACCTATGCATGCAGGTCATCTGGAAAATCTACTGAAGGCAGCTAAAATTGGTGCCGTTATAATTCCAGCCTGCCCGGGGTTTTATCATAAGCCGAGTTCAATTATGGACTTAGTGGATATGCTGGTAGGAAAGATATGTGACCGGATGGGGATTGATAATAACCTGTTCCAACGGTGGAACGGGTGATAAAATCAAAAAAAACTAAAAAGAATTAGGAAGGCTGAAAATTTAGCCTTCTTTTTTTATATAATTATATTTACATGTATAAAATAATTTGGTAATATAATGAATATAATAAGATGAAGATCAAAGGAGATGGCTAAAATGGCGAATGAAATTTCATGTGAAGTAAAGGAAAGGATGGGGGTAATTGGAGAAGATCGCCGGGGATGGACGAAGGAATTGAATTTGGTATCATGGAATCATCTCAATCCCCGCTATGATATCCGTGAATGGGCACCGGACAGAAGCCGTATGGGGAAAGGAGTCACATTTACCAAGGACGAGATAACAGTGCTGAGGGACTTGTTGAATAAGATTAGTGTATAAAGAGAAAATATGAAACACAGGAAGGATTGCTGTTATATGTGGTAATAATATAGCGGCAATCCTTTTGTACTGGCGATAAACCGCAAAAAACTATTGACAAGAATAAACAATACGGGTATCATATGTATCGTTGTCGGTGACGAATGCTTACAAAGTTGAACCGATAATGAAAAATATCTTAAAAACTTCTTGACAGAAGCAAAATACTAAGATATTATATAAAAGCTGACTCACGAAGCAAAAGCTTGAAAGTCAGTACAGACACGAAGTGATTTTTGCCTGGAACGAGGCGCTGAAAAGTTCGTGTTATTGCGCAGAAATTTTGTTGCAAGACAATATTGCAGCAGAATGCTTACTAATTAAGTAGAGACACGAAGTGATTTTTGCCTAGAACGAGGCGCGACGAGACGCCCGACCGAAGCGTACATAATCTAGTACGCTGACCGAGGAAGTCGAGAAGCAACAAAGTTATAGACAAAAAGAACGAGTGTGGTGTTCTTTGAAAACTAAACAATGCAATAATTAAATCA
>CADACU010000042.1 GCA_902786545.1 uncultured Anaerovibrio sp.
ACGAAAAGGCCCTAACCACAAATGGTTAGGGCCCTTATAGTATGGTCAAAGTTTCCGACTTCGACCGAATATGTGGTGGAGATGAAGCATATTTCACCCTAGGTACTTAATAGAAAAATATGATGATATCACATATATTTACGCATCACTTTAAAATAATCTTTCTTGGCATTAAATATTGACATAATATTTACAATGTGTCTTTCATTATCTATTAAATAAAAAATAAGATAATCTTCATAGACAATGTACCTATACCCAGCACTACGCAAAATCCTGTCTTTAGGGAATGCTCCCCTATCCGGTAAAGGAATCAGCTTTTTACACTCATCACGAAGCTCTCGCACAAAATTCTTAGCCACTTCAATATCCTTCGCCTTTTGAGCAATCCATATAGCAATGTCCCGTAAATCCTGCTTCGCTGTATCAGTCAGATTGACAGTATAATTCATATTTCAAGCCCATCCAGTTCTGATAGAATATCATCAAAAGCTGCATCAACCTCTTGAACCCTACCCAATTTCACATCATCTGCCGCTTGAGCCAAATGTGAGTATACAGCCAATTTGGCTTCGAGTTCAGTAATATAATTCTGTTGTTCCATATAATCATCATGGCAAAGAACAACAATATCCTCTTTACCGTTGACAGTAATAGCAACTGGATTTTTTCTGGATAAAGCTGAAATCTGTGCATAATTGCTTCTTAAATCCTTGGATGGTCTTATGGAGATTGCATTTGACATATCTATCGCCCCCTTGTAGTCATATTATATTTTATTATGACTACAAGTGTCAAAGAGTTTTATTAAACTCATATATCATACTCTGCCCCAGAATACATCTGGGAGACTTTATCCCCAAGTACCCTTTGCAAAATAGGGTAGGCTTCATCCCCGGTGCAATGACCAGTGATAACCATCTGGATCCCTGTGGCTTCAACTCGGTTTGCAAATTTCTCCACATCTTCAGGAGATGTTTTATATAAATGGAAACCACCGATTATAGCATATATTGGTGCACCATTATATTCCTTTTGCACTTCCCTAATTATATTATCCGCCCCGCCGTGGGAGCAGCTGTTAAATATTACAAGGCCTTTTTCGGTTTCAAAAACCAGACTCTGTTCATGAGCAAAAAGCTCAGGGAAAAACAAATCATTTTCCATGGTAAACATTTGCGCCTTTTTACCAGGCTCTGTCATATCAAATAAGTGCGGCACCAGAGTTACACCCTTACAGATTTCATAGATGCCATCAACATATTTTATTCTGGATTTGAACTTTTCCAGCCACCCCTTATGGATACCAATATATTCCATTTCCCCTTCCTTATTGGAATAGCAATTTTCTTTACATGAGCTCCTTAGTAACATAAATGCCTTTTGGTTTTCCTCAAAAAATGCGTCCATACCATCGGAATGATCATAATGGGCATGAGATAACACCGCCACATCTACCTGTGACAGATCCACTCCTGCCACCCTGGCATTATGGGAAAATCCCGCTGAGGCACCGGTATCCAACAGTATTTTCTTATCACCATATTCTATGTAAATTGAAAGGCCCCACTCATTTAACAAATTTACCGCTGGCAGATTGTCCATCAAAACCTTGATTTTCATATAATACACTTCTTTCTTCACGCCGTTTTCTCATGACAATATACACTGTTCATGAACAGTCATATAAGTATGAATATATTA
Source organism: uncultured Anaerovibrio sp. (assembly GCA_902786545.1). Classification (GTDB taxonomy): domain Bacteria; phylum Bacillota; class Negativicutes; order Selenomonadales; family Selenomonadaceae; genus Anaerovibrio. The sequence goes on from CADACU010000042.1 coordinate 1,705, forward strand.
TAACGGTATAATTTAATTATTCCTACCTTGAACCTCATTATTCCATTCAGAAAAACCACAAGAAAAGGCCAGAACCACTCTAGAAATGGTCCTGGCCTTCTTTATTGTAGGCGAATTTTCCATTTTCGCCCTAATTGATGGTGGAGATGAGGAGAATCGAACTCCTGTCCGAAAGCGTTGTCATATAGACTTCTCCGAGCGCAGTCAATGTTTAAATTTAAGAGTTAGGCAGACACAGACAACCGCCGTCCCTCCGATTCTGGAGAAAATTCCCCTCAGACCTCCAGAAGGCAGCCCTTCGGGTATCCCGCTATTGACCTCTTATCCGCTCACGCGGGAGATAAGCAGACAGAGGTTAGCATTAAGCTGCTAAAGCGTAGTTTTCGTTTGCTTTTATATTTAAAGCGTTTTCACCTTACTAACGGGGCTAGGTGACCCCCCGGCTCGCTATCCATACTCCAGCCACCCCCGTCGAAACCTTTACATCCCCCTGTAAAGGGAAATCCCGGTTTGTTAGAGATTTCAGATATATGAATTAGTGTGTCTTATTATAGCAACAATTCACCAAATGTCAAGTCAATCCATTACTTCCGTGAAATAAATAACCGTTACGGTGTCTTCCATGGTAATGCGCTTCTTGTAAATCTGCTCAAAGTCGGCAATCAGGGCTTCTCGGGTGTTGATTTCCGGATTTTGTACGCCCAAATCCTCAGATGTAAGATTGGCCATGGTCTTTACCCGCACCTTATCCAAAAAAGCGGTATAGAGTCGCTTCTTCGGGGAAAACTTCTTGCCAACAGTAATCCATACTATAGAATTTTCCGGGAACTGCTTGCTCACATCCCCCAGACGAACCGTACATCTTTTGGTGCGGTCAGCCAACATCTTGGCGTGCTTTTCCGCCTGAAAATTCAATGCCATCATAAATTATCACTCCCACTAAGTATAATTGACATATGTTTCGCCAGAATCTACAAAAACCTGACACAGAAACAGTTTAACATATTTTTATGCACTAATAAAGTAAAGTTATCAATAGAATAGTAAATATTTTCATATTTATTCAGTATCCAAAGGCAGCTTGGTGGTTGGTGGCGGATATTCCCGATCCAAAGCCTCCAATTCAGCTTTTGACAGCTCAATACTGACAGACGCCCCATTTTCCCTGATATGGTCCGGTGATGAGCTCTTAGGTATGGCAATGGTGAAGCCGTTACGAATATTCCAGCTAAGTAATACCTGTGAAGGCGTACATCCATGCGCTCTGGCAATATCACAAACCACCGGATTATCCCGAAGCCCCTTGCTGAGTCGTCCTCCCTGAGCCAGTGGACAATAGGACATAAGCGCAATATTATGCGCCGTCATACAATCCATCAGATCATATTCTATCCCCCGGGAACCCAAATGATACAGCACCTGATTTACCAGACAGTGCTCTGCCCCGGGAATCTTTATCAGCCTTTTTATATCCTCAGTATCAAAGTTGGACACGCCCCAGCCCCGTATCAAGCCTTCATCCTGTAAAGCGTTAAGTCCCTCCACCACTTCCGCCATAGGTACATTGCCAATCCAGTGATAAAGGTACATATCCAAATAATCAAGCCCCAGTCGTTTCAAACTGTTTACACAGGAATTTCGCATATTCTTGCGCCCGGCATTCCAAGGAAGAACCTTGGAGACCACAAAAACTTCATCCCGACTGCCCTGCTGAAAGTACTGCTTCAGCGCCTTGCCTACCAATACTTCCGAGCGGCCATCTCCATACATTTCCGCTGTATCAATAAGGCGCATACCAGCCTTGATACCAGTAAGTATAGCATTTATTTCCGATTTTTCCTTGGCGGGGTTATCACCTATCATCCATGTCCCAAGCCCAATCTGTGGTACAACCGAGCCATTTTTTAATGTGACTTGTTTGTTCATAACCTCAACCTCCATCAATTTCATTATACCGCAGATACACATATTTTTCTTTGAGAAAGAGAAAAATATAGATAAAATTTTGTTCAATCACTATATAACAAAATTGTTAGAAATCCTATATTAAAGTTCTATGGCGGCATAGCTGACTACAGGACTATAGTCCCTTTTACTATTATAAAACCAGCAGTATAATATGCCCAGTAAGTTAAAAGAACCCAGTAAATACCTTGATATTACTGTGGTTATACCCTATCAGGAGGCGAAAACAAAATGGATATTGCATTCATTGCTGATGGCATTCTCAAAACTATTGCCTTAGTTGGTGTATATGCTTGCATAAAGTAAATTAAACATACATAATAAAGGGCCATCCCTGGATAAAACAGGGTTGGCCTTTTATTTTTTCGCTACAATTTTTTTATAAGAATACTTTGCCCCATGCCACCGGCCCCGGCTATGGACATTATCCCCCAAGAGCCTGGTTTCTTTTCCAATGCTTTCAAAAGATGTATCATCAATATTCCGCCGGAAGCTCCGTAGGGATGTCCATAGGCCAAGGCCCCCCCCAATTGGTTATATCGGTCAATCAGCTTCGAATGCTTTCGTTGAAACAGCACATCTATGACAGCAAAAGCTTCATTGAACTCGATTGCCGCCATATCACTATAATTAAGCTCGTTCCTTGCCAAAAGAATATCGGCGGTATTCATGGCTCCCCGAGGGCTTTCCATTGGATTTGAACCAGCCATGCATACCCCTTCAATCTTTCCTAGCGGAATGTGGTGCGGGTGCTCTTCCAGCCATTTTTCTGATACAAGAACAACAAAAGCGGCACCATCGTTTATCAGGCAGGTATTTCCGGCCGTTAGCAATGAATTTGGTAAAAGCGCCGGCAATCTGTCCAATAATTTCCGGCTCATTTTGGGGCGTAGGCCATCATCCCGGCTTTGACCGGCTACAGGAACAATCACATCATCTAAAATGTGTAATCCGGCACATTCAACTGCTTTTCGATGACTCCTTATGCACCAAAAATCCAGTTCTCCACGGGTTATATTTTCTGCCTTTATGGTTCGGTCAGCCCCGCGCAGCATAACATCCTCCCCCAACTCATCCGGCACAAATTGGGCTGTCATATACCGCCCATCTTTATCGGCAGTCTGACTGTAGCGAGTATCATTGATGCTGTAAATCCTCTGGGGCTGCAGTGAAGCACTTTCCATACCACCGCAAAGGTACAAATCACCATTTCCAATCGCCAGCTGACTATAGGCTGTAGCAATGGCTGCTGCTCCGGATGCACACTGCATATCAACAGTAAATGCAGGCACTTTAGCTGAAATTCCGGCCTGAAGGGCCATCAGCCGGGTAATATTTCCACCTGTACCAACGGCGTTCCCGCCAATTATTCCATCAATATCCTGGATAGAATACTTTTCACACAAAGCCTTTACCACTTCAGCCCCCAGTCTTTCGGCTGATATGTGCCTGAATTTATTGTTTTGTGTGACAATCGGTGACCGCATACCACCTAAAACATAAACATTATTCATAATATTTCCCTGTTACAAACTCTTTCCGTCCAGTAAGCGTCAACTGTCCACCATCCGCTTTTATTTCCACCTGATCTCCGGCCATAACAGCATTTCTAAAGGATAATTCCAGTATTTTGATATTATCCGGCAAACTGTTCTTGATATATTCCAAAAGCAGCATCCCCGGCACAACCGGGACCTCCAGCTGATGAATCGGGTTGGTATCCCCCACCTCGGCCACAAATTCAAGAACATCATCCCGATTAAATACAGCCCGGTTATCCTCTTTAGCTGTATCCGCTTCCGATAAATGGGGCAATGCAGCCCCATCGGCAGGATGAAGCAACATGGTCGTGGTCAGGCTTTCATTATTATAAAAGGCCCGACACACCAGCATTCGTTTGTTTTCCTTAATGATTTCCGGCTCAAAGCTGTTTTTCACGGCCTCCGGCTCCCGCTTCCATACGGTTTTGATAATCATAACCCCATCATATTTACCGCCCTTTAAACGGGCAGTAATTTTCGCCAATTCTCTCATATGTACTCCTTCAACAGCTCTTTATCCACTTTCCCCCGGTCATTAAGGGGCAAATTATCCAATACCACTATTTTCTTGGGACGCTCCCTTTCATCAAGGCATGTGCTAAAATATCGTCGCAAACCGCCGGCAGTAAGTCCATCTTTCAAAACGACAAAAGCAGCAATTTCCTGCCCACGATGTTTATCCGCATAGGGCAGCACCACCACATCCTGCACCCCATCTAGTTTTCCTATCTGCTGTTCCAGCTTTATGGCACTGATTTTATATCCGCCTTTGTTAATCCAGTCGGTTTTCCGGCCAGTAAAGATTATCTCCCCACTATGGTTTACATAACCCGTATCACCACAACAATAGGGCATTTCTATACCATTAATGTGAAATGGTGTATCCACAAACAGATTTCCATCCTCAGAAAATACTTTAATGCCTTCAAAGGGACGGCCCAGATTATTGTATTCAATGTCTCCGCCGGTTAAATGCCTGTAGGAAATATAACTTAGCTCACCAGAACCATAATACAATATTATCTCAGCCTTGGGAAAGGTTTTCACCAGCCCCTCCCAATTTTCCTCGTCAAACAGCTGAGAACCGGCAATAATACATTTTACAGCTTTATTGTCATTTGGCCCTTTTCTCCATAATAACTGCAATTTGGCCGGAACCATATAGATATGGGTAGCATTGTTTTTTTGTATAAAACCAGTCCAATGCCGGGCACTGATCTTACAACAGGTAATAACACTTCCTCCGGCTGCCAACACCCCCATAAATATATTTAGATTGCCGGTAAAGCTCATACTGCCCTGTATAAACATAATACAATTACCATCAATCCTGAATACATCATTCTGCTGGGTAAAAAATCCGGCCCAGCTCGCAAAGCTGCGGTACATCACCTTTGGTGTACCGGTACTGCCCGAAGTCAAGGCTCCCATCACAGCCCCTTCAATCTGATGATCAGTACCGGAGGAATGCCATATCCGGAAATTATTATGATTTTTTCCTATCAGCCACAATCCAAAAAAATTATTTTCAGATAAAATCCTTTCCACGATATCATTTTTACAGCCGTTATGCATCAATACCGGAATCGCGCCCAGTTTTTCCACAGCCAAAAAGGACCCTGCCTGATAGACAGGATCCTCAGATATTATCAATATTGGTTTGGTAGGCTGCACCCATTGGTTTATGCCCTTCGCCAATTCATCGGCCAAAGCCAGCATATCGCCATAGGTCAGCACCTCATCATCGCACCTGATAAGCAATTTATCCGGCACAGCCACACAATGTTTCTTTAATAAAGTGTAATAATTCATTTATTATTAACCATTTTCCAAGGCTTTATTTAGCCGAACGCCTAAAAATGCCGCCAAAAGGCACTTTACCACATCACCGAAGATAAATGGGAGCACTGCCTGAACGATAGCCGCCTGCAAGCTTATATTCAATACCAAAATCATAGAAATAAGCCCTCCAATATATACCACCGGCAGACTTATTACAATACCAACAATAGAATATCGTTTAAAATCAATCTTTTTGCCTTTAAACACTGACACCAGAGTAAAGGCCACCACCCAACCGAAATAAAAACCACCGGTTGGACCAAGCAGTCGTCCCAATCCGCCCATTCCTCCGGGTAAAATTGGCAATCCGGCGACACCACCCAATATCAGATACGCTACCAGTGTCAAAAAGGTCTGCTTTGGGGTTAACACAAAAGCTGTCAGACAGGTTGCAGCTGTAGTGGCCACCACCATCGCCGGGGTAAATGGCAACGGGAAAGCTATGTATGATGATACGCTGATTACTGCCAGACACATTGCCATCTTGGCCAAATCCTTGGTTGAAAAACTGTCATTCATTGGACTATACCTTCCTTTCATCACTGTGAGAAAGTATACGCCCTATCTCTTTTATTGTCAACCATTTTTATTTTATTGGTTAACAAAAGATTTTTTGGACTTTTCCCTAAAAAATGATGTATCATAATAGATGTATGACGAATTAACCGTACAATCTAAAAGGAGTATTTATATATGAGCATGGAAATGGAATTCATCCGGGTTCTGCCATCCCCCCAGTCATTGATGGAGGATTTTCCCATCAGCAATAAAGCAAAAAAAATAAAGGTCCAGCGTGATAAAATCATCAAGGACATCTTTGCCGGTAATGATGACCGGTTGGCAATGATTATCGGGCCTTGTTCCAGTGACAACGAGGATGCTGTACTGGATTATGTGTCCCGCCTGGCTAAGGTTCAGGAAAAAATCAAGGACAAAATCTTTATTGTACCACGACTGTATACCAATAAGCCGCGCACCATCGGCGTTGGCTACAAGGGTATGCTTCATCAGCCTTCCCCACGGGGCGAAGAAGATATGCTGGAGGGCATTATTGCCATCCGCAAGCTGAATGTCCGGGTAGTGGAGGAAACCGGCCTTACCGGCGCTGAGGAAATCCTTTATCCAGAAATATTCCGCTATCTGTCCGACCTGCTATGCTATGCTGCCGTAGGGGCCCGCTCCAGTGAGGACCAGCTTCATCGGATGATTGCCAGCGGCGTTGGCATCCCAGTGGGATTAAAAAACCCGACCAGCGGTGACTTGTCCGTTATGCTGAACTCCGTGGCCGCTGCCCAGCATTCCCAGGAATTCCTCTTTAGAGGCTGGGAGGTCCGCACCAAGGGCAATGCCTTTGCTCATGCCATTTTGCGTGGCTATGTGGACTCCACCGGTCAGAGTGTGCCAAATTATCACTATGAAACCCTGACCAAGGTTATACAGATGTATGAGGGCCGTGGTCTGGACAATCCGGCGATTGTCATCGACACAAACCACTCCAACTCCGGCAAGAAATGTTTGGAGCAGGTCCGCATTGCCAAGGATATCATCAACTCACGGAAGCTAAATCCGGATATTAAACAGATTGTCAAGGGACTTATGGTGGAAAGCTATATTGAAGACGGCTGTCAGAAAATTGACGGCGGTGTATACGGCAAATCTATTACCGACCCTTGCCTGGGCTGGGAAAAGACCGAGCGCTTGCTGCTGGATTTGGCGGATATGCTGTAATTTAAATTCATATACTGAAAAAGAGCCCTTCTTCACAGAAGAGCTCTTTTTGATTGCATTGTTCTATTCAAATAAATCTCAATCACACAATTTCCCAAGTAACAGTCACCACATCATCCAAAGTTATTTCCTCTGGAATTACATTTATACTCATCCGCACTGGCTTATCCATAGTGGATGGCACATCCAATACCGGCTCCGTATCGGAAATATTTTCCCAATCCTCCCAGGAATAATCAATGGCCTTTAATGCTCCCAGGGTGACTCCAGCCGCCTGGGCCAATGTCTCCGCCTTTCGTCTGGCACTGCTCACCGCACTGGCCAAAAGCATATCCTTGACGGTCTCAGGATCCTTGACAAAATAGGAAACCGAAAATTCCGGATTATTTATGCACTTTCCCAGCTCCGTCATACAAGCAGACAGACGCCGGTTGTCAAAAGGCATTTCCACCATCAGGCAATGAATGTATCGGTAACCTGCTACATCATTGTCACTTTCATCCTGGTTATCAGTCTCATCACCATAGACCTCCACCACATCAAAAAATTCCGTTTTTACATCTTCCTTGGAAAAATCCAGCCGCTGCAAGCCAATCCGCACCAGCTCCGTCATAGCTGATGACATCTTTACCACGGCCTCATAGCTGTCTCCCACATCCGAAATGGTGATGCGCAGACATATCATATCCGGAACAGCACTTATTGTCCCCCGGCCAGTGACCCTGATTTCCCTATCCATGCAATTCACTCCCTATAATTTTCATCAATAAAAACATTGGTATAGGTCTTAAACAGCTCGATATCCTTTTCATCCAAATCATAGAACGCTTTATAGTAATTTTCGCCACCAACCATCTTCGGAGCAAATTTCGCCAGCAAATCCTCATACCCCTTCTGAGAATCCGCCAGTTCCAGCTGGAAAACAATCTGACGCTCCTTAGCCTTGAAATTCTCCAGATCTTCCTCGGTCAAAGGCTTCTTTCTGGCATAAATCGCATAGCCACTCTTGGTATGTACCAAATAAAGCTGGCCCTTGGCTTTTTCCACAGCCTTTCTGTGTTTTTCTTCCTTCAGCAAGTACCTTAGATGCGTCCATATAGTCTTTATTTCCTCATCCGTCAGCTGAGTCCGGTCCTCTATCGAAAACAACTGGTACTTTTCGGCATATTTACGCATAAGATAATTGAAACAAAACAAGGTGGCCTCAGCATCGGCACTGGCCGAGTGGGCTGATCCCTCCCGCCATTCATAGCCGCACTCCTGAGCGCAAACCACCAGACTTGGCACATGATAGTAGTCTATGTCCTGCTCATCCTTATATACAGCCCAGTACAAATCCCGCACATCCATGGACTTGTCCATCAGCTTTTCAAAACCATATTTTTCCAAAATCCGGATATCATTATCAATGGCAAATCCCAGCAGCATTTCACTGCGGTTAAAAATTTTCTGGATTTTCGGTATGTGACGGACAAAAAACGGCTTGTCCTCCACCATCTGCGGACTTATGCCGTGTACCCGTTCAGCATAGAACCATTTTTTTACCTTTTGGGGCTTATACAGCTGATTGTGTATCAGGCTTCCCTGTTCGTTTAAAATCGACAATTCCAAAATTTCATTTGATAATCCGGTACTGGTTGACTCAGTATCCAGGCATGCAATATGCATTATATTCTTCCCTCTCTCATATGAAATAAATTTTCACTTTATAATTACTACATCAAGCCAAAATTTCCTGCAAAAATAAAGATGGACTGAATTTATCAGTCCATCTTTCTAAATTATTTCAATTATCAATAAATTTTGCCACCGGATTTCAAGCTCAGACCACGCTCGGCCAAACGATCAGTGATTTCCTTGAAGGACTTTGCTCCCAAGTTTCTGAAGCCCATAATCTCCTCACTGGTTCTCTCCACCAAATCGCCGATGGTATAAATCTCGTTCCGCTGCATGCAGTGAGTAGAACGCTGGCTCAACTCCAATTCACTGATGGAGGAATTAAGCAACTCCTCCATAGCCTCTCTGGCGGCTTCTTCGCTGCCGGACTGGGCCAAACCATAGCTTTCCGGTCTAGGCTCATCCACCACAGTATCAGCACACAGTGCCAGGAAAGGATTTAAACCTTCTATCATAATATTGGCGGCCATCTTTAATGCATCAGCTGGAATTACCGAGCCATTGGTCGTAATATCCAAAGTCAGGCTGTCATAGTTGGTGATATTACCTACACGGGTATTCTTCACTACATAATCCACCCGATCGATTGGGGAAAACAGCGCATCAATTGGGAACATTCCGCTATCAGCGGTATTATTCTTGCTGGCTGCCACATACCCATAGCCGTTCATAATCTTCATATCCAAGGAAAATTCCTTGCCAGGCTTTACAGTGGCAATATGCATTTCAGGATTGAGAATGTTGAGCTCTTCACTGCAATCAATATCTGCTGCCGTAACTTCCCGTTCTTCCTTGCCCTCAGCCTTTACCTTGATATGAGCAACAACGGTTTCTTCAACAGGATTGATGCACAGGCCCTTCAAATTCAAAACTATATCAATAGCGTCTTCATGGGTTGCGGCAACCTTGCTTTCAATGGAAGAAGCTCCCGCAATCTTTACAGCGGTAACCGCTGCACCCTTAATGGATGACAGAAGAATCCGCTTGAGACTATTACCTATAGTAGTACCGTAACCCCGGTCAAGAGGCCCACAGATAAATTCACCGTGAGTTTTATCGGTAACATCTCCAGAACAACGGATTTTTGTTGTATTGACATCCAGCATATCAAAACTCCCCTCAGGTATTTTAAAACAAATTTCGCGTACTCTATATCCTACCACGAATATTTTTAAAAAGCAATAGGGTGATGAACAAATAAAAAATCTCACCGCTAATATTTTACAATAGACAGTGAGATTATTCAATGTTTGTGAAGGGTTATACCTTTAAATTTTAATAATTTTATTTTGTTAAAATTTTATCCAACTGCGCCAGCTCGGTGGCAGTGGCCTCCCTTACATCATATTCCAGCTCCAGATATTTATCCGGCTCTTCATTCATCAGCTCTGCCATCAAATCTATGCTATACCCCTTTGACTGCCGAATAGCCTTCAAATTCTCTAAATTCACTCTTTAAAACCCCTTTATTTCAATTAAAACCAGTGCTTTTTCTGCACCGTTTTCAAACGAATGACATTGTATTATATGTATGTTGTTTTGTAAAGATATTTTTACAAAAAATCTTGTATACAATATTATCTTAATTTTATCGGATTATAACTATTGCTACATAGATATCATAAGTGCTATACTTATGTGGCATAGTTTAAGGGCTATACAATATATAGAAAGGACACGATAATTCGTGAGTGTGATTGATATGAAGGTTGGAATTTATGGCTACGGCAATCTGGGCCGTGGCATTGAATGTGCTGTAAAAAACAGCAACGATATGGAACTGGTAGCAGTATTCACCAGACGGGATCCTTCTACGGTAAAAATTCAGACCGAAGGAGCCAAGGTATATTCTGCCGCTGATGTAGCTGATTTTAAGGGGAAAATCGATGTTATGATTATCTGTGGCGGCAGCGCAACTGATTTGCCAAAACAGACCCCGGAGCTGGCCAAAATGTTCAATGTTATAGACAGCTTCGATACCCATGCCCGCATCCCGGAGCATTTCGCCAATGTGGAAAAGTCAGCCAAGGAAAGTGGACATATTGCTTTGATTTCAGCCGGCTGGGATCCGGGAATGTTCTCTCTGAACCGGCTCTATGCCAACGCTATCCTGCCTAACGGCAACGACTATACCTTCTGGGGCAAAGGAGTCAGCCAGGGACACTCTGACGCCATCCGCCGGGTTAAGGGGGTAAAAAACGGCAAGCAGTACACCATTCCGGTAGAAAGCGCCCTTACAGCAGTCCGCAATGGTGAAAATCCGGAGCTCACCACCCGTCAGAAGCACATTCGTGAATGCTTTGTCGTAGCAGAGGATGGGGCTGATTTGGCGGCTATTGAAAAAGAAATCAAGGAAATGCCAAATTATTTTGCCGACTATGATACTACTGTTCATTTTATCACCGAGGAAGAACTGGATAAAAACCACAGCGGTATCCCACACGGCGGCTTCGTGTTCCGCACCGGATCCACCGGCTGGAACAACGAGCATAAGCATGTAATAGAATACAGCCTGAAGCTGGATTCTAACCCGGAATTCACCGCTTCAGTGATTGTGGCCTATGCCCGGGCTATCAACCGGCTGCACATAGAAGGTGCCCTTGGCTGCAAGACCGTATTTGACATTGCCCCGGCTTACCTCAGCCCACTGTCCGGTGAGGAACTGCGGGCCCATATGCTGTAATCAACACCATAAAAATAGGAGATGGATATCATCCATCTCCTATTTTATTGCATCTATTTTTTGACCTTTATGAAGGAATGCAATGTACCATACAACTCCTTCACCTCAATCGGCTTGCCCACATGACCATTCATACCGGCATTTAGGGCTCGGGCCTTGTCCTCAGCAAATACATTGGCAGTCATAGCCACGATTGGCACACTCTTGGCGTAATCACTATCCAACATCCGGATAGCCTTGGTGGCCTCATACCCATCCATTACCGGCATCTGAATATCCATCAACACACAATCATATTTTGGATTTTCAGCCTTAATCTTTTCCACGGCCGCCTGACCATCACCAGCCACATCCACGGTCAGATTAACATTCTCCAACAGGGCCTTGGCGATTTCCTGATTTATGGTGTTATCATCAACCAACAGCACCTTGCAGCCCGTAAAATCATACTTGATGGTGTTATCCGAAACATTGTTGACATCCTGGTGCATACAGGTCTTAAATTCCAAGGTAACAGTAAAATGGGTTCCCTTGCCCTGTTCACTTTCCACCTTGATATCGCCGCCCATCATATCCACAATACTCTTGGTAATGGACATTCCCAGACCTGTTCCCTGAATACCACTTACAGTAGAGGTCCGTTCCCGCTCAAACGGAGTGAAAAGCTTTTCAATAAAAGCTTTGTCAATGCCTATCCCTTCATCCTCCACATGAAACTCATAAAGAGACTTCATACTGGTCTGCTTGTTGGTAGCCACCTCCACCAACCGCAAAGTCACAGTACCATCCTTGGAAAATTTTACTGCATTACTCAGCAGATTCAGCAGAACCTGTTTCAGGCGAAGCCGGTCACAAATAACGGTATCATTGTATAATCCGTCCGTATCAATCTGGAATTTCAGATTATTCAGCTTGATATCGGACTGCAAAATAGATTTCAGCTCATCCACCAGCGCAATCAGATTAGTCGGCTGAGGGTCCAGCTCGATACGGCCGCTTTCTATCCGGCTCATATCAAGCACATCATTGATAAGGCTCAACAAATGCTTGCTGACCATCTTTATCTTGTCCAGATATTCCTTTACTACAGGCTGCTTATCAATGTTATCCAATGCCAGGGCAGTATAGCCCATTATACCGTTCATCGGCGTACGCATATCATGGGACATATTGCTAAGGAAAATACTCTTGGCATCACTGGCCTGCTGGGCCTTGGCCAAGGCTTCTTCCGTTTGGAATAACATATTTTTGTATTCTTCAATATCCTGACACACACCATAAAGGCGTAATGGGGTACCATCTGACCGGTGGCTCAGCTGGGCATAAACCCGGAACCAAACATACCCTAGGTTCTTCTTGCGGAATCGCAGCTCCATATCAATGATATTGGAAAGCTTCGAATGATCACTTTTTAGGGCATTTATAAACCTGGCCCCCGTCTTCAGATCCTCCGGATGAATAATCCGCAGCATCGGTTCAAGACTATCCGGAAAGTCATTAACATCATTGTAGCCAAGAATATGCCGCAGGCCATCACTCCAGTTGATGGTATCAATATGGCCTATAGGGTCAAAGCTGACCACCCAGTTAGCAGACTTTAATGCCTCATGGTTTCGCTCGATTATATCAATATAATCCTGCTGCTTATCAAATAGCTCATTGATTTCATCGTTCTTGGCACTGAGCTCTTCATTGGCATAGGCATGGTTTTTGTTGGCAACAATCAGACTGTCATTGGCTTTCTGGAGCATATCCTTTTGCTTGCGCAGAGCATCGTTAATCTTGGCTATTCGCTGCCGTCCCCGCATTACCACAAAGAGTATGGTTAAAATCAACAGGAAGATGACTAACAAGATTATTGACAGCCACCAATATTCCATAATGATATCCTTCAAGGTTATCCGCATGGACAAATAGGAATAATCATTAAGGGATTTATCGATAGCCCGCTTATTATCGATAGCCCGCTTATTCAGCATCACAATGCCCCGGTTGAGAATGGACAACAATACACCGTTATCCCATCTCACCGACATACAAACTCCAACACGATATGACCTATCAATCACCCTTAGGCCGTTATAAATATCACTGCCCCGCAAATACCGACGGGAAGCAAACTCATTGACAAAGGTGCAGTCTACATCGCCATGGCGTACTGCTTCGAAGGAATCCTCCTTAGTTTCATAAAAAACCATATCATATTTATCCAATCCCAACAGATAGATAAACACCAGCTGCGGATTATCCTTGGATATGGCAATCCGCTTGATATTTCCCCTATCTCCGCCATCCGGTACTATCATGGAAATATCCACCTGAGTTATGTCCATGGTCTGATTGATATTATTCTTCTCCGCCCAACTCAGATTTTTGTACTCACCAAAGACAACATCCAAATCCCCCTCCGCCATAGCGACCTTCATTTCCTTCCAGTCCTTGAACGGAACATAGGTAAACATGGTCTTGTCAATGTTCATATTGGTGCAGATGGAATCCATCACATCCATCATCAGCCCCATCGGCTCCCCGGTATCAGGATTTTGGGCGCTAAACGGCATATTGTTGGTAAAATACCCTATCCGTATGTTTTTCTTTTTGGCCAACCACGCCTTTTCATCCTGAGTCAATCTTTGATCAACCATCGCATCGGGGAAGTACTTGGCTTCCTGCTTGCTCATAAATGCTGGATAGGTATCAGCAATCCGCCCCTGGGCAACATTCAGCTCTGTCAGCAAATCCAACCGATGCTTCGCAACAGCCATATAATAATCCGACTGCCCCAAAACAGCCACATTGGACACGCCATCTATCTTCCCCTTGAAATGAGTAGTCACTAAAGCATCAATTGCCCCGGCCATCAAGGCATCCAGCTTATTCTGCTTGCCACCGGACAATGGCACAATCGTACAGTTAAGCCTGTTCTTGGCAATCCAGTCCTGCAAATACCCCACCTGAATAGAATTTTTTTCCACACCTATCTTTTTGCCATTAAAGGTGGATAAATTATTCCAGTCAATTTCTTCATTGTCCGTGCGGCAGGCAATATAATAAGTCTCATGCCCCATAGGTTCTTCCGGATAATTGAACTGCTGCGCCCGTTCATCCGTATAAGAAACATCCGGCATAAGATCTATTTCGCCCTTGAGGAATTTTTCATAAAGTTGGGACCAGCTGCCATAAACATATTCATATCGCCAACCAGCTTCATCAGCAAGCATCTGAAGATATTCATAGGCGTAGCCATCCTTGACCGCACCATCTGAGGCACCTGACATAAAATTGCCATCTTCAAAAAAGCCCACCCGCACTACTTTTCTTACGGGAGTGCTGTTGCTTTTAATATCAATGGAATCACCAGCCAATGGTTTTGGTGCCCCACAGCCAGCCATAATGTTCAAAAGGAATATCAAACAGATTAAGTATATGCTTTGTTTCATTGTGCCACCCATCAAACATTCTGCTGCCAATTTTTATTATCGGCAAACAATTTATTGCAGTCTGCCCCCTGGAGCAATATTCAATAAAAGCTCCCGCATCAGTTCTTCCTCCAGTTTGTTCTGGAGCTGCATAGCGGCCTGTTTTTCCGCCTTGGCCTTGGCTTCCTTGCGGCCCACTGCTTTACCGTCCTTGTGCCCAGCCACATAGCCGTTATCGTAACCATACAAAAAACAGTCCTCAGCTATGGCCTGGGATATATCCTTTATACTGTCCCTAAACACCTGCTGCAACTCCCCATCCACCTTGTATTTGACAAAAATAGTCGATAAAAGACGAGCCAACAGCTCCTGCTTGCTCAGGGAGTCCTCGGACAAAATATCCGACAATGGTATTTCCTTCACATTATTTACGATAACATTTTTTTGCTTCTCATCCATAACAATCCCTCGATTCTGATTAACACTGGGTTGCTACTGCGACTTGATGCTCAATCTCGCTTCATTTGCTTTCTCCTATTTTTCGACATCAGGGCCTATTTTTCCTGCCTGATTTATGTTAAAATGGTTCGTGTGTTGTCACATACTGTCGTGTCAATACACCTGTTATAACGCTATTTTTTTAATGGCGTTTCAACGAGGTGGATAACCATTTTTCACCAAGTTATGAAAATATTAGGGGGTTATTTGATAATGGAAAGAGAATCCTTCAATTCGCGAATTGGATTCCTGCTGGTTAGTGCTGGGTGCGCTATCGGCATCGGTAATGTCTGGCGTTTCCCGTACATTTGCGGTGAGTATGGCGGCGGACTCTTCGTACTTATTTATTTGTTATTCCTGCTGATTATGGGGGTTCCTGTACTGACTATGGAGCTGTCCGTGGGGCGGGCCAGTAAAAAATCGGCTTACAAGGCATTCAAAATGCTGGAACCAGCCGGCAGCAAATGGCACATCCATGGTATGACCAGTATTATAGGTAATTACCTGCTTATGATGTTCTACACCGTAGTATCCGGCTGGATGTTGGATTATTTTTTCAAGTTTGTCCGGGGGGATTTCCAGCCGGGAATGACCACTGAACAAACCGGTGCAGTCTTTGGCAGCGTTCTGGCTGACCCTGTGGAAATGGTCTTCTGGATGCTGCTGGAGGTTATCGTCTGCTTCATCATTCTTCGGGCCGGCGTTCAGGGCGGTCTGGAAAAAATCACCAAGATTATGATGGCTGCTTTGCTGGTTCTCATTACGGCCCTTGGCATCAACAGTATTTTCCTGCCAGGTGGTATGGAAGGACTGCGATTCCTGCTGGTTCCAAGTCTGGATGGGGTACATCAGCACGGCTGGTGGACTGTTATCTCTGCTGCAATGAATCAGGCCTTCTTCACTTTAAGTGTTGGTATGGGCTCTATGGAGATTTTCGGCAGCTACATTGACAAGACCCACTCCCTGCCAGGGGAATCAGTCCGCATTGCGGCTCTTGATACAGTAGTTGCCCTGATGGCAGGCTTCATAATTTTCCCGGCCTGCTTTGCCTATGGCTTAAAGCCGGATGCCGGTCCATCCCTGCTCTTTATCACTCTGCCAAATGTATTTATGGATATGACCGCTGGTGTACTCTGGGGAGCTTTATTCTTCCTGTTTATGACCTTTGCCAGCTTCTCCACGGTTTTGGCCGTATGCGAGAATATCATTTCCTTCTGCATGGATACATTCAATTGGTCCCGTAACAAGGCAGCTCTTATCAATGGTGCCCTCATCGGAATTTTGAGCATTCCTTGTGCTTTGGGCTTCAATGTATGGGAAAAGCTGACTATTATCGGCAATCGAGGCGTGCTGGATACCGAGGACTTCCTGGTAAGTAACCTTATCCTGCCAATCGGTTCCTTGATTTTCCTGCTGTTCTGCGTCACCAGATATGGTTGGGGCTTCGACAAATACTTTGAAGAAGTCAACGCCGGTGACGGTATGAAGCTGCCGAAATGGACCAAACCATATCTGCAGTATATCCTGCCAATTATGCTGTTGGTGATCATTGTTCAGGGTCTGATACAGTAAATTAACAAATAAACCAAAAAGCACTGATAGCTGTTTGAACTGCTACCCGTCAAGAGGACAGTAAAAAAATATAAATTTTCTTTGGTCGACAGCCATTGTTCTGTCGGCCTTTTTTATGCGGCCATATATATA
>CADACU010000043.1 GCA_902786545.1 uncultured Anaerovibrio sp.
GCCCCCGGCTTTTTGACCATTTCACCCGTTTCCCGGTTAAATTTACCAACACCGTGGAATTTATCCGGCTCATTTTCCGCAAAATCAAAGCCCTTGCCCTTGGTGGTCCGTACATGAATAAGCACCGGCCCTTCCAAATCCCGGGCCTTCTCAAAAACTTCCTTCATAAAAGGGATGTTATGGCCATCAATTGGCCCTACATAGGTATAGCCCAAAAATTCAAAGAGACTTCCCGGTGTCAACGCAGCATAAATACCGTCCTTTAATGAATCACCGGCCTTCCACAAGGTCTCACCAAAAGGCAGACTTTGCGTAATAAACTCCTGCAAATCCTTCTTGACTTTGTTGTATTGCGGATCAATACGAATACGGGCCAAATATTCCGACATGGCCCCAACATTCTTATCAATGGACATCTCGTTATCATTGAGAATAACTATGATGTTTTTTCCCATAGTGCCGGCATAATTCAAGCCTTCATATGCCTCGCCACCGGTAAAGGCTCCGTCACCGATTACGGCTATAACCTTGTGATTTTGTTTCAGCATATCCCGCTCGATGGCCATACCCACCGCCGCTGAAATTGAGGTGCTGGCATGACCGACCCCAAAGGCATCACAGGCTGATTCGGACATCTTCGGAAAACCGGTAATGCCCCCTTTGGTACGCAAAGTTTTAAATCTGTCCTTACGCCCGGTGAGGATTTTATGGGTATAGGCCTGATGGCCTACATCCCAGATGATTTTATCCCGCTCCGGATTAAAAATACTGTAAAGAGCCAAGGTCAAATCCACTGTACCTAAGCTCGGTGCCAAATGACCGCCATTGGCCGCACAGGTATCAATTATTTGATTTCTGATATCACCAGCCAGAGCCACCAGCTCATTAAAACCCAATTTTGCTACATCAGCCGGGCTGTTTATTCTGTCTAACATATTATGAAGCATCACTTAGCCCCTTATCATTTATCTCGATTTAACAGACTTTCCACCAATTCCCGCAGAAAAGCTGCTTTATCCCCAAACATATTCAGGGCATCTACCGCTTCATTAACGGCATCAGCCGCCATTTTCTTGGCTTCATCCAGGGATGTCAAAGTAACATAGGTTGATTTTTCGTTGCGCTCATCACTGCCTACTGGTTTACCAATAACAGCTTCATCTCCCACAACATCCAGAATATCATCCGTTATTTGAAAAGCCAGTCCAAAGCATTCAGCATATCTGGTCAGGGCAGCTAACTCCTCCGGATTAGCACCGGCCACAATAGCCCCACTTCGTATAGCCGCCCGGAAAAGCGCTCCCGTCTTGGCTCCGTGCATTTTCCGAAGGTCCTCTATGGTCATTGCCATTTGGTGGCCTTCAGCCTCCAGGTCGATTGACTGACCGCCTCCCATTCCATTTGGACCAGCTCCAATGGCGACCTCCCGGACCACCTGTACCAAGACCTCCGCTGGCACATTATCCTGACGAAGAATCACCTCAAACGCCTGAGTCAACAAAGCATCTCCGGCCAATACAGCCATTCCCTCACCAAAAACCTTATGGTTAGTCAGCTTGCCCCGACGATAATCATCATTATCCATAGCCGGCAGATCATCATGGATAAGGGAGTATGTATGAATCATTTCCAGCGCACAGGCAATATGGATATAGTCCGTCCCCGTAGCCCCGATGGCATCCGCGGCTGCCATCACCAGGATAGGACGAAGACGCTTTCCTCCAGCCGTAAGACTGTATTTCATAGCCTCACAAAGTCTTGGGTCAAGGGCTTTGTCTTCCTGCAGTTCCTCAACCAGAGCCTTTTCAATTATTTTTTTCCGCTCGTTCCACTGTGTCTTGTCCATTGATTAAATTCCTCCCTCAAGGTCCAGCGGCTCCGTTAAAACATCACCATTATTTTCCCGGAGAATTACATCCATCTGGTCTTCAGCTGTTTTCAGCTCATCCAGACATTTCTTGGATAGCTCCATCCCTAGGGTATATTCCTCCATAATCTCCTTCAGGCTGGATTGCCCACTTTCAAGTTTATCAACAATTTTTTCCAAATTAGCCAAATTTTCTTCAAAGGATGGTTCCTTCTTCCGTGCCACGGCTTATTCCTCCTTTATAGACTTCACCTGGGCCTCGAATTCGCCGCCCTTTATCTTAATGCAATACACATCATCTATTTTTACATCACCGATATGACTTAAAATAGCCCCATCGCTGTTATATACAATACCATATCCCCGCCGGATAACCCCCATAGGGTTTATCAACTCCAGCTTTTCCATATTATGCAGCAGTCCCTGTTTTTTGTCCTTTATCAGCTGTCTAGCCAACTGATTCAATTTATTTGCCAGGGTTTCGATTTTGACAATTCTTGATTCCAGCATTTTTTCCGGCTGAGTGAAAACAAAACTCCGGCCTAGAGCCTCCACGCTCTGCCGTTTCTCCTTAATAGCCGCCATAGCTCCCAAAGCCAGCCGCACTTTTATGGACTTTATCCGCTGAGTCACATCACCTATATCCGGAACAGCCAGCTCTGCTGCCTGGGATGGCGTAGCCGCCCGTACATCAGCCACAAAATCGGCCAGCGTAAAATCAGTTTCGTGCCCCACTGCTGATATTACCGGAATTTTAGATCTAAAAATAGCCCGGACCACGGCTTCCTCATTGAAGGACCACAAATCCTCCATAGAACCACCGCCACGGCCCACAATAAGCACATCCACCGGATATTTTTTGTTGAAAAAATCTATGCCTGCTGCAATCTGCTGCTCTGCTCCGACGCCCTGTACCTGTACCGGAAACAGTGCCAGCTTTATGGACGGCAGCCGTCGTTTTGCAACCCGATATATATCCCGCAGTACAGCACCTGTCGGTGAGGTGACAATCCCAATGGTCTTGGGAAATGACGGCAAGGGTTGCTTATATTCATCATCAAACAGGCCCTCCTGTCCCAGCTTTTCCTTCAACTGTTCAAAAGCCAGAGCCAGTTCCCCAACACCATCCGGCTGCATTCTGGTCACATAGCATTGATATTTGCCATCCCGCTCATAGACCTCAATACTGCCGGTGGCCAACACCTGCATATCATTTTCCGGCCTAAAACGCAGCCGCTCGGCATAACTGCGCCAAATAACACATTTAAGAATAGACTCCTTATCCTTTAGGTCAAAATAACAATGACCGGAGGCATACTGCTTAAAATTGGAAATCTCGCCCCGAATAGTGACATTGTGCAAATGAAGGTCATTTTTTAAAAGACCGGCAATATATTTTGTTATCTCAGATACACTTCTGATTACTGCCATAATGTCACCATCCATAAAATAGACAAAACGCAATAAGAGGGCCGCACCATAAATGCGGCCCAAAGATTACGCACGGGCTATTGCTCCCAAAATACCATTTACAAACCGGCTGGACTCATCAGTACCAAATTTCTTGGCCAGCTCTACAGCCTCATTTATAACGATATTCGGGGTCAGTTTTTCTTCACCAAATTTCAGCTCATATACAGCCAGGCGGGTAATGTTTCTGTCCACACCGGCCATTCGCTGCAGCTTCCATTCCTTTGAATTTTCCGAAATGATACTGTCAATTTCATCACGATTATCTTCTGTACCATTTACCAATTCCACCAGGAAGGCCATATCCTTTTTGCCCAGCTTTTCATCATCATCCATTGCAGCTACGGCAACATCAATGGCAGCCTGTCTTGCTTCGGCCACCTCGGCCCCCTTTTCCACCGGATTCATATCCAGCTGGAACAAGGTCTGAAGTGCAACTTCACGAGCTCGTCTACGACTCATATATTAATTCCTCGATTCCTACAAATAATCATATAATTCCACAAATAATCAACGCCACCGGTGAATATTGTTGGGAAACGAATCCCGTACATTGTCGATAAAGCTTCCACCCTTATCCACATTTCGCCCGATGAAACAGCCTAATCCGGCACAAACTGCAACGAAGAATACGCTCCAAAAACCAAACAGAAGAATTCCCACTGCAAAGATTATACCAACCAAAACTCCCAGAATTGTGCCTGGCTTTCTTTCCCATTGGGTACGCAAACCGCCAAGCAGGGCTTCCTTAAAGCTTTTCTCGTCTTCCATTAAGGCACCACCTATCACTTCAACCGTCTCTTCTTGACGACAACTCCGCTCACAATCTCCAAAACAGATACTGCTACTTCAAAATTATTTATGCAGGCAATTTCTGTCAAATACTTGCCAGCCAGAGTCCGCAATTCATCGGAAATAGCCGCTATACTGCGCTCCTGACCAACATTTATCCTGATGTCCAGCCGCAGATAATCACCCTTTTCCTCACTGTGCTCCAACACGCACTTTACCTTGGCTTCCCGTACTCCACGAACATTGGACGAAATACGCTCCACCATTTCCTTTATGGCGTTAAGAGAGACATTGACATCCCCTACTTCACCGTGTACAAGCACAATATCCCCACTGGTGGTTTCAGTTTTTCGCTTACCGGCAAATGCGCAAAACAGCAAATGTACGCTTAACAGGAATACCACGCCGGCAATTGCCCCAGTCTGCCACTGGTGAACTGCATACTGATATTCATTCAGCAAAACCCGCTCCGGTATCACATTGAACACCAGAAGAATTACCCCCAGGCTCACAATACCGAAGAAAAGGGTATAAAAAAACAGCAGGACTCTATTGATAAATCCCATTACACAGCCCCCTAGCGAATTTTTCTCTCTTCATCCTTTTTTTCGTCATCGCCAAAGTCAATTCCCTGAACATATACATTGACTTCCACCACAGTAAGGCCGGTAAATTCCTCAATCTGCCGCTTAACATTTTCTTGAACGCTTATAGCCACCTCAGGAATACGCTCACCATATTTTACAATTATGTAAAGGTCAACTCTGGCCTCAGTTTCGCCCACTTCAACCTTAACGCCCTTGGACATATAATTACGGCCCAACAGCTCAGCAATACCCTCAACCAGGCCGCCACTCATACCGGCTATGCCATCGATTTCAGTAGCCGCCATTCCGGCAATCATACTTACAACTTCATCACCAATACGAACAGAGCCCATACCGTCTTCAATCTTAATCACATCATTAGCCATTTTTTGACCCCCCTATTCAATATTTATATACAATATCACTCGTTTACCATTATACCAAACATATAATTCTTATTCAAGAATTGTGCATAATATGTATACTCAAAATAAAAAAACCTGTCGGACAGAGGCCAACAGGTTTTAGAGTATTCACAATTTACCCTGCACTAACGGGTACTTTATTCGACTACATTCAGCCGAAGCTTAAAGCTCCAACTGAGTAATTATCATTTTACTTATGCACGCTCAATGTATGCACCGGTACGGGTATCAATGCGGAGTACATCGCCCTCCTCAATGAACAGAGGAACGCGAACAGTATAGCCGGTCTCAACAGTAGCCATCTTGGTAGCACCAGTAGCAGTGTTGCCCTTTACACTTGGCTCACACTCAGTAACCTTCAGCTCAACAGAGTTAGGGAGAGTTACACCGATTACCCGGCCCTTAAAGGACTGAATAGACACCTCCATATTCTCCTGGAGATAATTCAAAGCATCACCCAGCTGTTCCTTGTTCAGCTCAGTCTGCTCATAAGTCTCATTGTCCATAAAGGTGTACATTCCGTCAGTCTCGTAGAGATAAGCCATACGGGCAGTATCCAGACGAGCCTGTGGCATTTTTTCATTTGGGTTGAAGGTACGCTCTACCACTGCACCAGTCTCAATGTTCTTGATCTTGGTCCGAACGAAGGCAGCACCCTTGCCTGGCTTTACATGCTGGAACTCAACAACCTGCCATACGCCACCATCGATTTCGATAGTTAAACCTGTACGGAAATCTGTACTTGTAATCATTAGAAAAACCCTCCAATTTTTAAATAGAAAATTATTTTTTAATTTATATACCACAGACAAATCATACCGAGATTTCAATCAATTCCTTCGGTGAAGCAGTCAAAACTTCCTTTGATTTATCCGTTATCAGCACTGTATCTTCTATGCGGACACCGCCCCAATCTGGTATGTATACCCCTGGCTCAACGGTGACCAGCATGTTGGTCTGGAGATTAGTACACTGACTTTTAGGTGACAAGCTGGGAGACTCATGGATTTCCAAACCAAGACTGTGGCCCAGTCCGTGGCCAAAATATTTTCCATATCCCCGTTTGTCAAGGTATTTTCTTACCTCAAGATCCACCTCTTTACCAGATACTCCCGGCTTTACCAAGGATACCCCCATAAGCTGAGCCTTCAAGACAGCATCATAAACATCCCGCTGCTTGTCATCAGCCCGGCCTACACACACGGTACGGGTCATATCAGAATGATACCCTTTGTAAACAGCACCGTAGTCCATTGTAACAAATTCACCATAATTTATCAACTTTTCTGTTGCAGTTCCGTGGGGCAGGCTTCCCCGCTGGCCGGAGGCCACTATTGTGGCAAAGGCTAGTCGCATGGAGCCAAGGGACCGCATCACATTTTCCAGTCGGGCAGCCACATCATTTTCGCTTATCCCCGGTTTAATATAGCCCAAAATATCATCAAAAGCCTGATCACTGATGGCCATGGCTTTTTTTATGCAGTCAATTTCTGCCTGCTCCTTCACCTGCCGAAGCGAATCCAACTGTACCGATTCCATATGAACTTCATCCGACAAATTTTTCTTTATATGGCTGAACCAGTCCCATACCAGAGCATTACCTTCAAACCCCAGTCTGGCAATTCCCATAATCCTTATAGTGTCAGCAACCTTGCTCAAAAGCCCATTTTCTTGTTTAACCAGACGAAAATCCGGTGCCTCCGCTGCTGATTGCTCAACATATCGAAAATCAGTAACCAAAACAGCATCGTTTTGAGAAATAACCAGCATGGTATCATCACCGGTAAATCCGCTGAAATAAAACACATTTTCCAGCTTGTTGACGATTATGCCCTCCAGCTTCTTTTCCCGCAGAAAATCCCGCAGGGTATTTATCCTGTCTTTAACCATTTATAAACACCTGCTTTAACTCTTCCCCTTGATTTTTTTCAATGCCACAGCCATGGCCGCATAGTAACTATCAATGCCAAACCCAAGTATCTGTCCCATTACTACCGGAGCAATAACGGAATTATGCCGGAACTCCTCTCTGGTATGCACATTGGATATATGCACCTCGATAACCGGAACCTGGATAGCTGCAATGGCATCCCGTATAGCAATACTGTAATGGGTGTAGGCTGCTGCATTTAAAATGATAAAATCAACCCCATCCATTTGGGCCTGCTGCAGAGCATCCACCAAAGCGCCCTCATGGTTTGACTGGAAAAAATCCGTCTCTACCCCTTGGGCCGCCGCCTGCTTCTGCAGCATATCATTGATATCTGACAGCGTTTCATAACCATAAATATCCGGTTCCCGCCG
This sequence comes from uncultured Anaerovibrio sp., assembly GCA_902786545.1. GTDB lineage: Bacteria > Bacillota > Negativicutes > Selenomonadales > Selenomonadaceae > Anaerovibrio. The sequence continues at coordinate 7,446 of CADACU010000043.1, forward strand.
GCCAAGTAAATTCAGATTTGGACCGTGCATCACTAGTACCTTAGCCATATCATAAAACTCCTTCTATACATCTCTGCGCAAAATTGCATATGGTTCAACCGGATGGGCCATTTTCATTCTCACTATCTGCTGAGGGTGTGGTGCCACCTCAATGGCCTCTCCTTCATCATTGTACATCTCCGCCAAGGTCATCCGGTAGCCTGGCAAATTCGGTTGAAAAACCTCGATTTCCTGCCCAAGCTTCATATTGTTCCGTTGCTCCACTGTAGCGTATCCGGTTACCTCGTCATAAGCCAACACCAGTCCCACAAAATCCGAAGTCTGTTCGTAGGAGCTGCTGCCGTAAATCTGGTCATCAGCTGTTGGTTTATTGTAATAAAAGCCGGTGGTGTACTGGCGATGGGAAACCTTCCCCAGCTCATCAATCCACTCCTGTTTTAATTGAAAATCAACCGGCGACTGACAATAACTGTCAATAGCCGCCCGATAGGCTTTGACAATGCTGGCAACATAGTGAACACTTTTCATCCTGCCCTCTATTTTCAGGCTGTCCACGCCACTTTCAATAACATCAGGCAAATGGGGCAGCAAGCACATATCCTTGGAATTAAATATGTAGGTCCCCCGTTCGTCCTCCTCCACCGGAAAAAACTGTCCAGGACGCTTTTCTTCCACCAGGGAATACTTCCAACGACACGGCTGGGCACAGCTGCCCCGGTTGGAATCCCGTCCGGTCATATAGTTACTCATAAGGCAGCGACCGGAATAGGATATGCACATGGCACCGTGAACGAACATTTCCAGCTCTACATCACATTTTTCCCTGATAGTCCGAATCTCCCCCAGGGACATTTCCCGGGCCAAAACCACCCGGGCAGCCCCCATATCCTTCCAGGCGTTTACACTCACCCAGTTGGTGTTATTGGCTTGGGTACTGATATGAATCTCCACATCCGGAGCATATTGTCTGGCAAAGGAAAAAACGCCCAAATCAGCCACCAACAAGGCATCCACCTTTATATCATTAAGAAATGCCAGATATTCCGGCAATTTCTCCATATCACTGTTATGGGGGTAAATATTGACCGTCACATAGACCTTTTTATTCAGTCCATGGGCAAAATCCACTGCTTCCTTTAGCTCATCATTATCAAAATTTCCGCCAAAGGCCCGTAAGCCAAAGGCCTTTCCTCCAAGATAAACTGCATCAGCACCATAAATAAGCGCCATTTTCAGCTTTTCCATATTTCCGGCCGGTGCCAGCAGCTCTGGTTTCTTTATCATTTATTATTACTCCTTTGGCAGACGCTGGCTTACCGCCAAACCGTCACCATCTTCCCGTATCACAGTTGCAAATTCATTGCTTTTTGTAACCAAATCAATGTATTCCCGCAGCCGTTTCACAATGGTCTTAAATCGACGGGGATACTCCACCTTCCCCATTACATAGCCCCGAAACAGCACATTGTCCGCCACCACAGTGGCCTTCTCGGTCAGCAATGGATATATTTTGCGGAAATAGTCCGGATATTGCCCTTTGGCTGCATCAATAAATACAAAATCATACTTCCCTGCCAGCTTTTGTATATTTTCTCCGGCATCACCAATATGAATTCGGATTCTGTCACTATATGGCGAACGGGAAATATACTCCCTGGCCAAAGCCGCCCGTTCCTCAGACAGCTCCAAGGTATCAATTTCCACATCTGTCGCTGCTTCCTTGGCCATAAGCAAGGCCGAATAGCCAATGGCAGTGCCGATTTCCAATATCCGATGCGGCTTTTTTTTCCGCACCGTTGCCAAAAGAACCGGCAACCCCTGTTCATTTATAATAGGAACCCTGTTTATCCGCCCGTAAGCTTCCATTTCCTCTAAAAGTGCAGAAAAATCTTCCATTAACGAACCTGTGCCACCTTTGTCATATGTTCATCATAGGTATTTGTAAAATAGGTGTTACCGTTACGATCAGCCACAAAATACAAATAATCCGTATCAGCCGGCTCCAAAGCTGCCTTCAAAGACCGCAGTCCAGGATTGGCAATAGGTCCTGGTGGCAGACCATAATTCTGGTAGGTATTGTACGGTGAGGCCAGTTTGGTATCCTCCACCGACAAATCTTCCTTCGGCGTGCCCAATATATACTGAATGGTTGCACAACTTTGCAGAGGCATGCTGATAGCCACCCGTTTCCAGAAAATCTGGGAAATCAACGGCAGGTCCGTTTCATACAGGGCCTCCTTTTCAATCAGGGATGCCATGGTTACCAAATCATAAACAGAAATATTTTTGGCTGCCGCCTTACTTCTCATCTCCGGCGTCAACTTGTTATCAAATTCATCAATCATCCGCCGCATAATATCCTCGGCAGTAGCATCACTGCTAAATTCGTAGGTGTCAGGAAACAAAAAGCCCTCCACCCGATAGCTGGTTTCCGAATGTTTTTCCATATAATCATACGGCGCATAATTCTTGGCCAGCTGCAGGAATTCATCCTTATCACATATTCCCTTTTCATCCAGTCTATTGGCTATTTCCTTTACATTATAGCCCTCCGGAATGGTTACCCACAGAGACGCCGACTTGCCATTCATCAATATGGAAATGGCATCACCGGTACTCATATTTTTGTTCATGGCAAAAGTACCGGCCCTGAATTTAGCGTCAGCTCCATTCAGCTTGCTGGCCAACCAAAACTTTGTGGTCGAAGAAACAACACCTTTTTCCACCAGCATTTTCCCAATGGCATCCGATCCCATGCCCGGCACCACCCGAACATAAATTACTTCCTTGTTCTTGTCCACTGCCACATTACTGGAAGATCTAAAACTAAAGAATACCCCGACAAAAATAAAAATCATCACAATTAAAGCCACAACTGAGCCTATCATAATGTTCCGCTTTTTTCTGTTTATTTCTTCCGCACTGGCCTTGGCATCATACGATATGCTTTTTTCTATGAAGTTCTTTAAGGTATCAACGATACTTTTAAAGTCCAATAATCTCACCTCGTAGTTATAGAAACTGATATTTGAAATTCATCAGTAAAGTTACCCGTGTATTATATCACATCTGCAAAAAAATGGGAAAAATAAAAGGAACGATTGCCGACAGCAACCGTTCCCGAATAGTAGTAAACTATTCAGCTTCCATCTCATCACAAATCCGGTTATATTCTTCTACAACCCGATCGAACTCCTCCTCAGGGAAATCAACAATATATACATCTTCCCCATCTTCGTCCTTGGTGATTTTGGCAATGGTCACATTTTCTTCCTCATCAAAATCCTCATCACCTTCAGTATTCAACCCGACCAAAAGAGCATATTCCTCACCGTTCATCGGAATACGCATCTCCTCGGCAAAATGACGCTCGTTGCCGGCCTCATCCGTAAAGGTAACAATTATTGGTTCATAGTCCATCATTTCTTCATCCATATGTTTATTATCTGCCATGTTCTTTCTCCTTTAAAATCCCTTACAATTAAACAAGTCTCATTTGCTGTCCAGCCAGCCCTGCAAAATAAATACCGCCGCCATTTTATCAATGACCTTTTTCCGCTTCTTGCGGCTCACATCCGCCTCAATCAATGAACGGGTAGCCGCCACAGTGGACAGGCGTTCGTCCCAAAGAACAATATCTGCCTCCGGAATTCCCTTCCTTACCTCGTCACAAAATTCATTGACAAATTCACAACGAGGTCCCTCTGTCCCATTCATATTACGGGGATAACCTACTATAAATTTAGTAGTTTCGTACTGTACCGTTAGTTCCTTCAGCCGGTCGATATCCGCCTCCATAGTGGAGCGACGAATAGTTTCCACGCCCTGTGCTGTCATTCCTAACAGGTCACTGACCGCAATCCCAATGGTTCTGTCCCCAACATCAAGTCCTAAAGCCCTTTCCATCAATTCTTCTCCAAATAGGACCGGATAAGTTCCTCTAAAATCTCATCCCGTTCCAGAGTACGGATTTTCTTACGAGCATCCTCAAAGCTGGTAACATAGGTCGGGTCACCGGAAAGCAGATAACCTACCAGCTGATTGATTGGATTATAGCCCTTCTTTTCCATTGAGGAACAGGTACTGCGAATAATATTTTCAGCTTTATTCTCATCCGCCCCAAAGCGGAACATCATGGTTTCTTCCGTTACCATAATCACACCTCCAAAATCTTTCAAACCTTACCTGTCTATAATACCATAAGAAAATGAAAAAAAACAGTAAAGGGTATATATCTATTTCAATATATCCTGTAAAGTCTTAAAGATCTTATCTATATCGATTGGTTTGGCCAAATGAGCATTCATCCCCATCTCAAAGGCCTTCTGCTGGTCTTCCTTAAAGGCATTGGCTGTCATGGCAACGATAGGAACATTAGCCTTGGCCTTATCTTCCATGCACCGTATCCGCTGGGTAGCCCCATAGCCATCCAGATTTGGCATCTGTATATCCATGAGAATCATATCATAATAACCTGCTTCATTTTTCAGCAGCATGTCAATACACTCTATACCATCTTTGGCCCGCTCCACTGTAAAGCCACTATCCTCCAATATGGTCGTGGATATTTCCGCATTAAGCTCATTATCTTCCGCCATAAGAATCCGCTTGCCACTGAAATCAAAATCATCAGACTGTTTTGTATTATCGGTTACCACCGAAGGAGCTTCACCAATCCGATGTGGAATGCTGAAAATAATTTCCGTTCCTTCACCCAGTTTACTGTTTATTTTGATTGTTCCACCCATCATATCAATGATGTGTTTAACAATGGCCATACCAAGGCCAGTACCCTGAATACCGCTTTGAGAGGTGTTCCGGGCCCTGGAAAATTGTTCGTAAATCTTGCTTACAAATTCCTCGGACATACCGATACCGGTATCCCGCACCGTAAATTCAATAAGACATTCACCAGCCTTGCTACCTTCCAATTCCCTGACACCAACAAAGATGCTGCCACCGTCATGAGTATATTTCACAGAATTGCTGATGATATTCATTATGATTTCCGACATATGGGTACGGTCTATATATAAAAACTGATGCTTAATAACATATGAACAATCAAATTTCAAATTTTTCTTCTTCAGCTCCCCTTCAAACACGGTAAGGCAGGAATTAAACAGCTCTATGGCATTTATCAGTTCCTCATCAATAACCAGTTTTTTGCTTTCAATACGAGACATTTCCAAAACATTGTTCAGAATATCCAGCAGCTGGGTACTGGCCATTTTAATTTTTTTACGGTATTCCCGGTTTTTTTCTTTATTATCCGGGTCACGATCTTCCAGCTCAGTAAACCCAATTATTGCATTAAGCGGCGTTCTGATGTCATGACTCATATTGAACAAAAAAGTAGTCTTGGCATTATTGGCCTTTTCTGCTGCTTCCCTGGCCTTGGTGAGTTCAGTATGCTGCTCCTGAAGCTCTTTATTCAGCTTTTTGGTCTCCGACAGCTGCAGTGCCCGTTCTACCGAAATCTCCTCCAGCAGGGCCTGCTGATCCTGCAATTCCCTGTTCAAATTTGAAACCTCATTTACCTTATCGGCCAGTTCAGCCCGTTGCTGCTCTGTTTCCTGAAGGTGCTCGCGGTTTTTCTTATTTTCACGGGAAATAAACAATATGACCAGCAGGAAAATGGTGATTAAGGCGATTATCGGAATCCAAATATTCTTTCTGAAGAAGTCCAGCGTAGTGATTTCGTGCTTTGGCATATAGTTGTAAACATGGGTAAGAGCAAATTCTTTATCCATCAGCCCCAGACCGTGGTCTATAACCTGCATCACTTCAACATTGGAATTAAGCACAGCAAACCCCAGGGCAACATCATTGGTTAACTGCGCCATATTTAAATCCTTGTATTCTTCTTTTCCCCGCAGAAGATATTCCGTTCTGATGTCACTGACGATAACAGCATCGGCCTTTCCCTGCTTAACTGCATCCATACAATCATAAATATCAGTACAATATATAACCTCATTATTTGGATAATATATGGTTCTATAATCCTCCATTGTCCCCCGGCGTTTGGAGACAGCCAATTTGGCTTTGGTCATATCAGGATATTCTCCAACATACAGGAGGTTAAAATATGAACTGACAACCGGTACACTTGGAACCAGCTCATGCATCTCAGCCACCCAATAATTGGACAGGGTCGGGAATATAACATCAACCTCCCTCTGGTGCAAGGCTTCATTTAGCTCCAGAGCTGTATCATATCCCTTGTATTCCACATTTATGGAAACACCTAATGACTTAAAAATTTCCGGAACAATGTCCGTAATTACACCAGTTACATTCCCATCCTCATCCTTGCCGCAATATGGCATATAATCGTTCAAATATCCCACTGTAATGGTCTTGTGCTCCGCCAGCCATTTCTTTTCCCCCGGGGACATAATGGTGGTAAAAGAAGTCCGTTTAAACCACTTTCTGGCCAAATCACTGATAAACTGCGGATTTTCCTGATATAACCGATGCTGGGCCTGATTAAGATCATCCAAAATATCTGGGCGTGCCTTATTGACCACCATATAAAAGTCCGTCCCACCAGCCTCAAGGCAAACCTCAATCCCCTGATTTTGGAAAGCATTATACCCCTCGGCAATCATTACATCGATATAACCTTTTTTGAGGGCATTATCCCTTTCCTTAATATCGGTGTACAGAACAACCTCTGCCTCAAGATTATTAGCCACCAAAAACTTTTCCACAACCTTCACCTGAGCTCCGGTAAGCGTCCCAATCCGTTTACCATTAAGTGAAGCCGGATCCGAGGTAATATAATCATTGGAAGACCGTTTAAAGAACAAATATTGACTCGCTCCCATTGGTTCCTTCGGATAATTCAAAACAGCGACCCGGTCCGGGGTATAGGCCAGCCCCCCCAAGAGGTCAATTTCCCCCTTTAAAAGCTTGTCATACAGTTCCCCATATGACCCATATACATATTCATACTTCCAGTTGGTCAATAACTTGAGGCGCTGCAAATAGTCATATCCATAACCACTTTTTACTTTATTGGCATCGGCACCTGCCTGAAACCCCTCCTCTTCAAAATATCCCACATGGACTACCTTCTCCACATAGGCCTCCGCTGGCATTACAGGCATAATTTTCGATACACCAAAAAGAATTGCCAGCATTGCCAACAGACAAAAGCTTGTCTTTATGTTAAAAAATTTCAAATACTTTCTGTGTCCGCACCGCATGCTTGACACCTCCCGCAGAAATTTTTAATTACACATACTCTATTTTTCGTATTCTTCATAAATGACTCTAAATCCTTTCTAACAAAAGAGTTTTTTATAGAAATTTATCCCCCTTGACCAGGTGGAGTATAATATCATAAGTGACGAAATGAAATTTATCGGAGGAATTATGATTACCAAAGAATTGATTGAAGAAATAAATACTCTGGC
>CADACU010000044.1 GCA_902786545.1 uncultured Anaerovibrio sp.
TATCCGTATCCAGGCCATACAGCTTGCGCATTTCATCAATGCGGTCATCACCGGTATCGGACAACTGCTTATACATATCCGTCATGGCATTATAGGCTGTCTGCTGAGTGCTGTCTATGTCCCCCAGATTGTTGCTGGCCACCGTCTGCACCTTGATTTCATTGCCGGATACCGTACCGGTGGTACTAAGCATCCCGCTGGCTGCATAAGACTCATCGCCATTGCCAATGGTACCGGTAATACTATCGGCCGTCAGCACCGTCATTTCATCTCCCGGCAGGGCATTTTCAATGGAAATCATGGAGCCTTCCACATCTGCTGTTCCAGAAACCACAATCTGTCCCTCGTCACCTCCGGCATAGCCGGCCAGTACACCTTCAGAAACCAGATTGCCATTTATAGTCATATTACTGTCTTGATTGGCGGCCCCAATTGTACCATAGTTGTAGAAATTACCGGTAGTATTGTCCTCAAACCCTGTGGCTATATCGCCTGACAAATCCGTTAGATTATAAGTACCACCAAACAGTTCTGCCCCATCATCTACACTGACATTTATTACATCGGCTTCGCCGCTGTAAGTAAGCGTTTCGCCGGTTACATTAAGCTTAATGTTATCAGCGCCAAAAATATCGCCATCGTATTTCATTTCATTATTGAAATTAAGGTTGGTCACCAAATCAGGGATGTACTTGTTGTACTCATAGCCATTTTTTGCGTAGTTGCCATTGTATTGTATACGAAGAACATCCCGCTTGTTGCCATCCCCATCATAGGCCTCCTCACAGGAATCCTTATAAAACTGTTTCCATTCAGACACTATATCGCCCTTGATGCTGGCCCCAGGATTGATATTGATATTTTTTACAAAAGCACTCTTCCCAATGTAAATAGCCGCATCGCTGCCCACCAGTTTCCCGGACAGATTATAATCATCCACCAGCGGTCCTTCCAGCTCATCTTTCCCGGCACTATAGCCGTCTATTGTCAAATCAGTCAATTTATAATTTTCAGCTGCAGAGATGGTACCAGCATCAGCTCCGGTATTATAGCCATTTACCCAACGATTATACCGTATGTATGAGCCACGATATTCATCCGAGGCACCGTTAGTGCTTGACCCAAAGTCAAATCGCATGCCTACACCACCATTGCCATTGGCTGTAACCGTACCGGCCTGCTCCACGGTCTGGTTTCGTCCATAGGCAATCAGTACACCATTCCCCCGATTACCATCGGCATGAATTTCGGTCTCCTTCGGTATTATCAGGGTATTGGTCATACCATCCACCCGAACGCCGGTTGCGCCTATACCCTTAGTCAAAATATCAGCATTCTGGGTAACTGTATTTCCATAACCGTAAATATGCAGTCCAATGCCAAGTGGTGTTTTACTGAAGGTATCATTAACATACGCCGTTCCGGCATCATTTCTGGCAAAATATCCCTGCGTATTGTTTATGGTACCGCCATTACCATATATGGAACGCCCGAAATACGCCTTGCGGTCTATTTTATACCCCAAATCCTGCATTACCGCCAATTCAACTTCCAAAAAACTGGTATAGTTGGAATAGTCACGATGACTCATCATACCGGCAGTCTGAATATGGCTCCCTTCAAATCCCCTTCTTTCCCAACCATTAACCGGCACAGCACTGCGACCGAAAAAAGTGGCACCGCCTAAGGCATCCACTACATTTTTACCAGAAAAATACGCATACCCCTTACCATCAGCCGTTACCGCATCGTCAACGATAAAATAATCGTCAACGGATAAACTTGGATCATTCGCCTTCCATTTTTCAAAAGTAGCCGAAGTGATAATCTGCATCCCAGCCTTGGCTTTGTTGCCATTTTGGTCCTGTAACTGAAGGGACCAACTGGTTTCATCATTCAATCCAGGATGAAACCATGTATTTCCACGTCTCGTGCGCTTCGCCGCATGAATTCCCAAAGCATGCCCCAGCTCGTGGCGAATGGTTCCCACATAATCAGCTGCAAACTCATTGGTAGGCAAAACCGTATCATTATCCACCCACCAGCCATCAATAGCCCCCTGGCGAAAGGCACCAAAAGCATACCCCACGGTTATATTGCTATACCCGTAGTTGCCAACCGGCAAAACTCCGGTCTCAGCCTTGTCAATGGTCAGCTCTTCCAACTTATCACCATACTGCAGCTGGTGTCTGACAAAGGATTCGCCATTATAGTAGCTATTATACGCAGGACGTACCCCATTCGATTTAATATTGGGAGACGATGCCGAAGCATTTCTTTGATAGTCTGTATGTATAAAAATCTGCCATGGCTCGTCATTTTTAAGACCATCCCCCAACATATCCGTCCAATATGTAGTAGAATCCACCGTAGCATCAATAAGATCATCCGACATATCATACCGCGACGGATTGATCAACCAGCGGTTCTTTTTACCTATCCCTTGGTCCTTTGCCAAAAAATTGAGTTCAGCAACATTTCTTCCATCATATTCAATATACTCTGTAGCCAAATAGTCTGTATCTTCTGCTGAAACATAAGGGGTGATTGACATCAATCCAATAAGCACCGCTGAAACCAGTGTACTATGCTTTATCCCTATCTTTTTCCGTGACTTTTTCATACAACCACTCCTTTTGGCAAGCCTTCATCGTAATCATCTATATATATTTAAATTCTTCACTATCTTATATCGACATATTCGCTAATTTTTTTTAATTTCCTTTTCCTAAAAACAGCAATATCAGAAAAAACAACGCCCCCAGAAAAATTTCTGGGGGCAAAATATATTATCTAGCTAATATTACCTTGCTTCAATGAGACTGCAGCAGTATCAGGCTAACACAGAATATTTATATCATTTCTATGCTTGAGGCTCCGCCTGGACGGATGGTCAGCGAATAAACCCTGTACAAATCCAAACCATACCAGTAATCCTCAGCGCCATTATCATAAACTACCTTTATATCCCAGAACTGAACACCATCTCTCGGATCAAAATACAGGAAGATATCCTGACCTGGGCGAAGTACATTGCTGCCCAGCTCATCCTGATAAATCCAGTTAGACTCCGAGGTAGGGCTAAGATAAATATAAGAGATGGTACGGCCAGTGCCGTTTATCAGGGTAAAGTCCTGACTGCCGGCCATTGCCGTTCCTGAAACAGCAAACATCATAACAACTGCCATAAAAAATACCTGTAAAGCTCTAAGTTGTTTCATTGTAATCTCCTCCTTAATGTGCCAAATTCCGTTCTGTGAATTCCTGCCTAGTCTTACTACATTCTCCTCATTGCCATTATCCAGTGACAGGAAAATGCTCTGTCATCATCTCATTTTTTATTATAACATTTTTTTATGTTTAAGATAAAGTTTTTTTACCAATATTATTCTGATTTTTTATCAGGAATCATCTGCAGTTCCCCTTTGCCGTTGCTGACCCGCATTCCCGGTGGCACCGAACTGGTGATAAAGCAGTTACCACTGATAATACAGTTATCACCGATAATGGTTTCACCACCCAAAATAGACGCATTGGAATAAATGGTAACATTATCGCCAATAGTTGGATGCCGCCGCACACCGATAAGGTCACGACCAGCTCTGGTGGACAGCCCCCCCAAAGTTACTCCCTGATACAGCTTCACATGATTGCCTATAATAGTAGTTTCACCTATAACTACTCCGGTTCCATGATCGATAAAGAAATACTCCCCAATCTGTGCTCCGGGGTGAATATCCACTCCCGTACAGCTATGGGCATATTCTGTCATAATCCTTGGAATCATTGGCACATCCAGCTTATAAAGCTCATGGGCAATGCGGTTCACCATTATGGCATAAAAACCAGGATATGAAAAAATAATTTCATCGAAACTGGTGGCAGCCGGGTCTCCGTCATAACCGGCCCGAATATCCTTTATCAGATATTCACGGATAGTTGGCAATGTATCGATAAAAACTCCTACAACAGCTTCAGCATGGTCCTCTATCACATCAGCTGACTTGTGTTTGTATTCTGAATGCTGTTGGATACATACCAGCACCTGCTCAGTCAATTCCGCAACCACCGACGACAATCTGGCCCCCAACTCATATTTAAGCGAGTAGCTGCCAGGATTTTTCTGATTGGCAAAGTGTACCGGAAACAAAATTGCTACTATATTGTTCAGGATACCAATAATAATATCCTTATCCACCTTTAAATGCTCGAACATAGTACTGGATTTGTGTGTTGCCAATACATCACCAAATATATCATCAGTAATTTTCTGAACCTTTTTATCCATAACTGACATAGGATAATCTCCCCTCATACCTTTAAAATATCGCCTAATTACTGTTGATTTTACAATATCCTTCTCTACATAGCAAATAAAACCTGAAAAATAAAAGAGACTGCTCCAAAAGATTTCTCTTTCAGAACAGTCCCTAAATCCGAAGTCAATATGAAATTACTTGCGAAGACCGAGCTTGGAAACAATTGCACGATAGCGCTCGATATCAACCTTGTTCAAGTATGCCAAGAGGCGACGACGATGACCAACCATCTTCAGCAGACCGCGACGGGAATGATGGTCCTTCTTATGCTCCTTGAGATGCTCAGTTAGGTAGGCGATACGGGCAGTAAGAACTGCAACCTGAACCTCTGGGGAACCGGTATCACCCTCATGAACAGCATACTTCTGCATAATTTCCTGTTTTGCTTCCTGTGTTAACATTGAAAAATCCTCCTATGTCTTTGAATAATTCCACAAGCTGAGGCAACGCCGGAGACGCCATTGTCTGAGCAAGGGTATCTATGTGCATCAACGCACTTGATAAAGTATACTATACCGAAATTGATTTGTAAAGAATAAAATTAACCTATTTCATCCTCCGGCAAATTCAATCCCATTCTGGTCATTACCCGTTTTCTTATTTGGGGCAGCATGTCATAAAGCATATCCCCCGGACAGGCGGTGGCATTGACATCACGATGACCAATAACTGACAATTCATCCGGTACCAGATTATATACGCCACAAAGTGTTACCAGCAAATTAACCAATGAATTTATCTGCTCCGGTGTAGGTGTCCCAATGCAGAAATTTCCTGCCAGAGCTATGCCCACCGAATCCTTATTATTGTATTGGGCATGGGCACCGACCATATTCCAGCCACGCCCCCGCTCTACCATACCATTTTTCCGGATAACATAGTGATAGCCTATACCAGCCCAACCTAATCGGTCCCGATGCAGCATATGAATTTCTGCTGCAGTCATATCCCGATCCTTGGGCAACCCAGTATGGTGAACTATTATCCGGTTGGTTTCTTCCCGTTTTTCCGGCATTTCGGCAAACTCAAAATAATTCTCCCGAATGAGCAACTCATCTTTTTTCCATTTGCTTGCCGCAAGGGCTTCCTCACCCAGGGCCGGCATAGATAACATACCGAGCCCTAATGTTACGCCAAGCATCTTCTTTAAAAAACTTCGTCTATTCATAAATAACAAAAGCACTACCTTAATATGATTTATTTATCCGGTTCATTACAGCAACTGCCTTGCTTTTCCTTCATCCAGCCGAAGTTGCTTTACCAAAGCCTCAACGCCACTGAATTTCTTTTCTTCCCGGAGTTTTTTGACAAATTGTACTGTCAGAGGCTGATTGTATAAATCCCCCTTAAAATCAAGTATATGAACCTCCAACCTTCGGTTACATCCCTCAAAGGTTGGATTATTGCCGATATTGGCTATTCCCTTATGCCTTACTCCATCCAGTATGACATACACGCCGTAGGCTCCATTCGGCAACATAGCTCTTTTATCAGGAATAGCCAGATTAGCGGTGGGAAAACCAATCATCCGCCCCCGCTGATCCCCATGAATGACCCGACCGCCAAAGCTAAAAGGTCGGCCCAAATACTCATTGGTCTTGTCCAGATCGCCTGTTTCAATAAGCGCCCGGATTTGCGTGCTGCTCACCATGCGGCCTTCAATCTGAACCGCCTTGCCTATTTCCGCTACAAAGCCATATTTATCAGCCACCCGGCTAAGCATACGGGAATTTCCCTTGCCTTTTTTCCCAAAGGTAAAATTCGGACCTGTAACTAAAAACTTCGGGCTACAACTCTGGCAAAGCAAATCCAAAAACTCCTCTGGACTCTGTCTGGACATTTTCTCCGAAAAAGTCACATTCAACAGAATATCTACGCCCAGTTCCTCCATAAAAGCCGCCTTCGATATATTATCACCAATTTGGACCGGCACACGGTCCGGTGCCACTACCGATAACGGATGATTGGTAAAGGTGAAAACTACTCCCACCAAATCATGCTCTTTGGCCAGCGCCATGGCCTGCCGTATAATGCTCTGATGCCCCACATGGACTCCATCAAAGGTCCCCAGTGCAATAGCCGTACTCCTGCCCTTTAAAAAGCCTTTTATTTCACTAAATTTATTGAAAACGCGCATTGGAAAATCACCTAAAATATCAAATCAAACATTATTATACAGTCTGGGACTTTTAAACGCAAATTTGAAACCATTTTTCCATAAAATGTAGACCGTAAATAAAAAGCCAGTTCAAAATAGAACTGGCTCACACTCTTATTCCCCCAACATTACTCCCTTATGCCGGCTCAAACATATCCTTGCCTACACCACAAATCGGGCAAACCCAATCCTCCGGCAAGTCCTCAAAAGCCGTTCCTGGCTGGATACCACTATCAGGATCTCCTACCTCAGGATCATAAACATAGCCACAAGGCCCACACTGGTATTTACTCATAAAAACCCCCGCTTTCTCCTAAACAAAACTTTTTTCGATACGAACCATTTTCGCATCCTTTGGCATAAGATATTCGCTATAACTTTTCTTTTTCCTGCCAGCAATACCTCATAATATCAAAGCCGTCCATTCTTTCCGTTATGCTGCATCAATCTACGGATACTATCATAAATTTTTGTACAAATCGATGGTAAAAAAAATTACCCAAATGATATAATTTAGTTGAAGCTAAAAACATTTTACTCCGTTAGTGCTGAAAAATCATAAAATATACTACTAATGTCCCCTCCTTGAGTGGAGGGGCGTAAAATTAAGGGAGGTACTTGTATGGGTATTAAAAAGAAATTTCAGATTTTTGCCATTGGCATCGGCATCTTGCTGGCCTTGGTGTCCATGATTGGCTTCATTATTTCTGATTCCAATTTGGAATCAAGTGTAGAAGCCGAACTGACCGCCGTTGTCAGCAACGAGTCTGCCGAACTGGACGGCTGGTTTAAAGAAAAGGCAACCTCTGCTACTTATGCCGCCAACCTTATGTCATCATTCAAGGGTGATAGAGCTCGCATTGAATCAATTGATTCCCTGTCCCTAATTTCCTCCGATAAAGATATTCTTGATTTGAATATCGGTACCGAAGATGATTATTTTGCATCTTTCTATGGCGGTAATATGACCGGCAAATTGATACCAAAGCAGCGTCCTTGGTATAATGATGCCAAGAATGCCGGCAAGACGGTATTTACCGAGCCATATGTAGATAAAAATACTGGCAAACTGGTTGTTTCCGTTGTTTCTCCATTTAAAGGGACCAGTGGTTTCTACGGTACTCTTTGTACAGATATAGCACTGGATATCGTTAGTGAACGCGCTAAGGCAGCTAAGTACCGTGGTGAAGCAGGTCAGGGTATCGTTATAGATACTGCCGGCAATATTCTTGGTACTGCCGGTAATGAAGAAATTATGTCCGATGTCCGCAAAGTAAAAGGTATTGGCGAACATTTTGATGAAATGGTAAAGAATGACACTGGTTTCTTTATCTATGAAAACGACGCCGGTAAGCAGGTATTTGGTTATAAGAAAATGCCATGCAATGGCTGGGTATTTGGTTTATCCGTTCCTTATGATTATGTATATGCACCGGTATCTAATTTGAAGATTGCCTTTGGTATTCTTACCATTGTTGGCTTCTTGATTGTTATTGCAATGTGCCTGAAGTTTGCTGATACCATCACCACTCCAATTGTTGCTTTGAAGGATCATGCTGATCAATTGGCTCATGGTAACCTCAGACTTAGAGATATCGTAAGAACTTCCAACGACGAAATTGGTTCTTTGGTAACGGCCTTCAACACCATGAGAGCACATCTCGCCAAGCTCATCAGTTCCATGGCTACAACTGCTGAACAGGTTGCAGCATCCTCCGAACAGCTTACTGCCAACGCTCAGCAGAGTGCCGAATCCTCAGTTCATACTGCTGAAACCGTTTCGCAGGTAAGCACCAATATGGACCAGCAGATTTCCGATGTAAATACAGCTAAAGAAAGCGTAGACAATGTATACGGCGATATTCAGCTTATGACAAATAAGACCAACGAAGCATCAGAAGCCTCCAGAGATGCTGCTCAGGCAGCTGAGGAGGGTGCTTCCCTTATGAGAGCCGCCATGGAGAAAATTGGTTCCTTGGAGGGCAGTGTTCTTCAGTCTGCCGAGGTTGTAAAGGAACTGGGCGAAAACTCCAAGCAAATTGGTCAGATTGTCGAAGCCATTTCTTCCATTGCTGAACAGACCAATCTGCTGTCGCTCAATGCAGCTATTGAGGCAGCCCGTGCCGGTGAACAGGGCCGTGGTTTTGCTGTAGTAGCTGAAGAAGTAAGAAAACTGGCTACCGAATCCAAGGAATCAGCTGAACAGATTAAGGCAAGGATCTCCTCCATTCAGGAAAATACCGACAGAGCCGTGGCTTCTATGGAACAGGGTACCAGAGAAGTTGAACAGGGTACTAAGGCCATCCGTGAGGTTGGTACCCAGTTCACGGAAATAATGAACAAGGTAAATGGCATTGGGAATTCCATGAAGGAAATCAACAATTCTGTTCAAACCGTTTCTGACGGTGCTACTCAAATCGTTAAGGCTGTAGATGCTATTGATTCTGTTAGCAAACAGACTGCTGAGCATATGAATATGATTGCAGGAACTACTGAGCAGCAATCTGCTTCCAACGAAGAAATCGCCGCAGCATCTCACGCTCTGGCCAAGATGGCAACTGATATGAGTTCCATGGTGGGTGAATTCCAGGTATAGAGGTCTTTATAAAATAATTTCAGAAAAAGGCTATATGCTCCCCCTTTGACAAACGGGGTAAATAACAACTTCATATCATAAAAAAGCTGGAATCCGGTAAAACCAATTCCAGCTTTTTCTTTATGTGTAATCACTCAATCATACAATTCTATTTCCTATGCACAAGGGATAAATACAATACCGGACAAAGAATCATCATTGTCCCCAAAAGCTCCGGCATCTGATAAAGAACATCCAGCAACCACACCGACAGCAAAATTGCGCTGACAGGCTCCACCAGTTCATATATGGCTGCAATCTGCGGCTTTATATACTTCAAACTGGCCAGAAATGTCCAAAAGGCTATTGCCGTACCAAAAAGAACAGTGTACACCACATTTAATATGGTAAATGCATCCATTTCCACCGTTGCAGCTATGGTCCAGGGCTGAACTATTGGCAACAGCACGGTACCCGCCAGCAATAGCCCCCACCCCGTTACATTAGACGGTCGAAAACGCTTCATAAGATAGCCTGGCTGTACAGTATATATTACGCCAAAAATTGGCAGCATTATACCATAGATAATCCCCGTCTCAGAAACGGACAGGGTGGTCATATCACCATGGGTCGCCATAACCACTGCCCCTGTAACAGCCGAAATACAGCATATTATCTCATAAAATTTTGGCATTGATTTACTGCGCAGGGACATCCATAAAATAGTAGCAATCGGTGCCAGACTCACAAACACGGTGGCCATAGCAGCATTCATGTGCCTCACTGCTGACAAGTAAACATACTGTACCCATGTTATGGTGATAAAGCTAAATATCAGCATCTGAATGATATTCTTCTTCCCCTTCCATGGGGCAAAGAAATTCTTTTTATATATAAAATAATCTGCCCCTAAAAGTACAAGGCCAGCAAAAAACATACGAACCGTTACCACCCAGATGGGGGGCAGCCCCTTGTTCTGCACAAGATACTGGCAAGTAACCCCCATTATGCCCCACAGAATGGAACCGGTAATGGCCAACAAAGCTCCCTTTTTCCCTGGGGAAACATCAAGCATAATAATCCTCCATGCACTTAGTTTTGCCCTGTACTAACGGGTGAAAATCCCCCATAAAGCCCAGGGGTTATTCGACTACCCTCTATCAAATCTACATTCTTGCTCACTGTCAGGATACCTCTCCTGCTCCATCCCGCTCATAAATAATAACTTATTCTTAAAATTCCAATCGGAGCTGCCCGTCAATCCAACTGAATTGGTTTGCATTATAAACCACCATATCCGGATCAATGTTGCCAATAAGGAATGGTGACTCCGGATTATGCTTTTTCATATTCTTTTTCACCAGCGCCGAATTAGCATTAGCATAACAATATCGGCAAAGATGCCCGCAAGTGTCATATTCACCAATATCAGTTCCCAAAAGGCAGGCACATGCCCCGTTCCTTTGATTTTTCCCTCGCTTTGGTACATTCAAATGCGCATGAAGTGCCGTTTCAAAGATTTTCACCGTCATGCACCCGGAACAGTCCGCTCCATAGGCTTCCAAATCATTTCCTTCCGCACAGGGTCTGATAATCATACCATATTTGCCTGCTATTTCAATAAAAGCCTTTCCTATTGTTAGCCTGTCTTTTTGAAACACTTCTCCAACCTCTGGAAAGTTTCTCTCCACCTTCTTGTAAATATCGATGAAACTAATAACACAGGACTTTGTGTAGCCGGACAGTGTCTTTGCCATATTTTCAAACTGTGAAATATGCCATTCCACTGGATGCCTTGTATCCACAAATATCGGATCATATCGCCATCCCATGCTGTCAACCCCAACAATATCTGATAGCCGCTTAAAATTCTCCATCACTTTACCCTTATCAGGAACATTAGGCTCAATATCTTTCCCATAGGGAGTAATGGTAACAAACCAATACTGGCCATATGACTTCAGATAATCCATATATGGCAACATCGGCGCCGGATTCTTCGTACAAAAAACCATCAGGTCCACAACCTTAGGGGACAGACTGTACCTGGTCACCTGGGCAGGATTGTACGGATTTCGTACAAGCACAAATCCTGCTTTTATTCTATTGATTAGCCATTTTGAATAAAACGCCGGTATATCAGTACGCATTCCGGTCTGTATTATCACCTGATCACTTCCCTAACTGCTGTAGCACTTCCCCAAAGATTTGTTGGGTTTCATTCCCCTTTTAATAATATATCCAGAAAAAATCGGACTGCGTCGGCCAGTCCGATTCACATAGCAATTATTTTCATAATTCACATACTATCGGCTAATATCCACACTGGAGCTATCAATGGACAAACCATCATCAAAGGATGAGGTGTACTGTTTCATCATATCAATTATCCCATCATCAGTAAAGCCCTTCGGTATTGCAGATTTTCCAGTATGTTTATCTTCACCGGCAAGCTGTCCCTCAGGCATTGCCTTGTATTCCTTGCTATGGGTAAATTCATCCCAGGCATTTTGGATAGCCCGCAGCTTATAGAGGAGCTTTTCAATAATTTCCGAAGCAGCATCCTTGGCATTGGTCTTTGCGGAAGCAGTCTGTTCCATTGAAACAGACTCATCTGAACCATTGTCCTCCGGTGATTGTTCGCCGACTTTATCCACATCGTCAGCCTTGTTCAACTCAGACATAATGGTATTTATTTCCCGCATTACAGAGGATAAGATCTCTTTAGTGACTTTTTCTGATACCTGGTTATCAGGGGCCTTTGCCTGGGCTACATCTTCTGTCCCCTCAGCAGCTTCACCACTTATCCCACTATTGACCATTCCATTGGTAGCAGATGCTTCTATAGGCACTGCACTGGCCATAGCTGGACTCATGCTATTTTCACCAACGACATTAGGAGTATCATTTATATCCGTTCCAGCAATTATATCAGCTCCATCTGCATTGATATCTGCAGATATGTCATCTCCCATGCCGCCAGCGAAGGAGGATGCACCACCAACCACGCCGGCTCCTCCCCCCTTGGCGGCAGTTAACTCCGCTAGGGCCTCACCGGAAGCCTTTAATTGGGCCCGCATTAAAGCCTGCCTGGCCTCAGCCTTGGTATGGCAACTTGATAGATCCTTCTCCAACTCTTCCCTGGCCCGTTGAGCTCCCTTGGCCTTTCTATACAAATCCGGATCTTTTTCCCGCAGGTAACTCATTTCATCAGCCGAAAGCTTGCGTCCGCCCTTAAGCTTTGTTTTAATCGTGGCAGTCTTTATTGGATCACTATGCTTGGTACTTTGATTGCTGCTAATTTTTTGCAGGGCGCTTTGCAACTTTTCCGTTTTATTGGGTATTAGACTCTGTCCCGTTTTTATACGGTACTTGGCGGCTGTTTTTAAATTCCTTTGCTGCACATATGCACCGACACGCCCAATTCCCTCCAGCATAAGAACACCTCCCTCAAGTCCTATCAATATATTATCGAAATAATAAAATTTGAAATTAAACTAATCAATGCCATATATATCCTATTCCTGTGGATGAATAGTAATAAATAACCGTACTAATCGTTTCCGCCCCCTCATAATATTTTTGGATAATAATCAACCCGCACAAGTCTATAGTTCAGTTCAACTTCCAGATACTGATTTATTTAGTTATAATACCGAGTTAAACCAAAGCCCTATCCAGTTGGCATTAAATTGCCTCCCGAATAGGGCTTATATTTTACTCTCAACCAAACTCAGCGACTAAGCTACACCATTTTTTGATGTCTTTTGATATCACATCGGGGCTAACCGTCGCTTGTGTCTGCTCCTCATAAACTTTTTTTATCCCATCATATGCCTAATCAATTCAGGGCTTCCTTCACTAATGTATTGACCATTTTGCCATCAGCCCGACCTTTAACCTTTGGCATAAGCGCCCCCATTACTTTACCCATATCCTTAGGTGAGGATGCCCCTGTCGTTTCCACTGCCTCTTTCACCAATGCCCGCACCTCATCCTCGGATAACTGCTGTGGCAGATATGGCATTAAGAAGGCAATTTCAGCTTCATTCTGAGCTACAAGATCAGACCTTCCACCCTTTTCAAAATCTGCGATGGAATCCTTACGCATCTTAACTTCCTTGCTGATAACGGCTATTACTGCCTCATCATCCAGCTCTACCTTATTATCAATTTCCTGTTGTTTAATAGCTCCTCTAACCATGCGAATTACAGCCAAACGCTCTTTTTCTTTAGCCTTCATAGCTTCCTTCATATCATTTGCCAACTGTTCTTTTAGTGACATATTATACACCTCCAAAAATTAAAGACTTTAACCACATATAAATATAGCGAGTGAAGTCTTTAAAATCAATATTAAAATATTCAGTACTATGATTTATGTTCCGTTTTTCTTGTCTATACATCCGATTAGGTATATAGTCCATCACAAGATTATTTTTCTATTTTGCTTTCCCTAAGTAATCATTCTATAATTTAGAATGTAATTGCCAAAATAAACATCTTCGATCTGGAACTGAACAACCAGATTTTCCGGTTTGCTATCTGGATGGCAATGACAAACTACAATGGCTATGTCACTAATAATAAAATTTTTTAGAAGGATATAAAATGAATAAACTAAATAACTTAAGCGTCAATGGAGCAACCATATTGATGGCTGCATTGGTAATCGCCAGAGGAACATCCTTCATGTTCTCCAAGCTGCTTTTAACAGATATGGGGCCACTGAGCCTATTAGGAATAAGATTTTTATTGGCTTTTATTATTATATTCGCGATATTTTTCAGATATATAAAAAAAGCTGTAAAAAAAGACCCAAATGTCATAAGAATAAGTGTGATTCTAGGAGCAATTAATTTTTTGTGCATGGCATCAGAATTGATTGGTCTGCAATATACTACCTCCTCCACCTGTGCCTTTATTGAAAATTCAGCAATAGTAATTGTTCCTGTCATGGAAGCCTTTTTGCTTCGCAGAGCTCCTTCATGGCAGATCATAGTATGTAGTGTTCTTACAATGGGGGGTATTGCACTGATTACCGTAGGAAGTGGATTTGATGGTTTTGGCCTAGGTGAATTTTTATGTGTAATTGCTGCCCTGACCTTTGCCATAGCAATTATTATCAATGGCCGAAGCTCCAGAATACATGATTCTTTTACAATAGGCCTATTGACCGTTGGCACAATGGGTTTTATGGCAATAACAGCTGCCCTTGTTTTTGAGTCCCCACACCTTCCGAATACTTCGGAACAATGGATGATGCTGATAATGCTTGTACTGGTATGCACCTGCCTGGGTTTTGTCCTTCAGCCGGTGGCACAGAGCCGTATCAGTATTCAGATGGCAGGGGTAATGTTCGGACTAAATCCCCTTACCGCAGCTGTCTTAGGATGGATTTTTATGGGCGAAGCCTTAGGTACTGCCGGAGTAATTGGCGGTCTGCTGATTATAGTCGGTATCGTTGGCATCAGCTTACGCGGCAAGGCTTAGGGGTAAGTATGCTGTTTTATTAGTTTCCCCAATAGCTCTGTATTCGTAAATTTCCGCTATTAGGGCTGACTAAGGATTTCACCCATTATATGCGTCCATACTGGGCACACCATGAAATAAAGCAGAGGCTAGCCACTTAAGTGATATGCTCCCCCTATAGGAGACAGTGAAAAACAAAAACTGTCATTATAGGGGGATTTTTCTATGCCACATAAAAAGAAAGCGACTACTGAAGAAAT
>CADACU010000045.1 GCA_902786545.1 uncultured Anaerovibrio sp.
CCTGACAAGGGTGACGGCAACTGGGGTTATGCTTGGGTTCCTGTAGTTGCTCCACTTTGCGGTGGCGTATTGGCTTATGTAGTAGCAAGTGCTGTACATATTATCTGATTAGTTCCCCAAAGGTAATTCTATAACTAAACATCCCCACTTGTGACTTCATGGGTGGGGATGATTTTGTTAATATTGTAGTATTATTTATCAACTTTTCAGGAGGTTTTAGTTGTGAAGAAGCTTATCAATGTTGTGGAAAATGTCGAAGAAGAGATGATTCTTGGTTTGGTTAAGTCTGCACCAGAAAAGCTCCGCAAATTGGATTGCGGTAATGTTGTAGTCAGAGCCAACAAGAAAGAGGGCAAGGTTGCTCTTGTATCTGGTGGCGGTAGTGGTCATGAGCCTGCACATGGTGGCTATGTCGGGGAAGGCATGCTGGATGGTGCAGTAGCTGGCGCGGTATTCACCTCACCAACTCCAGATCAGATTTTTGAGGCAATTAAGGCTGTGGCCACCGATAAAGGTGTTCTTTGTATTGTAAAGAACTATACCGGTGATATTATGAACTTTGAAATGGCTATTGATATGGCCAAGGATGAAGGAATTAAGGCTGATTATGTAGTTGTTAACGATGATGTGGCTGTAAAAGACAGTCTTTACACTACTGGTCGTCGTGGTGTTGCAGGTACTATTCTGGTACACAAGATTGCCGGTGCGTTGGCTGAAACCGGGGCAAGCCTCGAGGAAGTTAAGGCTGTGGCTGAGAAGGTTATCGCCAATGTTCGTACTATGGGTATGGCTATTACTGCCTGCACTGTACCAGCAGCTGGCAAGCCTGGTTTTGAACTGGCTGATGATGAGATGGAAATCGGTATCGGTATCCATGGTGAGCCAGGTACCCGCCGTGAGGCTTTGAAGCCTGCCAACGAGATTGCTGAAGAGCTCCTTGGCAAGATTACTGATGACATTGATTTCGTTGGCAAGGAAGTAGCTGTTATTGTAAATGGTATGGGCGGTACTCCTTTGATGGAACTCTACATCATAAATAATTTCGTTCATGATTACCTCACCAAGAAGGGTGTTAAGATTTATGACACCATGGTTGGCAACTATATGACCTCCATTGAGATGGCTGGTTTCTCCATTACTTTGCTCCGTCTGGATGGTGAGCTGAAATCCCTCTATGACGCTAAAGCTGATACTCCGGCATTGAAGCGCTAATATTCCGAGGGGAGCTGTTTAAAACGATTACTAATTCACAGATTATAGATATCTTGAAGGCTACGGCTGCCAAGATTGAGGAAGAAAAAGATTTTCTTACCGAGCTGGACAATGAGATTGCTGATGGTGACCATGGCATCAATATGGCCAAGGGCTTTAACGCAGTGGTAGAAAAGCTGGATGCAATGGCTGGCAAGGATATAGGCAGTATACTGAAGACTACTGGTATGACGCTGGTATCTACTGTAGGTGGCTCTGCTGGTCCACTGTATGGGACAGCCTATATGAAGGCTGGAGCTAAGCTGGCCGGTAAGAACGAGATGGACGGCAAGGACCTTGTGGAAGCGATGGAAGCCGGTATTGGCGGTATCCAGATGCGGGGCAAGGCAACTACCGGTGAAAAAACTATGCTGGATTCCCTTTGCCCAGCCTATGATGCTTTAAAGGCAGGCATTGAGGCCGGTGAAGATTTGAAGGATGCTTTGACCAAGGCTGTCAAGGCAGCTGAGGACGGTGTTGAATACACCAAAACAATTAAGGCCACCAAAGGGCGGGCAAGCTATATAGGTGACCGCAGTATTGGGCATCAGGACCCGGGGGCAACCTCTGCATTGTACATTTTGCAGGTTTTGTTGGCTAATTTATAAGATTTTTTGGATGGGCCAGGCAGCAGGGCGTTGGCTTTGCCGCCTGGTTTGTTCAAGTGAGGGAGAAATTTGTATGGTAGGAGTAGTTATCGTATCCCATAGCCAGACCTTGGCTGAGGGTGTTGTAGAATTGGCAAAGCTGATGGCTTCCGATGCAAAAATTGTAGCGGCAGGCGGTTTGGAAGGCGGTGCTCCAGGCACCAGCTTCCAGAAAATTTATGATGCTGTAGAAAAAGTTTATTCAGATGATGGTGTTGCTATCCTCATGGATATGGGTAGTGCTGTTATGACCACAGAAATGGTTATTGAGGCAATGGAAGGCAGAAAAATTTTGATGTTGGATGGCCCTATTGTGGAAGGCGGTGTGGTGGTTGCTCTTGAGGCATCCTTGGGTACGCCTTTGGAGGAGCTTCAGGAAAAGGTTGAAGAAGCCAGAAACACCAAGAAGCTGGATAATTAAAATTTATAGATTTGTTAGGAGGATATTTTAGGATGGAGTCTTTTGAGGACAAGGTAAAGAAGCTAAAAGATGTACGCGTCTTCCTGCTGGATATGGATGGTACCATTTATTTAGGGGAAAAATTGCTGCCAAGGGCCAAGGAGTTCTTGGATTATGTTCGTTCCTCCGGCCGAAGATTTATGTTTTTGACTAATAATTCTTCCAAGAACAAGAACAGCTATGTTGAAAAGCTGCGGAAGTTGGGCGTGGACGCCAAACCTGAGGATGTAATGACCTCCGGTGAGGCCACTTGCATATATTTGAAATCAATTGGTACCAAGAAGGTTTATCTCATGGGGACTCCTGAACTTGAGGAAGAGTTCAGAAGTTGGGGGATAGAGCTTACCGAGGATAACCCGGAGTATGTTGTGTTGGGTTTTGATAAGACACTGACCTATCATAAGCTGGTAGTTGGTTGTGAGTTCCTGCGTCAGGGCGTTCCGTTTATTGCAACTCATCCTGACTTTAATTGCCCAATGGAAAATACTTATATTCCGGATACCGGCTCTATGATTGAGCTGATGAAGGCTTCCACTGGCGTATCACCAAAAGTAATTGGTAAGCCAAACAGTGAGATTATTGAAAGTACCTTCAAGAAGTTCAACAATGAATACGACAAGAAAGAGTTTGCCATGGTTGGTGACCGGGTGTACACTGATGTTAAGACCGGTATAAATGCAGGCATCTGCGCAATTCTGGTTCTCTCCGGTGAGTCTACGCTCCAGACGGTGGAAGAATCTGATGTTAAACCGACCATTATTGCTGAAAATGTTGGCGAAATTCTTGATTGCTTAAAGGCTATTGACGAAAATAAATAATGATTTTTGAAAAGGGACTGTCCAGGCAGTCCCTTTTCTTTATTTATCTTTACAAATATGCTATAATCAAATAGTTAGGAGGAGTGTATGTTGAGGCTTAAAGGAAGTTTGTGTTTGCTGCTGGCAGCTTTTTTGTGGGGAGTAACCTTTGTTGCCCAGCTGGTAGGCATGGATGGGATAGGTCCCTTTACATACGGCTTCGCCCGCTATGTGGTAGGCGTGTTTGCTATTTTGCCGGTGTGGTATCTCTTTCACGGCAAAAGGGTGAATGCAAGAATAAATGGGAATTATCATCCGGGATGGAAGGCTGGCTTGGGTGCCGGTGCAATTATGTTTGTTGCCTCGGCCTTTCAGCAATGTGCCTTGCAATATACCACCGCGGGAAAAACGGCATTTATTACCTGTTTGTATATCATTTTTGTACCGATTATGTCCGTTATTATCGGCAAGGTGCTGAACAAGGAAAATTGGGTGGGGGCCATAGCTGCTTTGGTAGGGCTTTACTGTCTGTCCATAAAGGGGGATTTTTCCCTAAATTATGGTGATTTCTTGGCATTTATCTGCTCCATCTTCTGGTCGTTACATATCATGTACATTGACCGGTTTGCTGACAGGAAGGATAATATTGAAATTTCGGTAGCCCAATTGATTGTGTGTGCTGTATTAAATTGTTTCACCGCTTTCCTTTTGGAACAGGTGGTGTTGGCAGATATTGTAAGAGCTTGGTTCCCAATAGTATTTGCCGGTGTTATGTCATCCGGTATAGCTTTTACCCTGCAGATTGTGGGGCAAAAATATGCTGAACCGGCCCACGCAGCGATTATTATGAGTCTGGAGTCAGTATTTGGAGCTCTGGCTGGTTGGGTGGTCCTCAGCGAGCAGATGACCGGCACGGAGATATTCGGTTGTGTGCTGATGCTGGCAGGTATGCTTATTACTCAAGGAAGAGTTATATTGAGAAATACATCTTTCAAAATATAGATTTAGGCGGAGAAGCTTGCAAGGAGGAGTGTTGGTATGACTGAGACGAGGTCGTCCCTGAAGGAAGCCGTCGTTACAATAAAAATTGTTGGCGTAGGCGGTGGTGGCAATAATGTATTGATGCGCCTGGCAGAGAGTGGGGTTGACAAGAGTCAGCTGGTGGCTATCAATACAGATGTGCGACAACTAAAAAAGGTGGATGCTGAAGGGATACCGGCACTTTTGATAGGTGGAGCTATTACTAAAGGCCGGGGGACCGGTGGTGATCCCGTCAAGGGCCAGCAGGCAGCTATCGCAGATGCTGAGAATATTGCCAAGGCCATCAATGGTGCCGATCTGGTGTTTATAACTGCCGGCATGGGCAAGGGGGTAGGCACTGGTGCAGCCCCAGTTGTGGCCAAGATAGCCCATGATATGGACATCCTTACTGTAGGTATGGTGACTATGCCATTCTCCCATGAAGGCAGCCGGAAGATGGAGGTTGCCCGGGATGGGGTGAAATTACTGCGAGAGCACATGGATGCACTGGTGGAAGTCAAGAATGATAATATCCAAAAGCTGCCGGAGTTCAGACAGATTTCTGTGGCTGAATCCTTTGGTATGGTGGATGATATACTGCGTCAGTCCATTGGCAGTATTGTTGAAATGATTCAGACCACTGGACTAATCAATGTGGATTTTGCCGATGTTACGACTATTTTCAAGAGTGGCAACAGTTGTGATGCTATAATGGGCATGGGCGAGGGCAAGGATGTTTTGGAGGCAGTTCAGGATGCCATAAACAGCCCGCTGATCGAAACATCTATAAAAGGAGCTCGAGGGCTGATTGTAAATATTACTTCAAACGCCAAGCTGCCACTGTTTGATGTAAAGGACGCCAATGATTTCCTGAATGAAAATACTCATCCGGATGTAGAGAATATCATTGGTTTGGTAGTGGATGACAATATGGAAAATACGGTACGGGCTACGGTTATTGCTACTAATTTTGACCCGGCTGTGTTGGCTGATAAAAATAGCCGGATAAAGCCGATTCAGTTTGGCAACAAGGAAACAAAGCCGGTGGTACCGCCTTTATATCCTGACAAGAAGCCAGGGGATGATAAGATGGATACCCCTGATTTAAGTGCAAAGACGACTGAATCAGGCAGTGTGGATGGTGGACCGGAGGTTATAAGCTTTTTGAACCGTACAACCCAGATGCCGGGTATTCCATCTATAGAGCCTAAGGACGATAAAGAATAATTATGGAAAGTCGTTTTGTTAGAACAGAGCTGCTTTTAGGAGAGGCGGCACTGGCCAAGCTGGCTAATAGTCATGTGGCGGTGTTTGGCATAGGCGGTGTGGGCTCGTATACGGTGGAGGCTCTGGCCAGATGCGGCATTGGGCATTTTCTGCTGGTGGATAATGATCGGGTGAGCATCAGCAATATCAATCGTCAGCTCCATGCGTTGACTGAAACGGTAGGACAATACAAGACCAACCTGATGGCAGATAGGATTAAGTCGATAAATCCTGAGGCGATTGTAGACACCATCGAGGATTTTTATCTGCCGGATAATCGGGAGAAGTTTTTTGGCAGCCAATATGATTATGTAGTGGATGCCATTGATACGGTAACAGCCAAGATTGACTTGGTGGTTGAAGCCCAGAAACGAAATATACCCATTATCAGCAGTATGGGGGCCGGCAATAAATTGAATCCAACGGAGCTGGAAGTTGCTGACATATATAAGACCAGTGTTTGTCCATTGGCCCGGGTTATGCGGCAAAAGCTCAAAAAGCTGGGGATAAAGAAATTAAAAGTGGTTTATTCCAAGGAGGAACCAAGACGGCAGAAGGAAATTGCCAATATGCCGATACCTCCACAGGGAAAAGCCACTGTTCCGGGGAGTATATCCTTTGTACCATCTGTGGCGGGGTTGATAATAGCCAGTGAAGTGGTAAAGGATTTATGTCAGGCGTATATTGACTAGGTTTTAAGAGGGAAATAATACATTTTTCAATGGAAAAATGTATTTAATATGCTATAATGGTATATGTTGCATATATATACATTATAGAGGATGAATGAGAGGTATGTTCAAAGGAGGAGTGAAGATGAAGTTTTTTGGCAAAATTTCCCTGTTAGGTGTTGTGCTGGTGACGACTATTGCATTGATAGCCGGTTGCGGTGGCGGTGACAATGGCAAGAAGTTCTTGAACATTGCTACTGGTGGTACTGCAGGTACTTACTATCCAATCGGTGGTGCCATGGCCGAGATTTTAAACAATGAAATTTCCGGCATGAATGCCAGTGCCCAGAGTACAGGGGCTACCGTGGCTAATATCAATATGCTGAAGGAAGGTCAAGTGGATTTGGCTATCGTTCAGAATGATATTACTTTCTATGCTGCTAATGGTACTGAGATGTTTGAAGGAAAGAAGGTTGGAAACCTGCAGGGGATTGCAACACTTTATCCGGAAACTTGCCAGATTGTTTCCCTTGAAGGAAAGGGAATCAAAAGCGTTGCTGATTTAAAAGGCAAGCGTGTAGCTGTTGGTGCAATGGGCAGCGGTGCTGAGGCAAATGCCCGTCAGATTTTGGCAGCTTATGGTATTACCTATGACAATATTGATGTTCAGTTCCTGTCCTTTGGTGAAGCAGCCAGTGCTTTGAAGGACGGCAACATTGATGCTGCATTTTTGACTGCCGGTTATCCTACGGCTGCTGTTCAGGATATTGCATCCCAGAACAAGGTAAGACTGGTTCCTATCGCAGCTGATAAGGCCGATGCCTTGATTGCCAAGTATCCTTTCTATACAAAGGTTACTATTCCGGCTGGTACCTATGGTATGGCTGAGGCAGTTGATACTATTTCCGTAATGGCTATGCTGATTTGTACTGATAAGATTGACGATGCAATGGGCTATCAGATTACCAAGGCATTGTTTACTCATCTGGACCGCATCCAGGCAGCTCACGCAGCCGCCAAGGCAATCACCAAGGAGGGTGCTACCAAGGGTATGCCTATTAAGATGAATGCCGGTGCCGAGAAGTTCTTTAAAGAATAATTATTAAAAGTATAGGGGCTGTTACAGAAGCCATTCAATGGGGAATGGCCAAGAGTAAATTTACTCGTCTGCTTCAGCTCCTTTTTTGTTAAAAATGACCAGAAATAAAGGAATTATTCTATTCGTTTTACTGTGTTCCATAATGGCGATTCTATATTGGGGGACGCGTCCCTGTCTGTGCCTGTACGGAAATAGTACACAGCTGATAACAACGGTGGAAGTCAGTCCGGATACCAAGGTGGAAATCAGCTTTATTCACTCGGTACAAAAAACCAGGGTGGAGGAGTTGTTGACAGTGGATGAGTCACAACAGGGTTTTGTACTTTATTCTACCCGCTACCACTCCTTTGGTGTAGGCCTGCCTTTTATGGAGACTGATGGGAATTTTCATCAGGATGGTAACACTTTTGTTATGGACGATATGAACCGTCATTTCAACGAGCTGAACCTGCGTACCGGAGTGGGGACAGAACTGACGGTGAAGCTGGATGGTAAAAGCTACAGGCTTTACGAAATGTTTGAGCCCGGTGAAGAAATAGATATTAGGATTGCTCCCCGAGGAAAAGTGATATGGGAAGCAATTAAACAAAGGGGGAATTAACAGCTATGGAGAACGAAAAAGACTTAGCTGATGAAGTGCTGAAAAAGTACAATAAAGAGTCTGATACCATGCTGTATACCGGATTTATGGCCAAGCTGGTGTCGGCCATAGCTATTGTGTTTTCTGTGTTCCAGCTGTATACAGCTATTTTTGGCATATTGGATGCCCAGCTTCAGAGGGCGGTGCATTTGGGCTTTGCCCTAGCCTTATCCTATTTATTGTATCCAACCAGAAAGTCCTGGAGCCGGACCAAGGTTCATCCGCTGGATGTGTTGTTGGCTATACTGGGGGCAGCGGCACCGGCCTATATATGTATAATGTACCGGGAGCTGAGTATGCGGGCCGGTATGGTGACACCAAGTGATCTGATAATGGGTGTAATCGGCGTGCTGCTGGTTATTGAAGCCACCCGCCGGGTAGTCGGCATTCCTATGGTGACCGTGGTGCTGGTATTTATTGTTTATGCCTTTGCCGGTCCGTATATGCCGGGAGTATTGGCCCATCGGGGGTTGTCTTTGAACCAGTTGGTGGGGCATCTTTATTACACCACGGAGGGTATTTTTGGTATCCCGTTGGGAGTATCTTCCACCTTTATTTTTCTGTTTATTTTGTTTGGTGCTTATTTGGAATCAACCGGTTTGGGAAAATTCTTTATCGATATTGCCAACGCCATAGCCGGTTGGGCCAGTGGCGGCCCGGCCAAGGTTGCGGTTTTATCCAGTGCCTTGATGGGAACAGTTTCGGGCAGCTCTGTAGCCAATGTAGCCGGTACCGGCAGCTTTACTATTCCAATGATGAAAAAGCTGGGCTACAAAAAGGAATTTGCCGGAGCAGTTGAGGCAGCCTCATCCACTGGTGGACAGTTGATGCCACCGGTAATGGGAGCAGCAGCCTTTTTGATGGCGGAATTTGTTGGTGTGCCTTATATCGATATTGTTGGTGCAGCAGTAATTCCGGCCATTCTGTACTTTACTGGTTTGTGGCTGGGGGTACACCTTGAGGCTAAACGGACCAATTTAAAGGGGATACCACGGGATCAGTTGCCAAAGGCTTGGGAGATATTCCGGGAACGGGGGCATTTGGCTATTCCGTTGGTGGTAATCGTTTATTTGCTGGTAAGCGGTTATACGCCAATGCGGGCTGCTTTGGTGGCCATCGTTTTGTCCATTGTGGCATCCAGTCTGAGAAAGTCCACCCGGATGAAACCGATTGAGATAGTACAGGGCCTGGAAAACGGTGCCCGTAATGTGTTGGGCGTGGTTATTGCCTGTGCGGCGGCTGGTATTATTATCGGTGTCGTGACCAAAACCGGTGTAGGCCTGAAACTGGCTTCCGGTCTGTTGGCTCTTTCCGGCGGTATGCTGCTGCCAACCATGTTCTTTACTATGATAACCTCATTGATATTGGGCATGGGGGTGCCAACCACCGCCAACTATGTAATTACTTCCACCATTGCTGCACCGGCCCTTCTGCAGATGGGAGTTCCGGTATTGGCAGCCCATATGTTTGTGTTCTACTTCGGTATTATAGCTGATGTTACACCGCCAGTGGCGTTAGCTGCCTATGCAGCGTCCGGTATAAGCGGTGGCAAGCCTTTGATGACAGGGGTAAATGCTTCAAAATTGGCCATTGCCGCCTTTATCATACCGTACATTTTCGTGATGTCGCCAGTGCTGCTGATGATTGATGCTACGGCCTTTGGCCTGGTATTTTCCACTGTAACCGCAGTACTGGGTATGGTGGGGTTAAGCTCGGCCATGATTGGCTATCTGGCTGACCACTGTAATGTATTGGAAAGAGTAATTCTGTTTGTCAGCGGTATTTTGATGATTATACCGGGAATAGAAACCGATTTGCCGGGATTGATTGTATTTATCGTGATAGTATTTATACAGAAAAAACGCAAGAAAAATAACTAAAATGAAATAAGGCATCCTGTATTAACGATATTTATGATACGGGATGTCTTTTTTATCCTCTTTGTTAATTCCCCAAAAAAATTATTGAATTAAGTTAATAATTTATATATTATTGTAGTTAGAGAAAGTGTAATAAATACATCGGAAAACGAGTGATGCTGATGAGTGAGAGGGTCAATATTCCGCAAGGTTCGATTCTGAGAAGAATATCATTATTTTTCAAAATGATACAACGAACATCTGATGATTATTTTTTTGCAACGGATCTTCAAGAAAATTTGGTAATGGTTTCTGCCAATATGGCCAATGACTTTGCCATTCCAGGGGAATGCTTTTACGATATGAACAAGTATTGGTTTAAGCTGATTCATCCTGATGATCTGGAAGGGTTTGTGGAGTCCATTCAAATTCCCGAATCAAGGAAGCTGAACATGGGCCACGATTATGAGTATCGTATCAAAAACCGAAAGGGAGATTATATCTGGGTGCGCTGTAGGGGACAGTTCGCCTTTGATAATCGGACGGATAAGCCTTTTCTCTTTACGGGTACGGTAAAAAAGCTGGGGCAGAGAAACCATGCTGATGAACTGACTGGACTATTAAATAAGTACCAGTTTGAACACGCTGTCAAGGTAGCCTTGAACCGATATCGCGCGGATGGAGTCGGCGGGGCATTGATGGTTTTCGGATTAGACAATTTCAAAATTGTGAATGAAACCTACAACCGCCATTATGGCGATGAGGTGCTGAAGCTGGCTGCCAAACATATTTCGGATGTTTTGCCGGCTGGTTTGATGCTGTACAAATTAGATGGTGATGAATTTGCGGTGGTATGTCCGGGGATGGATGTGGCCGATGTAACCACTATCTTCGAGAATGTACAAAAGGGGTTTTCCAGACCTCATACCATCGAAGGGAAAAATGTTTTTTGTACCGTTTCTTCCGGTACGGTGCTCTACCCGCAGTCTGGCAAGGATTATCTGGTTTTGCACAAGCACGCTGAGGCGGCATTGGATTTGGCCAAAAAAGATGGGAAAAACAAAAACTGTGTTTTTTCCAAGGAAAATTACAATCGTTGGAAAAGGTCCCTCAGTATGCGGGATGATTTACGGCTTAGCATCGAGCAGGATTTTGAGGGTTTTTCCCTGTTTTTCCAGCCACAGGTCAGTGCCAAAACCAACAAAATTGTTGGGGCAGAGGCCTTGCTGAGATGGCGAAATCCAAGGGGGCGGATGGTTTCACCAATGGAATTTATCCGTATTCTGGAAGAAACAAAGATGATTATTCCGGTGGGACACTGGATTTTTGAAACTGCGGTGAAGCAGTGCAAGAAATGGCAGGAAAACAACCCGGGAATGACCATAAGTATAAATCTGTCCTACGAGCAAATTAAGGACGCCACCTTCAAGGATTTTGTCGAGGATTGTCTGAAACGATATGATTTAAGTCCGGAGCATATTGTACTTGAACTAACGGAAAGTACCATCGTTTCTGACTGGAGTAATATAAATCAGCAGTTTGACGAGTTCCGTCGCTGCGGCATCCGGATTGCTATGGATGACTTCGGTACAGGATATTCCTCCTTGGCTTATCTGAAAAATCTGTCCTGCGATATCGTAAAGATTGACCGGGTGTTTGTCACTAATATTACCAAGAAGGACAATCACTTCGATCGGCGTCTTGTAGGCGTCACCGTGGATTTGTGCCACAGTGTAAACATTAACTGCTGTATAGAGGGAGTTGAAACCAACGAAGAATACGAGCTGCTGAGGGATATTTGCCATGCTGATACCATTCAGGGGTATTTGTTTGGTCGTCCGGAGTCACCGGAGAATTTTGAGGAAAAATATTTTAAGGCAGCCCAGGCTTAGTTGAATGTATGAGTAGAGATAGAAAAGAAATGCCAGAGATAACTTTGCTTGGCAATCAGAACACCAGATATGGCTTTGAATATAATTCGGGAGTATTGGAAACCTTTGACAATAAGCACCCTGATAATGATTACTGGGTGAAGTTTAATTGCCCCGAATTTACCAGCTTGTGCCCGATTACGGGACAGCCTGATTTTGCCACCATGTATATATCCTATGTACCGGATAAGAAAATGGTTGAAAGCAAATCATTAAAATTATATATGTTCAGCTTCCGAAATCATGGGGATTTCCATGAGGATGTGGTGAACATCATTATGAAAGATTTGATTAAGCTAATGAACCCAAAATATATTGAGGTATGGGGAAAGTTCCTGCCTCGTGGCGGTATATCTATTGATCCTTATGCTAACTACGGCCGGCCCGGTACCAAGTACGAGGAGTTGGCCTGGCACAGGTTCCGGCAGCACGATTTGGCCTTTATGGACAAGATAGATAACCGTTGATTGCGGAGAAAGGTGATGATAATATGAACAATTTAATGCGTAAGATTTTGTTGAAACGCAGTGTATACAGTTTTTCGGCCAACCTGCTCCGCGAGGAAGATTTAATGGCTATTTTGGAAGAGGGGAAACAGCTGTCCAATGTGGTGAACAATCAGGCCTGGCATTTTACTGCTATTCAGAACAAGGTGGTAATGAAGAAATTTGCCGAGCTGAATGCATATTTTGCCATTAAGACCGGTACTGATGACCGGACTATTTCTGGCCGCAACATCAGTAAAATAATCGATAATATATCCACACTTCTGGTTATTTCCGGCAGCGGGGATATAAAATATACCGAGGATGCAGCCAGTACTCTGTTTGGCAGTATGATGCTGGCAGCGGACAGCTACGGAGTGAAGTCCTGCTGGCTGGGAACCAGGGAGTCTATGCTGGAGGAAAACAGTGAGGCCATATCACAGCTGCTGCAGATACCGGAGGAGTACACCCCGTTGTGTGTAGGCGGCTTTGGCTATCCGATTGACGATACTGATGTGAAGGTAACCTATCTGGACAGCGTAGTTAAAATAATCAGGTAAAATCCAGTTTTAGGAACTGTGGTTGAATGTAAAGCATTCGCCACAGTTTTTTTAAAAAAATAGCAAAAGGGTAAAAAAATAGGTCTTCTGTTTTCGGCATTGTGTCTTATTGCCGCTGTGGTTTTTGTGTTGTTCAGCGACGAAATTGCCGGAAAAGGCAATGCCACTGTTACGAATACTATGATGGTTACAGACAGTACAGGCCGTCAGGTCAGCGTGCCGCTAAAACCAAAGAGAGTGGTAATCCTTAATGCTTCAAATGTGGATTTGTTTGTGGCGGCAGGCGGCGCGGACAGCATCGTTGGTATGACAACCTCTCAGGCCTTGTCGGATGAGGTGAAGCAGGCCACCGCCAACGCTGAAAATGTAGGGATGATTCATTCTCCCAACATGGAGAAGATAATATCCTTACATCCGGATTTGGTTATAGGGGTAAATGTACCATTTCATGTAAATCTTATACCTACTCTGGAAAAAGCCGGTATACCGTTGATTTTAAACGATGTTAGTGATTATGACAAAATACAGCTGGATTAGTTAGTGCAGTAAACAATGGAATAAGGATATTATCCGTAATGGCATTTTAAAAGGCGATAATCAGTATAAATGATTATCGCCTTTTTACTATCTTAGGTCACTTAACTTATTCATTATCTGTACGGTGGGGTAGGTCTCAAAGGCCTGTTTTGGTGTGTTACCGGTGAGTACTGCGGCAAAATCTACGCCGGCATTTTGGGCAGCCCCTGCATCATATAAGCTGTCACCTACATACAACACATCACTGTGCGGGGCCCCGGTGCGCTCCAGAGCCATATTGATGCCCTGGGGATCAGGCTTGCTGGCGGTGGTGTCCTCACTGCCAATAATGAAGTCAATAAGGTGGCTACAGCCATCCTGTTTAAATTTATCCTCTATGCGATGACGGGTCTTGGTGGAGATGATGGCCACGGTACAGCCCGCTTCCTTCAGCTTGTTTAGGGTAGTAATGGTATCAGGGAAAAAATGGGTGTTAGGGGTCATCAATTCATTGGCATATTTCTTGTAGGTCAGGAGAAATTGCTGCTTTTTCGACGGGTCAGTCAAGCCACTAACCTGAGTAATGGCATCCAGCATGGGCATACCAATAGTCAGCTTGATTTCATCCCATGGCTTGGCTGGGATGTTGTATTCGGCCAAGGTCTTTAAAAAGCAGCCCACAATACCCTGTTCAGAATTAACCAATGTGTAGTCAAAATCAAAAAAGTAATATTTATAGTTCATCGATGACCTCATTTTCTCCACGCTAATGGGTGCTAAGACTCTCTCATCTTAGATGGAAGTCAAGCACCCGAAACTTTTACTTTATTCCACAAAATACAGTGGAGGTATAAAACCCCCACTGTATAAGTATCGTTTTATTGGATGGAAGTACGCATAAATTTGTGCAACAGACGGTGCAGGGTTTGTAAATCCTCCAGCTCCATATCAATGCAGCTTACCATTTTTTCCGGGATAGAGGCCGCTTTATGCTGCAGGTCTTGTCCCACATCTGTAAGGGTAACTATCAGACTGCGCTCATCATCCTTGGAGCGTTGGCGTTCCACAAAGCCTTTCTTTTCCAGAGTTTTCAGCACCGGTGTAAGGGTGCCGGAGTCCAGATAAAGGATTTCCCCCAGCTCCTTGGCGGTGAGCTGCTGATGCTCCCACATGGCCATCATGGTAATATATTGAGTGTAGGTCAAATCCAGATCGTCCAATAAAGGCTTGTACAGGCGTACAACCTCCTTGGCACATACATATAAGGGAAAGCAGAGCTGGTTGCTCAATTTTAGTTGTTCATAGTTGGCCACGGTAGCATCTCCTTGGAAAGAAACAATTATTTGCAAAGTTCAGGGACGTGTTCAGCTAACAATTCGGCCAAAATTTTGCCGTGATTAGTTTCCTGACCCATAAAAATCTCCAGTTCATCGGCGGCTTCCGGGATGCCCAGCTTCCGGAGACCTTCAATCATCTCCGGCATTTTTTCATCGGCGGAGGCTTCCAGCTTTTGAATCTGAGCTACAAATGGCCAGAAATTCTGCTCATACTTGCCGTTTAAGGCGGAGAAGAAACCGGAATGAATGGATTCCTGCATGGCAATATTGTAAAACTTCTTGGCCACATCTGGCAACCCCTGCTCCCGGGCCATGCGGGCCAAAAATTGATATATCATTGCTCCGTCACTCTCGCCCTTGGCCATCTGATCGACAATTTGCTCCATAGCAGTTCCCTTGGTTTTTCCGTAAATACTCATAAAATACATCTCCTTGTCTTAAATTAAATTGTGTAAAATTTATTTTCTGGAATGATAATAACTTGGGAAGGGGAAAATGTCAAGTGCAAAATTAAATTTTGTGCAATTTGTTTTTTGTGGAGAATTATTTTGTCAATGCAACTGTCTGGTTGCATTGACAAAAGTTAAAAGAAATTATGATTATCATTGCGGTTGTTGGAATATTCTGATAAAATAACCATTAAGAGGATTATCAGCAAAGGGGGTTGTTTACTTTGGGTATTAAAGGAAAAATGTTGGTCGGGATGCTGCCTTTTGTAGTCGTAGGCATGCTTATACTGACCATTGTATCTGTAATTTCCTCCAGCAACAGTATCGGAACCCAGGTGGAAAACACCATGAATTCCGAACTGAAGGCTAACGTTAATTATATTAATGACAAGCTTAACATGGCCAAGGCCAATGCAGTGAATACGGCCCGCTATATTGGCGGTACTTATAAGACTACACCAATGGAC
Organism: uncultured Anaerovibrio sp.; assembly: GCA_902786545.1. Lineage (GTDB taxonomy): Bacteria > Bacillota > Negativicutes > Selenomonadales > Selenomonadaceae > Anaerovibrio. The sequence goes on from CADACU010000045.1 coordinate 15,456, forward strand.
AGCTACAAGGCCATGATTGCCAAGTCCATTCAATCCGATGAATTTTTCTTCGGCAGTGGTATTTGGTTTGAACCGTTTGCCTTTGATGCTTCCCAGCAGTACATGGGACCATATTGGTATCGGGATGGCAGTTCCATAAAGGAAACCTATGAGTACAGCAATGCTGAGTACAACTATTTTACTCAGGATTATTACAAAAATGCCAAAAGTATTGGCAAGGAAGATGCTCTGATTACCGACCCTTACTATGATCCGACATCCAATGTCATTATGTCCACCTGCTCTGCCCCAATCATGGATTTGTCCGGGAAATATGTGGGCTGTATAACGGTGGATTTCTCCCTGAAGGAAATCAGTGAGCTGATGGGCAGCTTAAAGGTGGGTGAAAATGGCCGGGCCATCCTGACCACCGCAGATGGTGTGTATATCTACACGGAAAATGCAGCATCAGTAGCTGAAGGAAAGAAGATTACCGACGAAGAGGACAAGAGTCTGGCCGCGGCCGGCAAGACCATGCTGTCCAATGAAAACGGCATTACCGAATATGATGGCTATAATCTGTATTACACCACTGTACCAGGTGTAGGATGGAAGATGGCCCTCTGCATGCCACAGGAGGAGATTAACGCACCGGCGGTAACCCTTACCAAGATTATGATTTTTGTGTGCGTGATTATGATAGCCCTTTGCGTTGGAAGTATTGTATATCAGTCCAATGGCATGGTTAGCCGGATTGAGGCTTTGGCGGCCCATATCGGCGAGATGTCCCGTGGCAACCTGCGGTTGTCTCCTTTGGCTGTAACTTCCCAGGATGAGCTGGGGCAGATGGCCGATAATTTCAATAACATGCACCAGAATCTGAAGAACATGATAGGACAGATGATCAGCACTGCCGAACAGGTAGCGGCCTCCAGTGAAGAGCTGACGGCCAGCTCCCAGCAGGCGGCTGATGCAGCTACCCATGTGGCTGAGTCCGTGGTGGATGTGGCTGGCGGCATGGCCAAGCAGCTTTCCAGCGTGGAAGATGCCAAGAACAGTATTGATACCGCCTTTGGTGATATCAATACCATGACTGATAAGACCAATGTGGTTACTGACAACACTGAGCAAATGGCCAGTGCAGCGGATAATGGTTCCCAGCTTATGCGGAATGCCATGGATAAGATGAATGGCATTGAAAAGAGCGTGGCCAATTCGGCTGAGGTAGTAAAGAAGCTGGGTGAAAACTCCAAGCAGATAGGTGAAATTGTTGAAAGTATTTCCTCCATAGCAGACCAGACCAACCTGCTGGCCCTAAATGCAGCTATTGAGGCCGCCCGGGCCGGTGAAGCCGGACGTGGCTTCTCAGTAGTAGCCGAGGAAGTCCGGAAGCTGGCTGAGCAGTCCCAGGAATCGGCTGAGGAAATCAAGAACCGCATCAATATTATTCAGGGTGACACCCAGGAAGCTGTTACGGCTATGGAGTCGGGTACCAGAGAGGTATCGGCTGGAACCCAGGCCATACGCGAAGTGGGCGAACAGTTCCAGGATATTACTGAGCGGGTATCCTCTATCAAGACTGAGATGGAGGAAATCAATTCTGCTGTTCAGACTGTTTCCAAGGGCATGCAGAATGTTGTGGGGGCCATGGACAATATTGATCAGGTTAGCCGTGATGCCTCGGAGGAAACCCAGACTATCTCTGCCGCAGCCGAGGAACAGTCTGCTTCCAGTGAGGAAATTGCTTCGGCAGCGCACTCCCTGGCCAACTTGGCCCTGGATTTGCAGAATGCCATGAGCAAGTTCCGGGTATAAACCGTAAATGTGATATGAAATGATAGGCGGCGCCGTTATCCTTAGGATAGCGGCGCCCCTTGCTTGTGGTTAATGCCTTTTTGCATTGACAATAAATTTGTATGATGATATTATGTGAAACGAGTTAGAATAACAGTAAATAAAGGGATTAGGTGTCGTAAGACTTAATAGAAAAGCTGGTTAAAGGCCAGCGCGGTCACGCCACTGTAACGGGGAGCAAATCTGCACGAAATGTCACTGGGGAAACCTGGGAAGGCGCGGAGGAGCAATGAGCCGGAGCCAGGAGAACTGCCTGATTGACAATCACCGTATGACCTGCGAGGGATGGGGAGGGGATTTGCCGTTGGCTTATGTTATCGTGATAGCATTATATGTTCTTTCGGCCGTCCTCATCTGAGGGCGGTTTTTGTATGCTCCTGGGAGGAATATATTATGATGAAAGTGACCAGATGCAGCCTTATTGCCCTATTGATACTTATCAGTATTTGTTTGACAGGTTGTTTAAATAATGGTGGTAACACTGCTCAGCAGACCGCGTATACTGTTACTGATGCCAAGGGAACGCAGGTGAATTTACCGGCCAAGCCGAAACGAATACTCACTTTGTCCCTGGGAACTGATGAAATAATGCTGGGGCTGGTGGAACCGGAGCGGATGGTGGCAGTGAATTATATGTTGGATGACCCTACTGTATCCAATATGGTGGAGCTGGGTCAAAAGGTGCCTACCAAGATTGGCTTTCCTAAAGGCGAGGAAATAGCTGCCCTTCAGCCGGATTTGGTTATTCTCCCTGATTGGGGGGATTTATCCCGGGTTGATGTTCTGCGGGATTTGGGGATACCGGTGGTGGTATGCAAGGGCCCCCGTAATTTACAGGATATAAAGGAAACAATTACTTTGTTGGCCCAGGCCGCCGGTGAACCGGAACGGGGGGAAAAGCTGCTGCAAAAAATGGATAAAAAATTGACAGATATTTCCGCCAAGGTGGCAGAAATTCCTACTAAAGACCGGCGCAGTGTGGTGTTGATTTCCCTGATGAGAAATTACGGCGGGATTGGCTGCACCTTTGATGAAGCCTGCAAGCTGGCCGGGGTGACCAATGGCTTGGCCGCCGTGGGGCTAAAGAGTGGTGAGATACTGACCAAGGAAAAATTGGTGGAAAGTGACCCGGATATTTTGTTTTTGCCCAGCTATAATGACCATGGCAATTTAGATATTGACCGTATCAAAAATGAATATGTTAATGACCCTTCGTTACAAGGCATGAAGGCTATAAAAAATGGCCAACTTGTTGAACCGGATGAAGGGTACATATATAACTGCTCACAGGATTTTGTGTTTGCGGTTCAGGAAATTGCTTACCGGGTATACGGTGACAAGTTTAAACTGGGGCCACAACAATATCTTACGGCAGTGGAATAGTTTTAGGAGGAATGGGATATGAAAAACGAGTTGGCTAACAAGGTTTTAGCCTCTTTGGCGGTTGGTGTACTGTGCTCCAGTGTGGCAGTATGTCAGGCCGCAGGTGTGGAGAATGACGATATTGTGGATGTAGTGGTTACGGCGGAGCGTATGCCATCGTCCCGTATGAGCACCCCGGCTGATGTGACGGTTATTACCGCCCAGCAGATTGAGGACAATCACTACGCTGATGTGGCGGAGGCTTTGCAGCATGTTAATGGCGTTGTGGTGAACAATGGTAACGCCAATGGTGACCAGGAAGTAGTTATTAACGGTGATCAGCGGGTAGTAGTTCTTATTGATGGACAGCGCCTGAATAATGCCCAGGGCTCTATGACACGGGCCACTGTCAGCTTGGGGATGATACCATCTGTAAAGAATATTGAGCGCATTGAAGTTGTAAAGGGTGCCGGTTCAGCTCTTTACGGCAGTGATGCAGTAGGTGGTGTGGTAAACATTATTACCAAGAAGGGGACTACACCGGAGACTACCTTGGACCTCAATACCGGTTCTTATGGTGCCCATAATTACGAGTTATCCAATCAGGGCAGTGATGGGAATTTTAGCTGGTTTGTAACGGCTGGACTCCAGCGTCGTAGCTATTTTAAGTATAAAAAGGATGGCGAAGATGTCCAAATGAAAAACAGTGATTATGGCAAAACCAGTTTTTCACTGCGTTTGGATCAAAAATTAACCGATAATAGCTCCCTGCGGTTTAATTTCAACCATAGACAGCTGGATATGGGTGTATATGACAATAATTATCGCCAGGAGCATAATTATAATAATGGTTCACTTACTTATAGCTTTAAGGAGAATCAACCTGTGCAGGGCTTTTTGCGGCTTTTTGCCAACTACAAGTCCACAGAGTATCAGGGGGCATTTGATACCAACACGCGTGGAATCGAGTATCAGAATGGCTGGCAGTTGGGTGACCACAAGCTGGTAGCTGGTGCTGAATGGCAGCGTAGCACTTCTACTAACGCTCCTAGCGGTTATGAAGATAAGGAAAGTACCCAAAGTGCCTTGTATTTGCAGGATACTATGAAGCTTAGCACTAAGTGGATATTTATTCCAGGCCTTCGTATGGACCGCCACGATGCCTTTGGCACCCATTGGTCACCAAAGGCTGCCTTTAATTATCAGGCAACCAACAAGACCAGGGCCTATGCTTCCTGGGGACGGGTATTTAAGGCCCCTACAGCTGATGATTTGTTCTATTATATTGATATGTCTATGTGGGGATATGGTAAATACATTGGTAATCCTGATCTGAAGCCGGAATCCGGTCATGTGGAAACTATTGGCTTTACCCATGAGTTCTCGGAAAAGGCAGTTCTGGATATGAGCTATTTCTGGAGCAATATGAGCGATGCTATTATCTGGTCGCCTGTACCAGGAACCGATGAGCAAACTCCAACAAATGTTAATAGAGAGAAAAAGCACGGTATAAATCTAACATTCAACGGTAAACTATCTGATAACTGGTCCTATGAGGCAGGCTATTCCTACATCAATACTTGGACCAATGGTACAGACTCTAAGTCCCAAACACTAATCCATTATTATGAGCCAAATGGCTATCGTTTAGGCATTCATTACAAGAATGACCGCTGGAAGGCCAATCTTGAAGCCCGCATGGGCAGTGGCCTTGATAAGGCAAATTATGGCTGCAATAATTATGCCATCTGGAACTTTAATACCACTTATTCTGCTACCCAAAATGTAGATATTTACTTTAGAATCAATAATTTAACCAATCAAGTATACAATACCTATGTTAGGAATAAGCATCCACTGCAGGGACGGTTCATTCAACTGGGTGTAAATGTAAAATTCTAATTTTATAGGGATAATTTGATATTAGTCCAATAAAAAACTACGCTCTATCATCAATCTGATGATGAGCGTAGTTTTAATTTGCTCTAAAATAAGGGAATGATTTCTACTTCTGAGTAATCGACCTTTTGAATGCCATTAAATTGCATCTGGGCCCCTTCGGCCCA
>CADACU010000046.1 GCA_902786545.1 uncultured Anaerovibrio sp.
TTCCTGAACTATCTTCAATTTGAATTCAACACTGTATTTTGCCATAAAAAGACCCCCATAAGTTAGATTACTTAGTCTAACTTATGGGGGTCTCTACAGACCAATCAATGGGATTTATTCTTATTTTACAAGCCCTTGGCAAAATCTCTGATTTCATTCAATTTTGCTTCGGATTTGTTTTCCTCACCTGCAGCGGTAAGAATACCGGCCACCTCAATCTTGGCATAGGCCATATAATCCTTGAACTGGGCAATGGAGCCATCGTGAGTACCTGGAGAACCAGAAGAAAGCATCAGAACGCATTTCTTGGCCTTTTGTGGCTTGCCAATGCAATAAACCCGCTGAATAGCGGCCTGCATCTGAGCCGTCATGGTGAAATAGTATACCGGTGAAGCGAAAACAATCATATCCGCCTCTTTGTAGGCTGGCAACAGCTTTTCAAAATCATCCTTCTGAACGCAATTGCCATTTCCCTTGGTATGGCAATACTCACAGCCCAGACAGCCACCGATTTTCATCTTGCCAACCTGATATTCCTCCACCTCATGGCCAGCTGCCTCAGCCCCTTCAATAAAGGCCTGGACCATAGCTGACGTATTCATTTTTCTTGGACTACCATTAAACACTGCAATTTTCATTAAAAATACCTCCTCAACATAATACACACCACTAACACACAACACTTTTTCTAAGCTTTTACCGCTTTATGCCACTTTCCTCATAGGGAAATGTCGAGCCTACACCAAAGTGAATAATCCACTCCGGCCGTTCCTCAATGGGAATCCAATAGCCATAAGCCTTAACAAAGGCCCCTTAATAGGTAATAGCTACTGTCTCCTTATTGTCAGCCGCTCTGTTGCACAAACACCCCTTATGCTGCTCCGGCTTGCCAACAGATGAGCATTTATACCAGGCTTTAAGCCAAACTCAGTAGCCTTCTGCTCCCCGTAGTTCATTTCTGGTGGGATAGACGCAGGCATATTAGTCAGGTCAACAATTTTTTTATTATCCAGATTTTCATAACCTAACGGTGTGTAAGAATTCGTGATGAATTAACTCATTTCCTTCTTTACAATTTTTTGTAATACTTCCTTTTCTTATCCGTATATATATATTGAAAAGTTAAAATTTTTACACCATAGGATAGAACAGGAGAATTGAAGGCCTTGTTAAACTCAAACACACCCAATTCATCACTATCATATTGTAATTTTGGTGATGAAATAGCCATATCTGCCACTGCAGCGGCCAATGATAATATTTTGACAGGTTGCCATTCACAGGCCCAAATGATATATAATATGGCAATTGCCATAGAACCACAAATTACCCATGATATGTTGTGTATAGCCAAAAAGCTGGGCACAGTCTTAGTTGGATTGGAGTACTCCGTAAAAACAGCCTCCAGTGTGAAAAAAAAGCTGGTGCGTATGGCCAATAAAGCCTTAGAAGCTGGCGAAAAACCAAAAAATGACTTTGAATATTTAAGGGAAATCGGTGACCTGATCCGATATACAGAGTTAGTTGACCACAATAAGATGGCTGACAAGGTTCGCGAGACCATGCTGCTCCTTGAGGATAAGGGGTATGATGTGTATGAAATCGACAATAAATACCTGAACCAAAAAGGACGGTACAAGGCTGTTCACCTAAATGCCATCAGTCCATCCGGCCAGATATTTGAAATACAAATACATTCAGAGGAAACTCTGGCAGCAGGTCGTATGACCCACAAGCTCTATGAGGAATGGCGAAAGCCCGAGACAAGTCTCGATCGAAAGGCTGAGCTTTATTCCGCTATCAAAAGTACATATGATAATCTGCCTATTCCCCGTGGGATAGAACATGTAGGAAATTATCAAAAAGCTGTATGAGCATTAAGCTCATACAGCTTTTCCTTTTATTCACAAATTCACTTTTCTGTAATTCTAATGGTCACATTGCCATGTGATAACAAATCCGTCATTTCCGACTGAGACAAATCTATATGCCCTAAACGGGTATACGACCAGGAATTGGAACCATAAAAAATGACTATCTTATCACCTGCGTACAGAACAATATCCCCGTATTGAGTAGTTGTCTGTTTATCATTTCTGGTCAAGCTATGACCTATAGAGCCAACCTGTTCAAACCCTCCGTACATTGACATATTGATGGTCAAAGGAAGCATCTTCTTCAATTCCTCAGTGGAAGGGTTCTGCTCCCAGCTAACAGGAACTACGGCATTATCAATCATCAATTTCATGGTCATTTCCTTATTCTGCTCTAATTTAACCGACATATTATTCTCTACTGCCTTTTCATGGCTTTCAACCACAGAAGTCGTGTCAGTAGTCTGATTAGCCAAACAGCCTGAAAGCAACAGCAGCATCGTTAGGCCTGCCACACCCAGTATTTTACATTTAATCATCAGAGATTCTCCCTAAACAATGATATTGCACCATTTTAAATATTTTTCCCGGCCACCAATGCGGTTTCTAAAACAGGATTTCCTGCAATTTCTCCCACTTCAGTTACGCCACCACAAAAAATTGTATCCTTCAGCTGAGCCTTCTCAAAGCATTCTATCCAGCCCTGTACGCCAGTACGTGTCCCAGCTACCGTTGTTTCTTCATCCTCGGCGGCTGTGGCCAGCAGGTAAACATCACGGAAACGATAATCTGAAGGAAAAAGGGGATTGGCTCTATCCAACAGGGTCTTAAGCTGCCCACACATACCATAATAATACACTGGTGTAGCGAAAACCAAAACATCGGCCTGTTTCATTTTTTCCACTATATCATTGGCATCATCATCAATTATGCATTTTAAAGTTTTTTGACAGACAAAGCAGCCCTCACAAAAGCCTAAAACTTTATCACGTAAGGTAATCTGTTCCACAGCATGACCAGCAGCCTTTGCCCCTTGAGCAAAAGCGGTGGCCAAGGACTCTGAATTACTGTTTTTCCTCAAGCTGGAGGAAATAATTACAACTCGTTTACTCATTTTCTCTCCTTAACAAAAAGTACACAACAAATTAGTTTAAATACATCGTTTTACTTTAATTTATTGTATTCCATCAGATCTACAGCCTCGCACCATTCACTGGAAGTATTTTCCCCCGGCACCTCAATGGCCAAATGCTGGAAGGCCGAGTTTGGCGCCGCACCATGCCAGTGCTTTACATTAGCTGGAATATGTACCACATCCCCCGGCTTAAGCTCCTGGGCTGGTTTGCCCCACTCCTGATAATAGCCACGGCCGGCGGTGACTAACAGCATTTGCCCGCCCCCCTTATCAGCATGATGAATATGCCAATGATTGCGACAGCCTGGCTCAAAGGTAACATTGCCAATGACAACCTGATTCAGGGACAGCATATTTAAGTAGCTGGTACCATCAAAATACTGGGCATAATTATCATTTACACCACCAACGGGGAACAAACTGGTAGCCATAATATTTTCCAAGGTTTCATTACCTGAGGTATTAGCAGCTGCTGCGGTATCTTTATATACCTCTTTGGCCAGATTAAATGCAGCCCAAGCCTTTGGCCAACCGCCATAAAAGCCCAGCTGAGTAATAATCTCAGCCATTTCTTCCTTAGTTACACCATTATTTTTAGCTGACTGCAAATGATATTTCAAAGAGCTGTCAGTAATGCCACTGGCCACCAAGGCTGAAACCGTCACAATACTGCGGTCATGCAAAGATAATACATCATTTTTTGACCACACTTCCCCAAAAAGAATATCATCGTTGTAACGGGCAAAATCCGGGGCAAATTCCCCTAACTGCTGCCGGCCGGCGGTCTGAACCACCTTTACTGCTTTACGATTATTATTTGCCATTTCTGCTACCTCCGTACTCGTTATAACGCCATTGTTCAAATTTTTCTTCTTTAGAAGAAAAATCTTCCAATTAGCGTTTCCCTAAAGGACTAGCTTCGCGTCGCAACGAGGTGGGATATATGCTCACCACCTGTTGAAGTTTGTTTTCACCCCCACCTAAAGAGTAGGGGGACATCTTCACCTCGTTATATTTGCTGACATAAACATTACAGCTGCCAGTCCTACTGCTATTTTTTGCTTAATATGCATAAACACTTCCCCTATCAAAAACTTATCTTTGAAGAGTTCTTTACCTGATTATTCTGCCAATAGCCATACCAACCAAAACATACAAGCCCAACAGACAGGCTATCAATATGGTATAAGCCGCTCCCGGCAAGGCAGTAGCCGCCGTAGCAAAAATATGCTTCATCAGCAGGCGGTCTCCCACCTGATTTATGATGGAACTATAAATTCCACCAAGAATCAATATGACCATCAGGCAATATTTAACCCAAGGATGAGTCCCTGCTGCATTATCAATGTTAAATACCTGTTTCCACTGTCCTAGCCAGCCTTTCCAATGCAGCCCCCAATGAATCCCGCACAAAAGCATTATGCCGTAAGCCAGTGATACATGAAACTGGTGAATGGTTATACTGCGCTGTATATCCAAAGGCATAATTTCCCGGAAAAGATAATTGGAAATGCCTGCTCCTGCACCGATTACCACTATTACCAGAACAAAAAGCAGTATGTTTGTTGCAGTATTTAACAACCGTTCAGCGTGCCAAGCCCCTTGCCGCAGCCCACCAAACCATTGACGGTGCTGATAAATATGCACAATAATCAGCAAAAACCATACTATACCAATTATCTCGTGGAACAATTTGGGGATATGGTGAAAGCACATCACCAATACCAGCAGTATGGGTAACAGCGCTGTCACCAGCATCTTTTTTGATATATCAGGCCACTTCATATTAAAATCCTAAACCGTTAAACCAACTTTTGATTTCCTCAGCAGAGGCATGAGGAGAAAATACCTTACCCTGCTTCCAGGTTGCCCGGGCATGATTAGCCTTAAACTTGGCAAATGTAAGCTTTTTCAAATATTCACCACTTGTACCGATGTCACTGCCACCAGAAGTACAAATACTTGTAATATTTTTATTTGAAAAATCATAGCATTCCACAAAGGTATTCATAATCCTAGGTGCCTGTCCCCACCAAATTGGATGGACTAAAATGATTGTATCATGATTGGCGATTGGAGCATTAGTATCAGCCAGTTCAGGACGGGAATTATCATCCTTTTGCTCCACAGTAGCTCTGGTAGTCTCATCTTTGTAATTTAAATCATCCTTAGTATATGGTTTCGCTGGACGAATTTCGTAAATATCTGCCCCCAAAGCCTTGGCTGTATTTTCAGCCAGCTGCTTGCTATTGCCTGTAACAGAAAAGTAAGCGACCAAAATCTTGCTATTGGCGACCGGTAACGATGCACCGGTGGTTGCCTGAGCTGCAGAAGCAGGTTTTTCCTCAGCCTTCCCCTTATCTGAGCCACAGCCCATAATCCCCAGTACAACCAACAAACTAACGCACAACAACAATATTTTTTTCATTTTCTTCATCCTTTCTATAGTACAAATGGATATACCCTATATCTTTTATCCTGTGCTAAGCCTCTTACAAATTAGCCCCAATTTTATAGGCCATATTGGCAAATTCAGATTTTTCCACCAGTGAACGGGCGCCACAACCGGTAGCCCACACCTGTCCCACATCGGTCCATTCCATATATCTAACCAGCGTGTCATAGTGATTGGACAAAGCCTCCATCGTCCAATCGGCACTATTATAAGCCGTTGCCATCATAATTGATTTCTTCCCATGAAGCTTGCTGGTACGGGAATAAAATCTGTCCACAATGATCTTCAATTGGGCCGACATACCGAAATAATACAGTGGCGTAGTCAAAACAATCAAATCTGCTTCCAGCATCTTTGGCATCAATGTATTTTCTATATCATCCTTAAATACACACGGACCATCCATGGCGCATTTGTCACACCCCCGACACGGGTGGGTATCTGTATTGGCTGCATCAAAGGTAAATACCTCATGACCGGCGCTTTTAGCCCCTTCCGTAAACCTATCCGCCAAATATATGGAGGTTGATTCGTTTTTGGGATGTGGACTGGATGTGATAACAACTATTTTCATATTCTTACCTCCTGACACACTGCCCTTTTCCGGCACTTTATTACCTTTGCTGTCCGACAAGGCAGATAAACCGCACCCGGATAAAAACAGCGTAATTGCCCCCATACTGCTTACTTTCAAAAATTCTCGTCTGTTCACCCTATTTCACCTACCAGTACGCGTCTGAAAAGCTATCCTTGTATGTTATTTAGTTACGACATTAGAGTGAAATCCTTTTGTACTTAATGGAATTTTAGTTTCCAAATTCTCAACAATATGGCTGGAAGTAAACATTGATTCTGTCTTTTGGAAAAATGCCTTGGCGGTCTGTGGTGCTACAGTCTTTCCACCGATTTGAGCCATGGCCATCATATCCCCTGGGGTAGATTCCAGCACAGCCCAATGCACCATTGGCATATTTCCCTCCGGTGTACGAATTGACTGAGCTCCTGCCATTGAACTGGCCATAACAATCCCTCCTAAACAAAGAAATACGGCTATTTTAAATAATTTGTTCATAATACACAGGTCCCTCTTTTTACATTATTTAGCATTAAAAGCCAGAACTGACTGTCAGTACTGGCTTAGTGCTTTTTTATTTCAAATTTTTCTTAAAGAAATTCTCAATTTTATCAAAAGGAATTTTTGCCATATTATCATACAAATCGATATGAGATGCTCCCGGAACTATTACCAGCTCTTTATTTTCACCCTTGAGCTTTTTAAAGGCATCCTCGCCGAAATAACGGGAATGAGCCTTTTCACCGTGGAGAACCATTACAGCGCTTTGAATTTCACCACTATATTGCAAAATTGGCATAGTCATCAGTGAAAGACCGGAAGTCACATTCCAGCCCCCATTGGAGTTAAGGGATCGAGGATGGTAGCCCCGCTTCGTCTTATAATATGTGAAATAATCTTTCACAAACCAAGGTGCGTCCTCCGGTAAAACATCCGGTACACCCCCGGCATTTTTATAAAAGCCATTTCGGTAATCCTCGGTACGCTGGTTGTTCAGTGCCTGCCGATTGGCATAACGCTCCTTGGCAAGCGTCGCAGCATCCTTTTCATAATCAAAATACCCATTGGCACTGACTCTGGTCATATCGTACATAGTAGAAGCCACTGTAGCCTTAATCCGGGTATCCATGGACGCAGCATTGATGGCCATACCACCCCAACCACAGATGCCGATTATACCAATACGCTCCGGATCAACATTTTCCTGAACGGAAAGAAAATCCACCGCTGCAGAAAAGTCCTCGGTATTGATATCCGGGGAAGCCACATACCTTGGGGCACCGCTACTTTCCCCGGTAAAGGATGGGTCAAAGGCAATAGTCAAATACCCTCTTTTCGCCATTTCCTGCGCATAAAGCCCAGAGGACTGTTCCTTAACTGCGCCAAACGGTCCGCTTACCGCTAAAGCTGCCAGCTTCCCCTTCGCTCCCTTTGGAATATACATATCGGCAGCTAAGGTAATTCCATACCGATTTACGAAAGTTACCTTCTTATGGTTTACGGCCTCACTTTTGGCAAAGACCTTATCCCATTCACTGGTCAAATTTAATTTTTCAACCTTAATGGCCCGATCACTGTGCTGCTCTGCACTCCGCATAACAATTCCCTCCTGTGTTGCTGCCTCTGCACTTATACCTATCGCCATCACACCTGCACACAACATACCTGCCAAAATTTGTTTTATTGCCTTGTTCATGGTATTTCCTCCCTGCTCAGCCACTGTACTTTTTCTTGATGGTTAAAGTATAGCAAAAAGCATTTTCTAATACCAATACCTATAGAAAATACTCTTCTATGCTTTACAGTAATAGATATTTACCCGTATAATATACCCAAGAACGCTGATACTTAGGAGGTTTTACCATGGAATTACGGGTTTTGAATTATTTTCTAACCGTGGCCAGAGAAAAGAGCTTTTCCCGCGCTGCAGAAAAGCTTCACCTTACCCAGCCTACCCTTTCCCGGCAAATAATGGATTTGGAAAATGAATATGGCAAACAGCTTCTCATACGGGAACCCCGCCAAATCAATCTGACCGACGATGGTCTTTTACTTCGGCGTAGGGCCGAAGAAATCCTTTCGCTGGTAGAAAAAACCGAGCAGGAACTTCTTCATCAGGAAGAAATTCAGGGAGATATTCGAATTGGTGCCGGTGAATCTGTAAATTTTGGGCTGGTTATCCAGGTGGCCAAAGCATTACAAAATAAGCACCCTAATGTACATTTTCACATCATAAGCGGTGATGGTGAAACCATTCGCTACCATTTGGAACGGGGACTTATCGACTTTGCCTATATTTACGGAAAACTGGATCCGGACAAATATATTCTTCTGCCTGTTCCATCGCAGGACCGCTGGGTTGTTTTTATGCAAAAGGATGATGAATTGGCGCAAAAAGAACAGATTTCCCCCAGTGATCTTTGGGATAAACCGCTACTGCTTTCCCGTCAAACCCTGTCCTCCGGCACCCATGCCGAAGACCTGCTCAAATGGCTGAACAAGCCTCTGGATGAGCTGAATATAGTCGGTTCATATACCCTGCTGTATAATGCCACCCTGATGGTACATGCAGGCCTGGGCTACGCCATTTCCTTTGAGGGTATCGTGAATACCACCGGAACAAATATCTGTACCCGTCCGCTAAACCATACCATATACGATCAACCATATATAGCCTGGAAAAAAAATCAGATTTTTTCCAAGTCATCCCAACAATTCTGTCAGGCTCTACAGGAAAACTTTGGTGCGTCCTAATGCTGACAGCACGGCTCCTATCAATGCTTCTATGTAGTATTCGACAAGAAAGTCCCCCCTATGCTATACTTTCATATATTGTGAATAAGAATATGAAGAATAGAAGGTAATATCATGTTATTTATTTCCATGCTTATAATGGGTATGATAATCGGTTTTATTGGTATTGGCGGAGCTGGTATCACCATTGCCCTTTTAACGGTTGGCTTTGGGGTACCAATTCATACTGCCCTGGCGGTGGCTCTTTCCGCTATGGTCTTTACCACAATGTCCGGTGCCTACAGCCATTTCAAAGAGGGAAATGTTATCCCCAAAACTGGCGCTGTTCTAGGTATTAGTGGCATGATTGGTGCCTTTATGGGGGCCAATATTTCCAATATCATACCATCGGATATTTTAGGGAAAATGTCCGGTTCCATTATGGTACTGTCGGCCATCCTGCTGTACACCAAAGTATATCAGCCGGAATGGTTAAATAAGCATTTTCCTCCCCGGGCGGGTTTATTGGAGGGAAACACGCTCTATATCTACGGCAGTATCGCCGGATGTCTCAATGGTCTTATATCCGGAACCTTTGGTATTGGAGCGGCGGCCTTTATTCAACTTACCCTTATGATAATCTTTGGCGTACCGGTTCTTTACGCCATCGGTACCTGCATGATGGTAATTTTGCCCATTTCCATTGCAGGAGGCATGGGATATATTTTAAACGGACAGCTGGATTTTCTCATATTTATCCAAACTCTCGTCGGCCAATCAGTAGGTGCATATCTAGGTGCCAAGCTTACCCGCCTGGCCCCCCGTCCTATACTTAAATTCTTCATGGTGGCCATGTCTGCCTCTGGCGGAATAGCCATGCTATTATTTTATTAATTAAAAAACGGCATACAAAAAGCGACTGAATCCTTTACCTTCAGTCGCTTTTATATATTATGAACCAATGCGGTAATTTCCCTGGCCATATTTTGTAGACTTACCTGTCTTTCCACAGCTCCCATATTGAAAGCCGCCTTAGGCATACCATACACTACACAAGATGCCTCATCCTGTCCTAAAGTTCGGGCTCCAGCCTTGCGCATCTCCAATAACTTAGCTGCACCATCTACCCCCATACCGGTTAATATGACTCCTACAGCCCGATTGCCAATCAGCTTGGCCACTGACTCAAACAATACATCCGCTGATGTAGTAACACCATGTATTCTTTCCCCGGCCTTACAAGATATAGTTATAGAATTAATTGAGCCGGTAACAGACATATGCTTGTCACCTGGTGCAATATAAATGGTGTTTTCTTTGGCCACTTCTCCATTTTCAGCCTCTTTAACTGGCAACGGACACTCATTATTAAGACGTTCCGCAAACAGCTTAGAAAAAGTAGGGCTGATATGCTGGACCACTAAAACCGGTGGCATTGGGGCCTGCAAATGGGACAAAACCTCCGACAAGGCCTCGGTACCACCTGTTGAGGATCCGATAGCCACCAACTTGCACCATCCACCCTCTCTTGGCGAAACCTTGGCTACAACCTGCACCCCTTTAGAAAGCTCGACAACGCGCTTGGCAACCATCTGCAAAAACTCTGTTTTGGAGGCGGCTACACCAATAGGCTTAATGATAAACTCATTGGCCCCTACTGACATGGCCATACCACGGTCTTCTTCCATGGTGCTGATGGCAATAATTTTTGAGCTATATTTTCGCTTAACCTCGCGAATAAAATCAAAACCGGACATACCTGTCAATCGTGTGTTGACCAGTATGCCAGTAGGCTCATTGTCGGCTATGCGTCGTAATGCTTCATGGGCATCACCGACTTTATCTATATCACAATCCGTATTAGCTTCATTTCTGATTTCGCGGGAACACATACTTCTAAAAAGCATTGATTCGTCCACTATTAAAATTTTCATACCAGACAAAAAATCACGCCCTTAGTCAAATAATCAATTAATATTTGATAATTATTCTTCCGGCAGCTTCAACCGCATTATGGCCTCTTCGATTTTTTCCCGATTATCATTTTCCTTGGAAACAATAACATCAAAAATAGCCAACAATTTCTCACCGTCACTGAGGATTTTATCCAGGGTTGCTCCGGCCTCCTCGGCTTTTGCTAATTCATCCTTAGCAGCCTTCGCGCCAGAAATAACATCCAATAGCATAGGTCTTGCCAAGGACTTCAAATGGTACAGCATTTCCTGAACGCGATTAATCTCCTTCTCCCGCTCATTTTCCATTAATTGCTGCTGTTTATCCATGCTTTTGAAGGCCAAAACAAGCTCATTCGCGGAATCCAGTACCTTTAGGACTTCTACTTGACCATAATGTATCTCATCATTCATAAAGGTCCGATAAGAAAAACCATAGGACATCTGGCGGGAAAAAATCTGCCGAAGACTGGAAATTGTAAGAATCGGTTCAAAAAGCGTCTGATCCTCATAATACACGACATTACGTACAAAGGTATATATATGTGTTTCATAATTGCCACGGCCAAACTCATCACCAAATTTATCCTTGATAAATCTAGCCATGCGATAACCACGAACCTGTCCAGTATCCAGATTTACATAATAGACACCTTGATAACTGTAACACAGAGCATCAATAATCTTATTACTAAGCTCCACCTCAGAACGCAGTTTAACAGTGTTTGCCTTGTCCGGTATTACCTGAAAATCCTGCTTAAGGTTATCCTCATACATGGTAAACACTCCCCTTTGTACTGCACTACTCTTCATTATACAAGAGTATTCTTAGAAGTACAATACAGAAAAATCCGTGGAAGCTATAAAATATTTGAAATAGTCCACCAATTCAGCTAATTACCGATAAAACCTTGTCTGGGACTATTGTCTTATTTTTTAAATCATAATGTCCAATACCCAAAAACTCACCCTCCGAATAAACTCTTAATAAAAGTTCATCCTTAAAGGACACAGTTGCAGAAAAACCTTTGTCAGAAGTCGACAAACCATTGCAAAATGCCTTACGACGATCTGGATTAAGATTATATTTAGGTATATGACTTATACATGCATCAGCTGCTAAAAGAGCCGTTTCCTTTTTTTCCTGTAGTTCTTCCACCGTAAGAGCATCATTTAAACTAAATTTTCCCACGGAGGTACGCACTAAAAAGGACATGGTTGCCGGAATATTCATGGCACGCCCCATATCCTGACATAAAGAGCGTATATATGTACCCTTGGAACAATCCACATCAAAAAGCAAGGTTTTCGCTGCATTATCCTTAGCAATAAGCGCCAAATGATAAATCTCCACCTGACGGGACGGAATCTCTACCTCTACCCCCTGCCGTACCAAATCGCAGGCCCGACGGCCATTGATTTTAATGGCTGAATAGGCTGGCGGCACCTGCACAATAGTTCCAGTAAAGGAGGAAAAAACTTCTTCTATCTGATTATTATCAGGCATAGAAAAATCAGTGGAAGACGCCAGCACCTTACCGCTGTCGTCCCCACTGTCTGTTTCCATTCCCAAAAGCATTTCTGCCCTATAGGATTTATTTACATTATCTAAATATTCAATAAGCCGAGTTGCTCGCCCTACGGCAATAGGCAATACGCCGGCTGCTCCCGGATCGAGGGTTCCGGCATGGCCCACATGTTTTTCCTGCAACACCCGGCGGACCAACCCCACTGCATCGTGGGAGGTCATCCCCGGCGGTTTGAGAAAATTGATAAAA
>CADACU010000047.1 GCA_902786545.1 uncultured Anaerovibrio sp.
CCGCAGGTCTTAGCCAAAGTCATGTTTGCGTTAACACCGCAACCAAATACCATCAGAACCATGGTTCCCATAAACTCGCCTAACAAATTGTCCATTTTTTAAATCCCTCTTTCATTAAATAAATATGAATGAATACTATAATTCATATCTGGTACCGGTACCCCTTATAAACCGGTACCAGATATTGAATCCTAACTAATTCAGCAATTACGCTGAAACCCCAGAGTAACTATTACTCTTCATCCAACCAGTGCATGGAGTGCTTAACAGCCTTTCTCCAGCCCTTGTACAGCTTGTCAGCTTCGCTCTTCTCCATTACAGGCTCGAAGCGAACATCCAGCTTCCAAGCAGTCTTCAGTTCTTCCTTGTTAGCCCATACGCCTTCAGCAAGACCAGCAAGATAAGCTGCACCCAAAGCAGTAGTCTCGATAATCTGAGGACGATCAACAGGAACGCCCAGAATATCAGCCTGGAACTGCATGAGCAGGTTGTTGGCAACAGCACCACCGTCAACCTTCAAGGAAGCCAACTTGATGTTGGAATCTGCTTCCATTGCACCAAGAACATCCTTGGTCTGATATGCCAGAGACTCAAGAGTTGCACGAACGATATGAGCCTTGGTAGTACCACGGGTAATACCAATAATCATACCACGGGCATTCTGATCCCAATATGGAGCGCCAAGGCCTACGAATGCAGGAACGAGATATACACCTGCGGTGTCACGAACCTTCTTGGCAACCCACTCAGAATCCGGAGCAGAATCAACCATACGAGCGCCATCACGGAGCCACTGAATAGCGGAACCTGCTACGAAGATGGAACCCTCGAGAGCATACTCAACCTTGCCATCAAGACCCCAAGCGATGGTAGTAACCAGGCCGTTCTTGGAATCATAGATGTCAGTACCAGTGTTCATCAGCATGAAGCAACCAGTACCATAGGTATTCTTAGCCATACCTGGCTCGAAGCAGTTCTGACCGAACAGAGCGGACTGCTGGTCACCAGCTGCACCAGATACAGGTACAGAAGCACCAAGGATGGATGGCTCAGTAAAGCCATAGCGGCAGGAAGAAGGCTTAACCTCTGGCAGCATCTTAGCTGGAACCTTCAGATAAGACAGGAGCTGCTCATCCCACTTCAATTCCTTGATGTTGTACATCAGAGTACGGGAAGCATTGGAATAATCAGTTACATGTACTTTGCCACCAGTCAACTTCCATATTAACCAAGTGTCAATAGTACCAAAAATCAGATCGCCAGCCTCAGCACGAGCGCGAGTGCCTTCAACATTCTCCAGAATCCAGGTAATCTTAGTACCGGAGAAATAAGCATCAATAGTCAGACCAGTCTTGTTCTTGAACTCCTCAGTCAGACCCTGCTTCTTCAGACCCTCAGCGATATCAGCAGTCTGACGGGACTGCCAAACGATTGCATTGTATACAGGACGGCCAGTGTTCTTGTCCCATACAACAGTGGTCTCACGCTGATTGGTGATACCGATTGCTGAGATGTCACTAGCGTTCAGACCGCTCTGCTCCAGAGCTTCCTTCATAACTGTAGTCATTGTGCTCCAGATTTCATCAGCATCATGCTCAACCCAACCTGGCTGAGGAAAAATCTGAGTGAATTCCTTCTGAGATACACCTACAATCTTAGAGTTTTCATCAAAAATGATCGCTCTGTTGCTTGTTGTTCCAGCGTCCAACGCCATAACATACTTCTTTGACATTTAAAATATCCCCCTTATAAAAATATTGCATTTTACCAGCAAGACCTCTCTCAAATCCTGCCAGTATTTCTATGATAGAGCCAGGCTGCAGGGAACCCTCGCTGGAGTTCCCCTCATTATCTCCCTTAATGAAATCTGCCGGACTCATCTCATTAAATTTTGTGGCTTATTGTTCGTAAGCCTTTGCCAAAACCTGAATTGGATGCGTGGTCTTTGCATTAGTGCCATGTCTGATCTGCTCACGGCAAGTACCGCAATCGCAGACAACCTTATGAGGGTTGCTGGCATTGATCTTATCAAAGAGCTCAGAACCAATCTTCATGGAAGTCTCATAGTTTTCCTTATGGAAACCATAAGAACCGGACATACCGCAGCATCCTGCATCAGCAGTATCAATGTCAACGCCGATTTCTCTCAGCAAATCAACAGCCGGGGTCCCCATCCCCTGTGCCCGAAGATGACATGGTGCATGATAGAGGAACTTCTTGTCGGTATTTACCTTAACCTGCTTCAGCTCACCCTTGTCAGCAAGAATAGTGAGGAATTCGAATGCATCATATACATTCTTGGCTGCCTCGGCCATTTTTTCCTCAGCAAAGAGCTCAGTGTATTCTGCCTTCAGCATCAAAGAGCAGGAAGTGCAGCATGCAATCACCGGAATCTGCTTTGCAGCATACTCGTTTATGATTGCCACATTGTTATCGGCATGGCTCTTGGCCTCATCCAAGTAACCGCCAACAACCAATGGAGAACCGCAGCACTTGAAACGATCATCCATCAGAACCTTGTATCCATTGGCATTCATAACCTTAACAAAGGCAACGCCAACCTCAGGATCATTAGTATCGATATAGCAGCCAGGGAAGAACAACACTTCCTTGGTCAAGCCCTCAGGCTGTTTGATGTCCTTGAACATCTCTCTGAAATAAGTAGTAGCAAATCTTGGGGAATGACGCTGTGGTGCAATACCCATAGCACCCATCATACCCATTGCTTCACCTATGGACATACCCATATTGGCAAAGGTACGACCCATTGGGATGCTCTTTAAAAGATCTGCCATCTGGAAGTTGTGACTAAGCATCTTGTCAGCCTGAGTGTGCTTCTCAGGATGAGCCTTATAGTACTTGCCACGCTCCAACATATTCAAGGTAGCAACGGAAACGCCGTTAGGGCAGGTAATATCACAGTTCTTGCAGTTGGAACACAACTTCAGGCTTTCCTCATAATCATCAAAATTACCCAAATCATTGGAAAAGTGCATACGATTATGAGCAGGACCTACGAGTTTTGGTCCTTTGTAATCAGGATTAGCTTTGGTAACTGGGCATGCAGCAACACAGGATGTGCAGGCAATACAATTATCAGCTGAATCTCTTGCTCTCTCTTCTAACTCCATAATATAATACTCCTTTCAATCAAGCCTTGGCAGCTTTGTAAGCCGAAGCTAAAGCAACGCCATTGCCGGAATGCTCAAAGCAGAAATCATAGCCACTCAGGTTGCGGCCTGCAACATAAACATTTTCAAGAGCTACATTGCCAGACTCATCCACACCACGGAGAGTTTCATCAACTCTTACGCCAGCCTTCGCAAAGGTCTGCTTCTTGTCAGAGAACAGCTGCTTGTTAACCCATCTGTCCTCAACACAATCAGCAGCAACCGGCAGACCGAAGAGAACCTCTTTTGCCTGACCGAAGTCGCGCATGGTGATACCGCCGCTGTAGAAGCCGCCAGTAGCAAGGATAAACTTATCAGCACTGTAAGTCTGGGTACGAACTTCGCCACCAGCCTCAACAGAAAGTGCCTTGCTGCCAGAAATCTCAGCCTTTTCAGCCTTGCAGTTTTCGATAACCCGAATGCCCTTCTTTTTCAATGCACTGAGAAGTACATCACGGAGGCGAATACCGTTTACAGATGGTGGCATACCGGTAGTCTCAACTACTGGGCATCCCAGGTCTGTAACGATCTTCTTATATACAACATTGCCCTTGGTACCAAGAATCTGTGGTACAAGGATAACCTTGTCAGAACCAGCATACTCTTTAACCTGAGCAACAAAATCCTTGTAACCAGCTTCGCTGTCCATCCAGAAAGCAACATCTCTGGTAGTCAGGTCGCGCTCGCCCTTGCGATGAATATCTACAGTAACAACGGTGTACTTCTTGTCGTTACCCAGCTCCTTCGCCAGATTTTCAGCAACCATATCTGCATAGAAATCCTTCAGTCCCTTGATGCCAACGATAACAATTTCAGAAGCATCAAAGCACTTGGAACCCTGCATGGACTCTGGAATTAAGCAGGATGGCTTCAGGGTACCAACACCGGTAACCAGCCACTGCTGTTCATTGAGGGAACCAATGAAAGGGAAGCCCTCAGCGGCAACCGTATCCTGGAAGAACTTTACAGCCTCTTCAAGAGTCTGGGTGCCAATCTTCTTGTATGGATGGTCAGCATCAACTGCAGCTACAGCCTGAAGCGGATTAGCTACAGCCTTACCGGACTCATCATAACCCATTATATCTATAACACCACTGTTAAGCGGGAAAGTACCTGCACCGTAGGAAAGCAGTGTTACCTTTTTATTCTGGTCAGCGCTAACCAGAGCTGACATTAAACCGGCAAAACCATTACCGATAACAACTACATCTGATTTGCTCATCCCCGTCTACCCCCATTTACATTAAATAACACTTCATACATACCTCTGGTCATTTCAGCTTCACGCAGAGTCTTGCCAAGCATTACAGGGGTAATACCCTTCCATCTTGCCTGGAGGAAGTTCTTCATATCGCTAAGGGAATCGTTGCAGCCCTCCAGCTTGTCCTTGAACAGCTTATTAAGAGTTGCAGCACTGCGAAGAGCACAGTAGTTACCCTGACAAGTACCCATGCCAAGACGGGTTCTTCTTCTAACATCAGCTACACTGTGGCTGGTAGGTTCCTTGGCAATACGCATAAGCTCAGCCAAAGTAACATTCTCACATTCGCAGATAACTTCACGGGACTCAGGATTTTCCTTCAAAGTCTTAACAACCTCTGGGAACTTTTCTGTACCCAAACGGGTTGCCGACAAGTTTACGCCGTAAGCTGGGAAGTACTGACGGGCAGCCTTCTTATCAGCAACGGAAACCTCCGGAACCAAATCCTCTTCTGCAGTACGGCACTTAGCAGTATTGCCAAGTTTTGGTGCCAGAACATCGCAGAACTTCTCAGCCATCAGACGGTAGGTAGTGAACTTACCACCGCAGATGGTCATCATGCCCTTCAGGCCATCTTCCTTTTCATGGTCAAGAGTTACGAAACCACGGGAAGCGTTACGGCCGCCATCAGCACCCTTTGGTACATACAATGGACGGGAACCGGCAAATACGCGAAGGATACGATAATCACGGAGATGCTCAAATACGCCTTCACCGGTCTTCATGAGCTCTTCAAATTCATCCCAGGAAGTAGTAGTATCTTCCGGATCCTCAACGGTAATAGAAGAAGTACCAAGAATGGTAATGGAACCATGTGGTACGAAAATATCACCGTTAGATGGCTTACGGAGACGGTTTACTACCCGGTTGGAAATTCTCTGGTTGAAGGCAATCAGAGTACCCTTGGAAGGGCTTACGGAACATTCCAGACCAGCCATCTCAGCAACCTTACCAGCCCATGGGCCAGCAGCGTTTACCAGAATCTCACATTCGATGTCATATTCTTCCTTGGTAACATTGTCACGAGCAGTAATACTCTGAACAGTATTATTTTCAATGTTAACTTTTATAAGTTCAGTATAGGTCTTGTAACGGCCGCCATAGCGAGCAGCAGACTGCACATTCTGCCAGGACATACGGAAGCCATCGATTGCACCGTCTGGTACCTCATAAGCAACAACCAGCTTACGGGAAAGATTTGGTTCCAAACGCAGAGCCTCTTCCTTGCTAAGCTCACGAGTAGAAATACCGCTTTCCTTACACCCCTTCAGCCAAGGCTCAACGAAATCAGGGTCGTCGCCCTCAACCTGTACAAACATACCGGTAGTAGCCTCAACACAAGACTTACCGATACGACGCAGGATGGTATTTTCCTCAATACACTCTCTTGCTGCTTCCTGGTCTCTTACCGCATAGCGGGCACCGCTGTGCAGAAGGCCATGATAGCGGGAGCTGGCACCATTAACCATATCAAGCTTCTCAATCAGCAAGGCATCTATGCCACGCATAGAGAGGTCACGCAGGATACCAACGCCTGTAGCTCCGCCGCCGACAATGACAACCGTAGCTTTGTCCTTTACCATAACAATCCCCCATTTTCATAAATACACATTAAGAATCAGGTTCCCCTAATTCGATTGAATTTTTGAACAATCGCACATTATTTAAAGTGGGAAAATTACAAAATTTCAATCACACGCTAATCTTATACCATTATCCTTGACCTTGTCAATAAAAAATAAGACTTAACAGACAGATTTTACTTAATGACAATAAAAAAATCCTGCAAACAACTTCCAAAAATTCCTACACAAAATTTTACATAATTTTTAATTTAGCAACATTATTCTTTCAGAGTGTAAAAAAAACAAAATATGTTACATTGCTCCTTTGATTTTGCCCAAAAATAATATATAATGTGAAACTGTATAGAAAAAATTACGGGGATGTGACTATAGTGATCGATTTATCACATATAGAAAAAATATATGACAGCCCCGCCGGTCCGGTTCATGCTTTAAAAGATATCAGCCTTCATATAAATAAAGGCGAAATTTTCGGCATAATTGGATTAAGCGGCGCCGGCAAGTCTACATTAGTAAGGTGCATAAATCTGTTGGAGCGGCCTACCAAGGGTAAGGTTACCATAGATGGAAAGGATATGACTGCCATGAGTGAGGCAGAGCTCAGAACTGCCCGAAAGGGAATTGGCATGATTTTCCAGCATTTCAATCTCCTTTCCTCGGCCACGGTATTTGACAATATTGCCTTTCCTCTCCAATTATCCAATACACCGAAAAAGGACATCGAAAAAAAGGTCAAAGAGCTGCTGGAGCTGGTTGGTCTCAGTGACAAAGCAGACCAGTATCCGTCCCAGCTTTCCGGTGGGCAAAAACAGCGTGTCGGCATTGCCCGGGCCTTGGCCAGTGAGCCGGGAATTCTCCTGTGTGATGAGGCCACTTCTGCCCTGGACCCACAAACCACCAAATCCATCCTGCAATTGATTAAGGATATAAACCACAAACTGAAGTTGACTGTGGTGGTTATTACCCATGAAATGCAGGTAATAAAGGAAATATGCGACAAGGTAGCCGTTATTGATAAAGGGGTTATCGCCGAGGAGGGCCAGGTGCTGGATGTGTTTATCAATCCACAGCAACCTATAACCAAGGAATTTATCAGTGTGCTGCTCAGCAACGATTTGCCGGTGGATTTCCGGAAAGCAGCCATTTCCCGTCAGCCAATTCAGGATGGGACACTGCTTATGCGGCTTACCTTTATTGGGGAAACCGCCAATGATCCGATTATTTCCAATCTGGTAAAGAAATACAATGTCAGTGCCGACCTATTCTTTGGCAGTCTGGATGACATAAAGGGTGCGCCATTCGGCCGACTGATAATCGGCATGGATGGCAGTGAGGCAGATATTGAAGCTGCCACAAATTATTTAAACGAGCAAAAAGTTAAGGTGGAGGTGATAGGCTATGTCCGCAGACATTCTGCCATTGCTCACTAAGGCCTTGGGTGAAACGGTGTATATGGTGGCCGTATCCATGATTATTTCCACCATCCTGGGCATACCACTGGGGGTACTACTCCATACTACCTCCAAGGGACAGATTCTGGAATGTATTCCCTTTAACCGGGCTATTGGCACTATAGTAAATGCCATTCGCTCAATTCCATTCATTATATTGATGGTAGCCATTATTCCACTGACCAGATTTATCGTAGGAAGTGCTATTGGCACAACAGCTGCTATGGTACCTTTGGTACTGGCTTCTGTGCCATTTATCAGCCGTCAGGTGGAAACATCACTCCGGGAAATTCCATACGGGATTGTTGAAGCGGCCCAATCCATGGGCGCAACTCCGTTACAGATAATTTACAAGGTATTCCTGCCAGAGGCTATGCCTAATATCGTAGCCCAGCTAACTACTGTTATCATCAGCCTTATTGGTGAATCTGCCATGGCCGGTGCCATAGGCGGGGGTGGTCTGGGTGATTTGGCCATCCGCTACGGGTACCAGAGATTTCGTCCGGAAATCATTATTGCCACGGTATTGGTTCTGATTGTAATGGTTCAGGCCGTCCAGTTCGCTGGTAATCAGCTGGCGAAAAAGCTGGATAAACGCTGATTGAGGTATAAAATCACATTATTGTTGACAAACCAATTACCTACCATTATAATAGGTTAAAAATATTGATTTGATGCGCAGCAACGCATTAAATATATTGAAGGAAAGACAAGGGGGATTAACATGAAGAAATTTCTACTGATTTTGACCACCATGCTGTTTGCCATCGTGGCTTTGGCTGGCTGTGGTGCTGACAACAAGCAGGGTCAGAACAAGGTTATCAAGGTAGGTGCTACCTCAGTTCCTCATGCGGAAATTCTCGAACAGATTAAGGATGATCTGAAGAAGGACGGCATAACTTTGGAAATTGTAGAGTACAGCGATTATGTACAGCCTAACCTTAACCTGAATGACAAGGAATTGGATGCCAACTACTTCCAGCATATTCCTTATCTCGAGGACTTTGTAAAGCAGCATCCGGAAGTAAAGCTGGTAAATGCTGCCGGTATCCACATCGAGCCAATGGGTATTTATTCCAAGAAGGTTAAAAACCTGAAGGATTTGAAGGACGGGGCAACTGTTTCTATTCCTAACGATCCAACCAACGGTGGTCGGGCACTGGCATTGCTTGCCAAGGCTGGTCTTATTACACTGAAGGATGGCGTGGGCATCAGTGCAACTGTTCATGATGTAGTAGGCAATCCTAAGAACCTCAAGTTCCAGGAGTTGGAACCAGCTCAGGTACCTCGTACCTTGGATGATGTTGATGCAGCCGTTATCAACAGTAACTTTGCAATGCAGGTGCAGCTGAATCCAGTTAAGGACAACATCTTCATTGAGGATGCATCTTCTCCTTATGTAAACATTGTTGCTGTTCGTACCGGTGACGAAAACCGTCCAGAAATCCAGGCCCTCATTAAGGCTTTGAAGTCTGAAAAGGTTAAGAAGTTCATCAACGAAAAGTATGCAGGTGCTGTAGTAGCAGCATTCTAATATATAAGTAAGCGAGGCCGCCGGCTCACGGGTTCAGTCCCAAGGGCCAGCGGCCTTTATTTAGGATTGTGATAAAAATGAATTGGGAACCTTCCAATAAGATAAAAGCATATTTAATGGTCATTGCCGCCATGCTTATATGGGGCTCCAGCGGTGTATTTAGACGCTACATCCCTGTTCCATCCGATTTTCTTGCCTTTCTTCGGGGTGTTTTAGGAACGGTCTTCATGCTGTTTCTTATTTTATACTATAAAAAAACCGGTATGCGCCATATACCGGTCAAAACTGTGGCCACACTACTTCTGGCCGGAGCCATGTATGGCTTCAACTGGATATTTTTCTTTGAAGCCATAAACTATACTACTGTACCGATTGCCACCTTATGCTACTATATGCAGCCGGCCCTTGTTATATTACTGTCACCCTTGTTTTTACCGGACAAAATGAGCCTGGGCAAAATTATTGTACTGTGCCTTACCACCACTGGTATGGTGTTAGTTTCAGGCATTACCGAAATGGATTCCATAGATTTATCCCAGCTAAAAGGTGCTATCTTTGGCTTAAGCGCAGGAATGCTATATGCCCTTAATGCCATTATCAACAAACGGATAAATCAAATAGATACCTATCATAAAACCTTCATTCAGCTGTCCGGCACAATCATAGCCCTAATACCTTATCTCTTCATTATTGACGGTTGGAAACCAATTCCTACAGATGGCCTAACCATTATATCTATACTAATTCTTGGCATAGTGCACACCGGCATAGCCTTCGTTCTTTATTTTTCCAGCATGAAAACCTTATCCGCCCCATCAGTAGCCCTTTGCGGTTACATTGACCCCATAAGCGCCCTGTTCCTCTCCGCCCTGATTTTAGGGGAATCCTTATCTGCCACCGGCATCCTGGGGGCAGTGCTGATAATCGGTACAGCTGTATTCAGCGAGATAAAGAAAGTATAAAGGATTTTGACATAGCTTTGTCGAATGTGCCCCCAGGAGAGTAATTAAAAAGGAGGGTACATTTCATGTCATTAAAATTCCGCATAGCAGGTATTTTCTTTTGTGCAGCGATGCTTATAGCAGGCACCCTTTCAGCGGCGCCCATGAAAGTTGAGCATCAAATTGATATCTTGTGTCAGACCGCATGGGATGATACTGGTTGGTTTATTACACAGGCACAGGACAAGGATTGGAACAAGTGGCATTATGCTGTTACGGACCTAAACCATGACGGAAATTTGGAAATCTTAACGGCCAAGGAAGGCGGATTGGAAGGTGCTCCACAACTAAAATGTGAGGAATTGATGGAGAAAAAATGGACCCGCCGCTGGGGGATATATATGGTGGGTGGAACAGATTATCCGGACATTTTCTCCTTGCCGGATAAGGCCGCCAAGCCTCAGCTCTATATAAATCCGGAGGAAAATCTGTATTTTTACATTTTCGAAGACCAGCGGATGCATGGAGAATATGACTCCACCATCAAAAAATATGCTATTTCCATAAATCCTGACCTGATGATTGAGGAGCTGGCCATAAAGACCTGGCAGCTTTCCGGATATGATGGCACAGAAACCGTGCATTATTACACTCCGGGCTGGCTGAAGATAGCAGCCGAAAGCAATGTGCCAGAGCCATCTCCAACCGAAATCAGTGAAAAGGCATATAATGACATCGCCAAGAACCGCCTAAATGCTGTTGACAGCGGTTATGCCAGTATCGGCTGGATGGATACCACAAAACTGTGGACCCTCCTCCAGCGTGGCAAAGCCTACGATATGCTTTGGGACTCCTATAAGATTTTTACTGCCAATTAACGGCAAAATGATTTAAGAACCTGTGAAAAATCTCTGTAAATATCATCTTCTATGGTAATAAATAACTATATATTTCATAATTTTGCTGGAATTGAGTGAAACCGATTCCGGCATTTTTACTGTTAATGCACCTTCCGCAATTCTCTTTGTATATGGGATTTAATCAAGCCGAGCACCCATTCTGGTGGTGTGCGTTCCCCCAACTCCCAGGATTGGATTGTTCTCTGCGGAATACCGCATAATAGCTTGCCAAACTCCGACTGTGACAGTCGCAATAATGTCCGCCATTCTTTAATTTTGTTGCTCATAATAATGCCTCCTTTTTCGTTGAACAATAATACATATTTAGACATCTGGCGGCATCGATATGCTAACAGTCATCGTCGGCATCCCCAAAGCGGTTATCCCTTTATGTATAGCACATATATATTTTTCTCCATTTTTAGAAGTGATTGTACCGATGATATCAGAATTGTTTTTTAATGCTTCAGCACAATATGGTGTTACCTGATCCAATGTTGTTTTGTCATCTTCTCCAAAACAGCCCAGCATGCACATTAATGCTTGAGCTGCCCATATATATGGTTTTGAATTACGCCTATATTTCAGAATATATCCATCTTTGTAGGACTCTGTTTCGCTAAAATATCCAATATGATAAATCAATTGTCTTACATCATTATTTTCATTGCACAGCAACCACACATCATTATTAAAAGGGCGTACAACATTTGCCGATTTATCTACATAATTTGAAGAATAACAATGTGTTGCCTGGAGTGCATTGGGATAAGAACGAATAGCATTATACTCCATAAGAAGATCTTTATCTGTAGTAGTACTAATGTATAATCCCTCAAATTGGACACGATTGCCATTAACCTTATTGTTAATGTAATGTATTGCTTTATTAAACTGCTCCCACATAGTATTTACATTTATATTTTGATATGCATAACAAGTATTAGATAGGAACATCATACATAATACTAACATGAAGCAATTCTTAAGTCTCATCACTTTTTCCTCCTCCATAAATTATCATATATCTGTTTTGCCAGTAGCTGTTTTTTCCACTCTGTATTGAACAATGGACCATTTCTGCCCCTTGATTCATCCACTACATCTTGTTTTATAATACCGTCCAAAACAATATATTGTATTCATCTATATGTTTATTTAATTATATATTTTCCTAAATATTATTGCATTAAAAAAAGATAATATTCGGTCACCACCCACACCCAGCCGCCCTCGAATCGCCGAGAACTATTAAAAAAAGCAAATAATAAAGCAGATTTTAGAATTTGAATTACAAAACCGGGCTCGTGATTACATTCCCGCTGTAATCACAAGCCCGGTTTCTATTACACTTTATTATTCTTTTTCTACATGATAAACAGCTGCGT
>CADACU010000048.1 GCA_902786545.1 uncultured Anaerovibrio sp.
TAGCTTCGCGTCGCAACGAGCTGGGAGATATGCTCGCCAGCTGTTGTAGTTTGTTTTCCCCCACCTAAAGAGGTGGGGGAAATCTTAAAGCTCGTTATAGCAATTAAATATGAGCTTTATCCCGAATATATTTCCGGGCCTTAATGGCATATTCCAATGGATTTGCCTTGGCCGGATCCTGTTCGGCCTCAACTATAAACCATCCATCGTAATTGCTCTGATTGACAATATCGAAAATCGGCTCGAAGTCCACATTGCCGTCACCCGGCACAGTGAACATTCCGGCCCGCACCCCATCCAGGAAGCTCATATCCTCATCTTTGACCTTGTTGCGTATGGACATACGAATATCCTTAAGATGAATATGTCGAATGCGTGGTAAATATTTTTTTAGAATTCCTATATAATCTTCACCGGAACAAACCAAATGACCAGTATCATACAGCAAAAAAACCAGCTCTGGATCGGTATCACGCATAAGGCGATCAATTTCGGCCTCAGTCTGAACCCCAGTACCCATATGATGATGATATGTCATGGTAAGACCAATCTTTTTAGCTACAGACCCCAGTTTGTTCAAACCTTCAGTCAAAAGCTTCCACTGTTCCTCTGTATTTACTGGCTTTCCGGCAAATACAGGGGTATTAAGCTGACCCTGTACACTGTTTCCCTGCTCAGCTACATTACAGAACTTGGCACCCATTGCCTTTAAAAATTCGCAATGAGCGATAAAATCCTTTTCCACCTGCTCGTAGGGCTGAGTCAATAGAAAAGAGCTAAACCAGGCACTGGCAATCTGCATACCGCGTAAATCAAGTGCTTTTTTTAACACCACAGGATCCTTTGGATATTTATTCCCCACTTCGCATCCCGTGAAACCAGCCAAAGCCATCTCACTTACACACTGCTCAAAGGTATTTTCTGCACCCAAATCCGGCATATCATCATTAGTCCAGGCAATAGGTGCTATACCAAGTTTTATATTTGCCATCTGACAACCCTCCAAATTGATTATTTATTTATGGTAGTATGTGGCTTTTACAGCCCTTTCGGCTTGGATTAGTATTTTCTAGCCTTGGCGATATTTGGTTCCATGAGATTCTTCCAGCAATCCTGAATCTTCTTGCTCTTGGAAACCTGGGCAACACCCACACGCCACCAGTCACCGTAGCCGTGAATCATGGTCTTTGGCAGAACCTTGCAATCTATAAGAGTAGATACTGTCTGCTTCTTGGCATCTTCAATAGCTGCCTTCAATTCCTCCGCTGTATGCACTTTATAGGTCTTGCAACCATAGGAAGCTGCATTCATGGCAAAATCAATCGGCACAAATCCACCATCCAATTGTCCACTCTTTTCATTGCGGAAGCGGAATTCTGTTCCAAAAGTATCCTGTCCGTGTCCAATTTCCAAATTGTTAATACAGCCATTCATCATATTATCAAACACGATAACATTGATTTTGGTGTGTTCCTGAATGGAAGCCGGCAACTCGGAATGGGACATCATATAAGCAGCATCACCTACCAGAGCATATACCTCCCGCTCCGGCTGAGCATATTTTACTCCCAAAGCTGCATTGACCTCATACCCCATACAGGAGAAACCATATTCCAGATGATAGCTATCCACTGACTTGGCCCGCCAAGCCCTTTGCAAATCCCCTGGCAGGCTACCAGAGGCTGCCACGATAACAGCATTTTCATCGATGGTTTCATTGAGCATGCCCACCACCTGGGACTGGGTCAGGCTGCTGCCAGTGAGTTTGATAAACTCCTTGCTGGCAGTCTTGAAATCATAATCGTCATTGACCTCTGGTACGAAATCATCACCAGTATATTCGATGTGATAGAGACGATCCACCTCAGCATCGTATTCAGCCCGGGCCTTGGTGATTTCATCCGTGTAGCCGGATTTCCAGCCGGTTTTCTCCAGCGCCTTGTCCAAGGCCTGCAAAGCAGCCTGGGCATCACCAATAACCTGTACGCCATCCATCTTGTAAGCATGGAATTTGGAAATATTAATGTTAACAAATTCCACCTCCGGGTTCTGGTAGAGCCACTTGGAGGAGGTTGTGAAATCAGTATAACGGGTACCTACACCGATAACCACATCAGCTTCCTTGGCCAGCTTATTGGCAGACAGACAGCCGGTTTCACCAATACCACCTACGTTCAGTGGTTCCTCCCAGCTGATAATACCCTTACCAGCCTGGGTCTCTCCAAACGGAATATTATACTTCTTGGCAAATTCCAACAAAGTCTGCTCAGCTTCGGAATACTTCACGCCGCCACCGCAAATAAGTAAAGGCTTCTTCTTCCGCTTGAGAACCTCAACAGCCTCCTGGATAGCCCGCTCTACTGGAACCGGACGGTCAATATGATGAACCCTCTTCTGGAAGAAGTATTCCGGATAATCATAGGCTTCGCCCTCCACATCCTGTGGTAAAGCCAGACACACCGCACCGGTATCGGCCGGATCCGCCAACACACGCATAGCATGTACAGCGGCCTGCATGAGGATTTCCGGACGGGTTATGCGATCCCAATATTTGCAAACTGCCTTAAAGGCATCATTGGTGGTAATGGACAGATTGTTTGGCTGCTCCATCTGCTGAAGAACCGGATCCGGCTGACGATCAGAATAGGTATCACCAGGCAGGAATAATACTGGAATGCAGTTGGCAGTTGCTGTACCAGCAGCCGTTACCATATTAGCCGCACCAGGTCCTACGGAGGAGGTGCAGGCAAACATTTTCTTGCGGCGGTTCTGCTTGGCAAAGCCCATAGCCGCCAAGGACATACCCTGCTCGTTACGGCCCTGATGAACTACCAAATGACCAGGATCCTCCTGGAGAGCCTGACCCAAACCAAGGACATTACCATGACCGAAGATACCGAATACACCCTCGAACATAGGAGTTTCCTTGCCATCAAATTCTATGTACTGATTATTGAGAAATTTCACAAGGGCCTGACCCACTGTGAGACGAATTGTCTTGGACATTTTATATAGCCTCCTTAAACCACTTACTTCTTTGGGGACCAAATTTTTGCATTTGGATTATTAAGCCATACATGCTCCGGCAAGTCATTGCGGGTCTTACGCCAAGGATCACCTGGCAAATGGCGAATCATCCAGCTGTACCACATAGCATAGCCCGGGGCCGTAACCTGTGGGTGCATATAGCCACCAGACAGCTCCGCCCAGCTATTGTGCGTAATCTTAAAGGCATTATCACCAATAAAACAAGCACCGAAGCCCTGCTCATGGTCAAATTTATAAGTGTAAACCTCTGGCTGTGGATGATTATGAGGAATATAGCCAGACCACCGGCCAGGACTGTTAATTACCTCACCATTAACCATATTGGAATATGGTGCATTATCATAATCGAAAATGGTGCGCACCGTGCGTTCGGCCGTGCCGTTCCACATGCCCTGACCAAATACATCAGCCTGCACATCCTCCGGCCGGTAAAATTTCGAGGGAAACTCCCTTTCGTTTACGGTCTGCTGTACCAGTACTTCGGCATTTTCCGTCAAAGCCTTGATTACAACCTTCTTACCCCGTGGTACATGCAAACAATAGGGATTCTGATCAAAAAGGGATTCCCGATGCATCTTCTCTGTATTGCCATCCCAGGTGATTTCCACTTCACCTGTCAAAATTACAAAGGCCGTTTCCTGTATAGGATCTTCAAACTCCACAACCTCGTTTTTATCAAAGAGCTGATAGCCTATATCCATAAGCATATCGCTTTCCCGGGTGGTCATGGCATTATAGCCATGTTTCAGCTCCGTACCTAATCTTCCGAATCTCATAATCTGTCCTCCCAGGCCAATTCTGTAATTACCTTTTCGTCCTTGTGTTCTTTCATAAAAGCGTCAATCTGCTCCACAGTCTGCATGGCCTCAGAACAGCTATGGCTGGCTACTACCATTGCAGCATGAGCTGTGCCGTGTTGCAGTGCATCTGGCACACTCCACCCTTCCAGCAGGCCATAAACAAAGGCACTACCGTAGGCATCACCGCCACCGAAGGACTTTAACAGCTTGATATGATAGGACTCTACCTTATATACCTTCTTATCTGCTGTATAGGCTAAAGATCCCTTCTTGCCATGCTTTATAATAACTATCTTATTGCCATAAGATATATATTTCTCCGCCAATACATGATCGGCCGGCTCCTTTGCCTCCTCATCCAGCAGCTCGGTAAGGTTTACTTCATCCCGGGAACCTATAATAATATCGCTTAACTGAGCCACTGTGGAATAATATATGGAAATTTCTTCCTTTGATTTCCAGCTATATGGCCGATAATCAATATCAAAAATAATCTTTGTCCCATGTTTTTTTGCGTACTGGGCTGCTATAAGACAAGCTTCCCTGGACGGACTGGCGGCCAGAGCAGTACCGGAAATAATGAGGATTTTAGAATCTGCAATGTATTCCTCACTGACATCCTGGGGACCAATCTGTAAATCAGCTACATCATTACGGTACATAAGAATGCTGCTTTCCGTCTCGCTTTTAATTTCCGTAAAAGTAAGACCAATACGCTCACCATTTTTTGCCCGAACCATCTGGCTGGTATCAATGCCTCTATCATTAAAGTAGTTGATAACAAAATCTCCGAACTGGTCATCAGATACGCAGCCAATAAAGCCTACCTTCTTACCCAGCTTGTTAATACCAACAGCCATATTACCCGGCGATCCTCCCAGGTACATGGAGAAAGTCTTAACCTTATCCAAAGTCCGGTTTAGTTCATTAGGATTAAAATCCAGTGTCACACGACCAATAAGCACCACATCCCGCTTTTTACTCTGGTCAAATTCAATCAATGCCATTCAAAAGAATCCTCCTCATGCCTTATTCTCTACGCCAAATATGTGCATATGTTTTTTTATATTGTCACAGGTCCCCTGTACTATTGCATCACTGAAGTCGAAATAATTTGCTTCCGGTTTTTCACCATAAACTTCCTTTATTTTGGCAGCAGAACTGTCATATGATGCCGTGGCTATATTTATCTTCTTGATGCCCCGTTTGTAGCAATTCCTAAAATCATCCTCGGTCAACCCCGTGCCTCCGTGCAGCACTAACGGACATTCCGTCACTTCGGCTATCTCCTGCAACCTATCCAGCCTGAGTTGCGGCTTTTTCCGGTAATTCCCATGGGCTGTACCAATAGCTACTGCCATAGCATCAATGCCGGTTTCCATGGCAAACCGCTTTGCTTCATCCACATCAGTTACCAGAATATCCACACTTTTATAATCGCCTTCGGCACCGCCAACACAGCCAATTTCGGCCTCTACCGCGGCTCCCTGAGCATGGGCTAATTCAACAACCTCTTTGGTACGAGCAATATTTTCCTCCAAAGGATACTTGGATCCATCAAACATTACAGAAGTGAACCCAAGAGACAAAGCCAGCTTAATGGTCTCCAGTGTCCCACCATGGTCAAGATGCACAGCAGTCGGCACTTTGCACTCCTTAGCTGCCGCCATCATAATTGGTCCCAGTAATTTTAACGGTGAATAACGAAGCCGACCTTCAGCAATCTGCAGAATAATTGGTGCCTGCAGCTCTTCAGCTGCTTTCATTGCACCCATAGCCATTTCCATATCGGACACATTAAATGCTCCGATTGCATACGAATTATCCCCATATTTTGGAAACAACTCCGTCATTTTTACAAGTGGCATACTTTTGATCTCCTATTCACATTTTAACAAATATATTTCACATTTGTTGGTATTTTTTTGCTATCTTTAGAAGAGTTTCTTGTATATTTCGATGATTTGTTCCTTGGTTGGTATACGCATTGTATTCTGTGGACTACCACTCTCCAACGCATCATCAGCCATTTTGTCCAGATTGGACATAAAAGCATCTTTATCTACACCAAGTTCAGTCAAAGTCGGTATTTCTAATGCCTTACAGAAACGAGTTACTTCTGTTACCAGTGCCTGCGCCGCATCTGAATCTGATGCATTGCTATCAGCCACCTCCAGCAACCGGCCTAGTTCGGCAAACCGCTGTATATTTCCCTCTACCGCAAACTCCAAACAAGCTGGCAACAATATGGCATTGGATACGCCATGCGCTATATGGAAAAGTGCACCGATTGGCCGGCTCATACCGTGAACGATGGTAACCGAGGAATTGTTGAATGCTATCCCCGCTTCCAACGCTCCTTCAGACAGCTGCAGACGTGCCTCCACATTATTGCCATCCTTAAAGCAGGTCAAAAGATTTTTATATATCTTCTTTACAGCTGATCTGGCAAAAATATCGGACATTGGCTGAGCCTTACGGGAAGTATATGCTTCAATGGAATGGGTCAAAGCATCTATACCAGTGGCTGCAGTAATTTTTGGTGGAACAGTCATAGTAAATACAGGATCAATAACCGCCAATGCCGGTATAATAGATGGTCCTCCCAACAGCATCTTAACCTCAGTCTCAGTATCGGCAATTATAGTATTTTTGGTCGCCTCTGAACCAGTTCCTGCTGTTGTTGGAATTGCTACCAGATACGGAACCTGCATATCAATACTCGTATGCATATAATCACGCAATTTTCCAGAGCTTACAGACATGAAAGCAATTGCCTTCGCTGTATCCATCGGGCTTCCACCACCCAAGGCAACTATAAAATCACATTTTTCTTCCTTAAAAATTTTTAAACCGGCATCAACAATTTTATCGGTAGGCTCTGTATTTGCCCCATCATAAATCACATATGATATTTCGGTTTTCTTCAATGCATCTTCCACTTTGGTAACATTACCAGATTTAACCATAAAAGAATCAGTGACAATCAGAGCTTTTTCTCCTTTTCCTTTGATATGCTCTCCCAGCTCATTGATAACATTTTCACCAGAAATAATTTTCT
The DNA here is from genome assembly GCA_902786545.1 of uncultured Anaerovibrio sp. Classification (GTDB taxonomy): domain Bacteria; phylum Bacillota; class Negativicutes; order Selenomonadales; family Selenomonadaceae; genus Anaerovibrio. The sequence continues at coordinate 6,910 of CADACU010000048.1, forward strand.
GTGGCATAAGAAATGTGTTTCCCAATGTTTTCACCCTTTCAAGCTTCTAATCTTATTGATTATATTTTGCTAACTTTATGCCTATAATTTAATACATTCAATCTACCTTGTCAATTACTTTTTACACACAAATGAAAAGATTGTTACAGTTTTTTGCCCATTACATCCTTTCCTATGTTTTTGGAAATAACCATTTTTCATTGGAGATAACTTGTTTTTTTTCTCAACTATCTATATAATGATGATATATCAATATGTGCATAATGTTGTTAATTAGTTGCAAACTTTTTGGTCATTCAGTTTATTTATCGCCCAAAAAAATAGCAAAGCAGGTGAGCATAATATGAAAATCAATCGTATCCAGAAGATACGAGAACTACTGGAAGACAACCACAGTATTTCCATTAACACTTTATGTGATACTTTCAATGTATCAAAGTACACCATCCGCCGGGACATCAACGAGCTGGAAAAAACTGGCTTTCTAAAAAAAGTTTACGGTGGTATTGTGCTACAGGAACAAGAGCACAACTCACCGGAACCATTTTCACTCCGTGAATCCCGTAATGTACAGGCCAAAAAGAAAATTGCCCACATTGCTGCATCTCAGGTTCAGGACGGAGATATCATATATATAGATTCCGGTACCACTACAATGCATATGCTTCCTTTCCTGGTAAAGCGCCAACATCTGACTATCGTTACAGCCAGTGTATATGTCATTAACGCGGCTGCCGCCCTTAATCAATTCAATATTATCTCCACCGGCGGTGCTCTTTATATGCCATCCATGGCTTTTGTTGGACCAACAGTACTGGATAATCTTAAGCACTATAATATTTCCAAGGCTTTTATGGCCAGCACCGGAGTTTCCATTGAACATGGCATAACCAACGCCTCACCTCTGGAAAGTGAAATTAAACGCAGCTTGATTCAGAAGGCATCAAAAAAATTCCTGCTGGCAGATACTTCCAAGTTGGATGTCGCATCTCTTATCAGCTATTGTGACCTCAAGGACTTGGATTGTGTCATCATGGAAAAGACTCCACCAGCCAGGTATATTGAATATCTTGACCAAAACCATGTTACCTTGCTAACAAAGGATTCATCACCTATGAGTGATTTGCGCTGAATATAACTACCATATTTTTCCCATAAAAAATGCGGCCATCTTTCCAAGATGACCGCATTTTTATTTGCAACACATAAATAGTAAAACTGAAAATTTTTTCTGAAAATGAAAAAAACTGTAAAAACGATAGGCGTTCGTTTTTACAGCCTTCTTCCCATTCATTTTATAATGAAAGTGGGTAAATAAAAGAGAGGGGTTATATGCGACACAGGGGAATGTCGCTTATAAGGGGTATATCAAAGTCAAGCAGGAGAAAGAATTACATCTAGGGGTTAGATTTAATTCTTAGCTTTCCCTTTGATGTGTTTATTATATGATTATCTTATGAGTATGTCAAGGAACTTTTTTAGTATTTTTTAAAACTTTTTGGCACATCTTACAATTATTGTAGGAATTTTTTACACAAAATGCTCCATAAAATGTAATTATATTATCTTCAATTACGATATGTTTATAGGCTAAAGCCCAGTATTTATAAGCTATAAAGCACTCATTCAACCATTGGTGGATATCCTTGTGAACATTTGAGTATATTTAAAAAAATTTTTTATTCCTACAAAAAGAAATGAGAACTTTATGGGTATATTTTGATGTTATTATATTTATCCACAGTCTGGATACCATTTTTTCTCACATTTATACTTTTTATCCACAGTTATCCACACCAAACAAGGGTTATCCACATCATTCATGTGGATAACCCTTGTTTTCACAGCCCTATCGTCAACAGCAAAATAGTGCTTTTACTAATTTATTAAGAGCAGCTTGATCAGCGGCCCCCATGGTTTCCCGGGCAGAATGCATGCCTAAAATTGGTACTCCCACATCAATGGTCATAACCGGTACCAGAGCAGACGCAATGGATCCCAAGGTTGCCCCCCCTGGCATATCCGCTCTATTGACAAACTGCTGATACAAAATGCCATTTTCCTGACACAACGACTTTACTATGGCTACCCCTTCCGCATCAAAGGCATAGCTCTGGGAAGCAGCCTGTTTTATTACCACACCACCGTTTAACACTGGCTTGTTGGTTGGATCAGCCTTATCCGGATAATTTGGATGAAGTCCATGGGCCACATCCACAGACAGCATAAACCCACCGTTTATTCCCTGCCACATTTCGGCTCGACTATACCCCATACATGCATATACCCGTTCCAATAGCTGCATAAGATTGGCTGAGGCTGCTCCCTGTTTCGTACGACTGCCAACTTCCTCATTATCGAATAGGGCAATTACATTCAAACCGTCATTTGTTCCAGCCAAAATACCTTCCAGACAAGATACTACCGATGTAATATTATCCAACCGTGGAGAAGATACCAGCTCACGGGCTACCCCAAGCTGACAGCCTCCTTCGTAAGGGTAGATATTTAATTCATAGGCCAAAACAGTTTCTTTTGCCACCCCCAATTCCGTGGCAATCAATTCATCAAAAAAGCCTTTGTCCCCATTCTGCCCCAGCACTGCCGTCAAAGGCAACATATCTTTCTGCTTGTTAATGGCTATACCATCATTTACTTTTCTGTTCATATGAATAGCCAAGGACGGAATCGTCATCATTGGTCTGGCAAAATCCACCAGCATCGTTTGTGGACTAAGAGCGTTCTTACCTTTCAGGGAAACCCTTCCGGCTACAGATAGTGGCCTATCCAGCCAAGAGTAGAGAATCGCCCCACCGTATCCTTCAATATTTAACATACCATAACCGTCTTTGATTATAGCCGCCTCAGGCTTAATTCTGAAACCTGGGAAATCCGTGTGGGCTGCGGCTATCCGCAACGCTTTTTCTTTCTCCAGTTTTCCCTGCCCAATAGTGAAGGCAAACATCAACGCTCCATATACTTTCGTATAATATTTGCCACCAGCTGTCAATGACCAGCTTTCCCCCCAGCTTAATTCCTGAAAACCATTTTCTTCCAGCAGTTCACCTGCCGTTTTGGCCGCATGCCAAGGAGATGGTGACCTATTTATAAATTCAAGCAAATTAACAATATCCCCGTACATAGTACTCCTCCTGTATATTACCGTTTGTGGGCCGGCATGACCATCGCCTCAAGCGCTATGATAGCCAATAGAAAACTAACTAGCATCATAACAGCCATGGGAATACCGCTATCCGTTCCAAACATTCCCACCACTGGCATCATTATACCGCCTAAAATCATAGAGGAAAAGCCTAAAAGGGCGGAAGCGCTTCCGGCATTTCGTCCCTGGGCAGACAACCCCAAAGAAAAACTGGCCGCACCGATAACAGATACTGGCATGGCGATAAACAGCAATAAAGCTACAATCACCTCTACCGGTGCCATAAAATAAAAGGCAACAATCAAGCCAATAGACATCACAAGCTGCAAATACAAGGAAGTTTTTAGCATCATCTCATCCCGGACCCGACCGGCAAATTTAGCCGGCAAAGTACCGGCCAGCATTATTCCCGCCCCGATAAATCCAAAAATAAAGCTGTAAACCTGCGGTGATACATGATATATCCCCTGAAATATAAATGACGAACTACCGATATAGGCGAAAAAGGCCGAGAATACAAACATCTGCACCAGACAGTGGCCCATAAAATACTTATTCGTTGCTAATTTTGGAAAAACCAAAATAGTCCTCAAAATATTTTTGATACGACGCTCCTCCGGCAATGTTTCCTTATATATAGCCGTTGCAATGGCCATAACCAGCCCAATAAGGGCCAGCGCCACGAATACATACCGCCAGGAGGCCAATGTAACTATCTGACCGCCAATAACCGGTGCCAAAATAGGGGCCAGGCCATTTACCATCATCAAAATGGAAAAAAATCTGGTGAGCTCCGGCCCCTGGCATACATCACGGGCAATAGCCCTGGATATGACAATGCCACAGGCTCCGGCAAATCCCTGAACAAATCTGGCCGCCAAAAATATCACTATATTACTAGCCACTATACAAATAGCCGATGTAATCATAAATACCAGCATACCGGCCAATAATGGCATTTTTCGCCCACGCATATCACTGATGGGTCCGGCAAAAATTTGGCCAATCGCCATTCCCAGCATTGTCATGGTTAGAGTCATCTGTATCAATGAAGTACTTATACCGAATTCAGCCTGCATAATTGGCAATGAAGGCAAGTACATATCCGTTGCCAAAGGCGCCATGGCCGACATTATCCCCAAAAACACTGTCAATAAAGCTCGATTTTTTATTTTGCTCATCTATATACCTCCAATAAAATAGAAGCTAATCCGAAGATTAGCTTCTATTTTATTATATACTAAAATTTTTTTCTTCGTAAGAAAAACTTCTATTTTATGTAATGCACATAATCCGACTTTCTCGGTGGAGCAGCTGCCGGCTTATCAGCCATATACCCGATGGCACAATGGCCAATACCTTCATAATCACCACTGATCCCCAGTTTTTTCAATATGGCCTTTCCAAAATCAGACTCAAATTCTTCCTTGGCCCGGTGTATCCATATACTGCCCAAACCAAGACTAGCTGCTGCATTAAGCATATTGCCCATTACAAGACTGCCATCATACAGATGAGTACG
>CADACU010000049.1 GCA_902786545.1 uncultured Anaerovibrio sp.
TACTTTACCCCTTTCGTAAGTTGTTTGTGGTGATTCAATCTTACTAAGTGGTAATAGTCCATGTCTATTTAATTTTGCGAAAGATATTATACGTTATCCAACAACTGGGCAAATTCTTTGATTAACTCCCACTCTTCATCAGATGCCCGTGTGGAACGCATTTTACGCTCTGTACCATCGTGGGCTTTAGGCCTGCGTCCAGCACCTTCTCTTTTGCCACCCCAACCAGCTTTACTATCTGACATTTTGCATCACCTCATCTCTTTCTGGCGTTCTTAAATGCCAATATACCAATAAATAATGCAACGATTGAAATGGCTAATGTAATCTCTTGCATAATTTTGATATGAACGAGTATAAGTTGAACGATGCACCATTTTTGCCCCCTCGTTCAACCTATTATGCTATATTCAATTCCTTTTTGATGGCGTTCTGGAGAAGCTGGGAGAAGTTTACATTGCTTTCCCTAGCAAGAGTATCCAACCATGCCGGTATGGTACAGTTCTTCTTTACTGCGTGGCTGTCGGTGCGCTTCAGATATTCCACCTCATCATATATTACCATTGATACGAAGTCCCGGCCCTCTGTCTTAATATCAGCCGGATTTGTGGCAGCAGGTATTTCTTCTTTATCCTCTTTCAGAGTATAGAGATATATTCCCAAGGCATCCTCTGCCATTTCAATAGCTTCCTGCATAGTGTCGCCCTCCGTGACACAGCCTAATAAATCAGGAAAATGCACGGAATATCCGCCATCCTCTTCTGGATGAAATACTGCTGGATAGTACATCTTTTTCATAATCGTTACCTCCATAAATCTATATAAGGGTTTGGGGGGCTTATTTCAGCCCCGCCTGTTTCAAAATCGTGTTGTAGGTTCCCGGCTTCATGTCTTTGTTGTGCATTGGTAGGGTGATCATACCGGGCTTAGTTGGATGTTTCATAATGTGGTGTGAGCCTTTTATTCTTACTACTCTCCACCCATCATCCTCCAATATCTGCAATAGCTCTTTCGGTTTCGTATCCAACCCCTCCTTTGATTATATTATAACACTCCTTTATGCGTATTACAAGTATTTAGGCGTATTATGTTGAACGATGCACCATTTTTGCCCCCTCGTTCGACTTAGGTACTCGATGATTAAGGCTTTTTCCTTTTCATTCAGCTGCCTCATTCCTCATCCCTTTTTTCCTGCATGGCCACGGCCGCCAGAATTATTTCACCTGAATTATCAAAATCGCCTGCATCAATGCGTCGAATAAGTTCCATTTTATCCTCATCATGACTTAGGAGTAAATTTATGGCTTCACCAAAACGCTCCTGGTGTTTAAATTGTTCCACATCAAGTCGTTTGGCTAATTCTTCACTTACATTACCCATATATCCCCCCCTAAATTCACTTCAAATTCATTTTGTACTTCACATTGTATATGCCTTCGTCAATCTTTTCAAGAACATACATAGCATCACCATAATATGTTGAACAATGCACCATTTTTGCCCCCTCGTTCAACAAAATAGACCCAAATAAAATACTGAACCTTATAACAGCAGTAATCAACCTCATCACAGACTGGATACTACTAAGTAAGGTTCAGTAAAACCAAAGAGCAAAGCTCCTCACTTCGGTGGGGAGCCGAGCTTGACCATAATATATCATAACCGCGAACATTATGCAAAAGATAACCAATTTAATTTCAATCGTCGCTTTTGGGTTGAACGATGCACCATTTTTGCCCCCTCGTTCAACTTAATATCCCCACCCTACCGATAACAGGTGCATCACGGATAAAGCCCTCATCCGTTTTTTCGGCTTTGATTGCATATCTGTCGTACCTTATCGCCACTTCCCTCACCCCCTTTCAAGGCACTAAAAAAGCACCCTGCTTTCGCAAAGTGCATAATATTTCATTTTACATTTATTTAAAAAATTGTTATAATAAAGAAAAAGAAGTGGTTGGCCCTTCGCCCGTTATTGGTGGGGGATTGTCAATCACTTCTTTTTATTATATCTAAAAATGTACTTGACCTGGTTCAATTGTATAACTATAACATCCATATTGGTTGAACGATGCACCATTTTTGCCCCCTCGTTCAACGATCTCAATAATATGAGTGATAAACATGGTGCTACTGTATTTGATTACTTGCGTTCTATTGATATAAATACTAGCAATATTGGTGCTGGAAAAGGTAAAAAGAGAAAGGGTAAAGGAACTTGGAAAGATAAACAAAATACTCCTGTTCTTGATACTATAGAGGAAGAAGAAAATTATAAGTTGAACGATGCACCATTTTTGCCCCCTCGTTCAACACAGAATAAAGCTGCTTAGTATCTTTACCTTCCTCAGCATTGTAATAATAAGTGGACTCAACCATTTCCTTATTGTCTGAGAAGAATGAGGCATCCTTATTTGCATCTTCGTATCCCGATTCAGCCGGATCAAAGACAGAGAATCCACCCTTTTGGGTACCGTGATGCGTAACCAGAGGCTCGCCGTTTTCATCGACTACCTTTGAGGTTAATGGGTTTCCATTTTCATCAACTGGAACCTTAATTTTTGCTACATCATTATCTATAGTCCGATAATTGATTTCTTTAACCAAATCTGATATACTTGCATTAAAAGAAGGATGCAGGATCTCGTGGACATCTTGGTTGTTATCAAGTAAGCCGCGTAAGGATTTGGCATCCTTTTCTATTGCTACAATATCAACATCTGTTGAACGATGCACCATTTTTGCCCCCTCGTTCAACCACTACATCTTGTGTTAATTTCATCTCCAATATGCCATATATTGAAATCATTTATTTGATTCATTATATCACTATATGACACTTGTCACCTACCATTTTTTCCTGAAAATCATCTTCACCGGTCAACATGTAGATATTTTTATATTGCTTTTCTGTTAGCCTAATAATTCGTACAGTACCGGTCTTTGGAGCACATTCCTCCATCCTTCTGTAATGCTTTTCCGAGCATTTACGGTTTTGTACTACCCGCATATACACTTCATTAGCCAATTTTATGTAGCCATCGCTTTGCAGCATTTTTCGAAATAATGAATACTCCTTTTTAGTTCCCCATTTGCCGGTAGGACTCAAGATAACCAATATTCTCATTCCGTGATCCCTCCTATGCTTTCCACAGGTAAAACACAAGGAAGAAGTAATTCCTCTTTCAAACCTTTTACTAAAATTCGTTTCAGACTATCCACTGTCATTTCAATGGCCGACATTACATTCATTTTTATACCATCCAAAGAACAGGCAATATGCAATACACTGGCCATATTTTTCCTTTCAGCTTTTGACAACAACACATTTGATTCTCCTACATTTTGGCTAGCCAACAAATCAACTATCTGTCGATATGGCTCAATCAAATCATCAGCCAAATTATATAAATTCAACTGATTGTTGTGATGAATTCCAAAAGCTGGGTGAAATCCTGCTGTCACCAGTGCCCGTATTATAGCTGAACGCACAACTGCATAACCATAGTTTAAGCGGCTGTTAATGGGGTCATCTATTCTTCGATTTAACCCATCACGATAATACTTGAAATATTCCTTGGCTGCCAGTGATTCATTGTAATCAACATTTTCTACTGATATACTTGCACCATATTTTGCCACTATATCACTGCCTAATTCCCCCAATATGTTCAATACTCTGGCTTGATTATTGATTTTATATTTTATTATACGAATCCAAAGTTGCTCATACTGTTCTTTAGAAAAGGTAACTTGCGCATGCATAATTTTAGCCTGTCTTGCATTTCCTTCAAAAGGTAACATAACAGCCGTGGGAAGGTACAAAACAGCGGTGACACAATTTGTGCCACCGCTTTAAAATGCTTATTCTGCTTTCTTTAACATCTTTTCATAATCAGGTGCCGCCAATGGACGACTAAAATAGTAGCCCTGTATCATATCACAGCCATATTCTTTCAGCATATCCACCTGGAACTTCTGCTCAATCCCCTCAGCAATGGTTCTGATGTCCATAGTTTTAGCCATCTGTATCATATAGCGTATAACAGCAGAGTCCTTCTCGCTCATATCCAGACTCATATCATCAAAGAAACTCTTATCCAGCTTCAGTGTATCCAGCGGAATGCGTCTGAGCAATCCCAGAGAAGACATCCCAGTACCAAAGTCATCAATGGATATCTTGAAGCCACGGCTATGCAACTCATTGATAAAGGCCACAACCATATCTTCATCGACCTCTGAGGAGCTTTCCAGTATCTCAAATTCGATTAGTTCCTGGGGAACATCATAAAGAAACAGCCTTTCCCGGACATAATCAAAATACCCTGGCCCATTTACCATGGTTGGCCGAGATACATTGATGGATACCGGAACAACCTCCAATCCTTTGGATAGCCACTCACAGATATTCTGACACACCAAATCCACCACATGCATATCCAGCCGGATAGCATTCCCATCCCGTTCAAAGAGGGGAATAAATTTACCTGGTGGCATAAAACCCAGTTCGGTGCTGTCCCATCGCACCAATGCCTCTGCCCCACCGTGAACTGCCTCATCTCCATCGATGCAGAACTTCGGCTGATAATAAATCATAAATTCGCCCCGCTCAATACCAATAAGAAAGGCATCCTCTATTTTCTTATCTTCCACAATGGCCTGTCGCATACTTTCGTCAAAAATGGCCACTGAATTTTCATTTTTACTTTTTCCCTGTTTGCGGGCAATATTGGCATTATCAGCAATCTTAGCCACCATTTCCAGGCAGCGCTCCTGCAAAACTTCCCCTTCATACCCCGCCAGGCTTTCCTTCATTTCCTTGGCCTGTAATGTTACGGCTCCGGCAGAAAATGACAAGACATGATTGTATATGCCCCCCTCAAAGCTGTCCAAAAATTCCTTGTCATCGGTAGAAACCAACTCAATAACAATATTATCCAAAATGTCCTTTATACGGGCATAATCCTCATCCCGACCATAGCTTTTCAACAGAAGATAAAATACATCATTGCCAATACGGTAGCACTTCTCATCCTTATGGAGTCTGTTGGATAGCATATTTGCCACCATTTTTATTATTTTCGTGCCACAGGCAAAACCAAAAATTTCGTTGACGGCCTTGAATTTATCTATGTCCAGTGCCACCATTATATAGTCCCGTGCTGCCTCGTTTAAAAGAATGCCGGTAATATCCTCGTGATATACCGCAATATTAGGCAGCTGAGTCACCGCATCACGGCTGGAAACCGCCTGTTGATTGACCATATCATTGACATCATAAAACATACAATAAGCCATTCCCGCTGAAAAAAGCAGAAACAGCATTATCAAGACCTTATCAAATTCCCATAAAATTGTTTGAAACTTATCCGTTGTCACCAATGTCAACAGCTGATCCCCCATATAGTTGTTGACTAAGATCAATATAATCGCCATTGCGATGACAAACGAACAGAGCAAAACAATTTTCTTTTTTACTCCTTTTGCCATTTGTACCCCTCAAATTCACAAAATCACAATCCCTAACCAATATTATATCATATCAGGCTTCAAATTTAATCCCCCATAATCAGTAACTGACTAAATTTATCAGCTGTCCAGCTCTTCCTGCTTATTGCGAGCCAAAGAAGCAAACACACCAAACAGGCAAACCAGTGCGAATATCCGATAAATAGTCTGCATGGCATACAAGAGCATATCGTTATCAGCACCAGTAATGGATCTCACCTCATTTACATCCAGTACAATGGTTACAATAGCCATGGAAATTGCCTGACCGATTATTCGCATAGTGGCCAGCAGTGACGATGCCGTGCCATAATATTTCGGGTTAATAGCACTCATAATGGCGTTGTTGTTTGGCGAAGCAAACAGGGCAAAGCCAATGCCAATACCAATCAGTATTCCACCCACCAAAACTACCGAACTACTACCATCCAAGCAGGACAGCATCCATAAACCAACACAGTTGATGGCCATGCCAACGGATGCCACTTTCCCCGGCTCAATCCGATCAGATAGGGACCCGGCCTTGGGTGACAACAATGCCATCATCATAAACTGCAATAAAAGAATACTCCCCGCCTCCGGAGCTGTCAGTCCACACACCACCTGCAAATACAAGGATATCAAAAAGCTGATAGCAAAAGTGGCGGCATAGTGCAGCAAAGCGGCCAAATTGCTGAAAGAAAAGGCTTTATTTCCAATAAATAACCCTACATCCAGCATAGGAAATTGGGCCTTTCGTTCCTGCAGCACAAAAATAATCAGGCCCAAGATACCGGCAAAAAATAAATACAAACCATATTGGGTCTGACTGATTTCGGAAAACCCATATAAAAGCAACGGTGCCGTCACCATATAACATAAACTGCCCTTTATGTCGAATTTTTCATTCCGGTCGCCGTACCATTCTTCTTTTACCTGCAATAAAAAGATAAGGCCTGAAGCTGCAATGGCACCGGTTAAATAAAAAAACCATCGCCAACCAATATAATGACAAATAAAACCGCCAATGGCCGGCCCGCAGGTCAGCCCCACATACACTGCTGCCGTAGAATAGCCCAATATTTTACCCCGCATGGATTTATCGTACACCGATACCAGCACAGCCATACCAGGGCCAAATACCATGGCCATAAGCCCTCCCTGAAGAAACCGGATACCAGATAAAAATTCCACTGATTGGGCAAATCCGCCAATTATCAATGTAATAGAGAAAAATATAATACCAATCTTATATAGCTTCTTTCGGCCCAATATATCGGCGGCCTTTCCCAGTGGCAAGGTAAAAATTGCCGAACCAAACAGATAGGCCGAGGCCACCCGGCTTAAATCCCCGGCACCGGCCATAAACTCCTGCCCAATGGACGGCAAGGCTACATTTATACCACTTCCCACCAGAGCACCGATAAAGGAAGTTATCATTACCGCATATAAAACGAATTTCTGCAATTCATCATCCCCTTACCTGCTCCTTGTACGGTGTCAGGTACACTAACAAAGCTGATAATACCAATGGAGCGATGCTGATAAGCAGGGCCGGCTCCAAACCAATCATTTCACCAACGACAGCAGTTTCTGCTGCTCCAATACTACCGATAGCATAACAAAGCCCCATCATCATTCCGGCCGCTACTCCAATAAACTGCGGCATCAATTTGCCAGTCCACACCACAGAGCTGGGCTGGGGAGCCATCAACAATGCTCCGGCCAAAAACAGTGCCACAACTGCTACCGGACTGGCTGACGGCATATTAAAGAAATATACTACCGGCAAAACAGCAAACACCAGTGAACAGAGCATTACCTTTTTATGATTGGTTCTATCCCCTATTTCACCGCCGAACAGCCCCCCCAAGGCCGAACCGGTCAAAAACACGCCCAAAAGCGTACCGGACATCACCGGCGACAAGCCCTTGGTCTGCATCAAAAGGGGTAAAAATGTTACAACTGACACATGGGTCCAGCAACGAAACCCCATGGCCAGATTCAACTTCACCACATCTTTATTTTTTATAATGGATTTTATATCAGTGCCGGCATCAGCATTGGATACCTTCTCCCCCTTGGATGGAAGCTTCCACAGCCCTGTATAAACATAAACCAACGCCAGCATAATACCCGGAATAATCAACACCGGCATATCTTCAATGGGCAAAACCTCCAGAAAAGCCACCACCAGCATAGGTGCCAGGGCAAAGCCAATATTACCTCCCGCTACATAATACGATATGGAGCGCCCCATATTGCCCTTGTCACTGACCTTCCCCAACAAAGAGGTCCCCAATGGATGGTAAGCCGAAACAGCCACGCCCAACAAAGCGCACAGCAAGAACAATACCGGTTTATTGGGAGAATGACCAAGAAAGCAGATGAATACACCACTCAATATTACCGCATACACCAAAATTCGGCTGGCATTATGCTTATCAAACAAATAACCGAAAATTGGCTGAAACAAATTTGATGTGATGGACAAAACCATAACCAAAAGTCCGCACATTGTAAGAGACATATCCATCTTGACCATAATCACAGGCAACAAAACCGGCAGAAAATTATTATAAAAATCCACCATAAAATGGCCCCCAGCCAAGAGAAATACACCTGTTTTTGCCCCACACCGCAACTTGCTCATAATATATTCCATCCTTACTTAATCATTTCGCTTTTACAGCATCATCACCCAATATTTCCTTTAAAAGGTCCACCGCCTCCTTGGAGCCATCCATCCACCAGGTATTATCCGTTTTTATCAGCTTTTTCTTGGCCGAATAGTATATATATACCACATGATCACCCCGATGGGTCTGGAGAACATCCTTTATCGCCTTAAACACTGCATCATTCTCCTGGGTGGAATTGATAGCCAGATAATAATCCTGCTTGTATTCAGCCAGAGGGCAAATCCGATCAGCCAGGATTTTTATCCCTTCATCCGTATAATTCACCTTACCGGAAATCATCACCGCAGAATCCGGCTCCAAATAATTTACGCTATCGTAAAATACTTTTGGAAATACCACTACTTCAATGGAATTAGTATAATCTTCCAGGGTGACAAAGCACATGGTGTCTCCTTTTTTTGTAGCAATTCGCTTGGCACTGACTATCATGCCACCCACCCGTACTGTTTTGCCATCCTGAACCTTTTCCGCCAGCACAGCACCAATATCCGTGAAGCCTGTCATCACCTGTTTATAGGCATCCAAAGGATGACCGGTAATATAAAAGCCGGTTATTTCCTTTTCCCAGGTCAGCATGGTATTGGTATCAACCTCCGGAATATCCCGGAGATGCACTTCAACAACTGCGTTTATTTCATCATCATCAAACAGCCCCATCTGCCCGGAAGCCCGGTCTTTTTGTGCCACGGCAGCAGCATCCACCGTAGCAGCCAAAACATCCAGCAGTTGTGCCCGTCTGACCCCCAAAGAATCGAAGGCACCGCATTTAATCAAGCTTTCAATAACCCGTTTATTTATGGTACGCATATCTATCCGGGAACAAAAATCCATCAATGAAGTAAATGGCCCATTAGCCTCCCGTTCTTGTTCCAAATCACGCAGAGCCGCTTCCCCTACATTGCGCACAGCAGCCAAACCAAACCGGATGGCATTACCGTCCACACTGAAGCTGACCGAGCTGGCATTGATATCCGGAGGCAGTACAGCAATCCCCATATGCCGGCATTGTTCAATATAGACACTGACTTTATCCGCTGTATCCATAACACTGGTAAGCATGGCGGCCATAAATTCTTCTGGATAATTGGCCTTCAAATAAGCAGTCTGCCATGCCACATAAGCATAGGCCGCGCTATGGGATTTATTGAAGCCGTAGTCAGCAAAATGTGTAAGCAAATCAAAAATCTTATTTGCCAGCTCGCTATCAATGCCGTTTTCCCCACATCCCTTCAGGAAATTTTCCTTCTGGGCCATCAAGATAGCGGCCTTCTTTTTTCCCATGGCCCGACGCAGCAAATCGGCCTGCCCCAGTGTAAAGCCGGCTAAAACCTGTACTATTTGCATTACCTGTTCCTGATAAAGTACCACACCAAAGGTTTCCTTCAGAATTGGTTCCAACAGCGGATGCATATAGGTTACCTGCTTGGTACCATGCCGGCCACCAATAAAGTCATCCACCATACCACTGCCCAATGGACCAGGCCGATAAAGGGCTACCAACGGAATAAGGTCTGTAAAGCCTTCCGGCCGCAGCTCCTTTATTAAATTGGTCATTCCACTGGATTCCATCTGAAATACCGCTCCGGTATTGCCTTTACACAACAGCTCCGAGGTTTTCTCATCCACCAATGGAATTTGTCTGAGATCTATATCAATCCCACGGTTTTTCTTGATATTTTCCTTGGTATCTTCCAGAACTGTCAAGGTACGCAGCCCCAGAAAATCCATTTTCAACAGCCCCAGTTCCTCCACATGGTCCTTGTCATATTGGGTAACCAATGTCCCCTCAGACACCGTTACCGGCAAATAATCCGTAAGTGGATTGCGAGCTATCACTACCCCCGCTGCATGAGTGGACGAATGGCGTGGCAACCCCTCAACTCCCATGGCAAAATCCAGCAGCTTCTTTACTTCCGGGGAATCCTGGTATAAATACCGAAGGTCCCTAGATGTTTCAATGGATTTTTTTATGGTTATGCCCAGCTCCGGCGGTATCAACTTGGTAACCTTGGATACCTCACTGAACGACATATTTAGGGCCCGTCCCACATCACGGATGGCCCCTTTGGCCGCCAAGGTACCAAAGGTAGCAATCTGTGCCACATGGTCCTCACCATACCGTCGTTTTACATATTCAATAACCTCCGGCCGACGGACATAGCAAAAGTCCACATCAATATCCGGCATAGTCACCCGTTCAGGATTTAAAAACCGCTCAAACAGCAACGAATATTTCAACGGATCGATATCGGTTATCCCCAACAAATAGGCTACAATACTGCCAGCTGCTGACCCTCGTCCTGGTCCAACCGGAATATTTTGACTACGGGCATAGTTGATAAAGTCCCATACAATGAGGAAATAACTGTCGAACCCCATCTGATGAATAACCCCCAGCTCATATTCCAGCCGATCCCGCACTTCCTTTGTTTCTTCCGGATAATGTGACGACAAATTATCCTCACAAAGCTTCCGCAAATACTGTTCATCCGTCATGCCTTCCGGCAACGGGAAATTAGGCAAATGACGGCTTTCAAAATCAAATTTCACATGACAGCGGTTGGCAATTTTCACTGTATTGCTGAGCGCTTCCGGGTACGCAGGAAACATGGCCGCCATTTCTTCCTCGCTCTTTAAATAAAAATCCGTACCGGAAAACTTCATCCGGCCCGGATCATCCACAGTCTTCCCCATTTGAATGCACAACAAAATATCGTGAAACTCACTGTCTTCACGCTTTAGGTAATGAGCATCATTGGTAGCCACCAAGTCCAAATTGTACTTTTCCGCCAATTGGATAAGTCCGGCGTTGGCTTTTTGTTCTTCCTCCATGCCGTGATTTTGAATTTCAATAAAGAAATTATCCCGACCAAAAATCTCCAGATATTCCTGCAGTGATTTTTCGGCCCGTTCCATATCACCCCTGATTATCCAGGCCGGTATTTCTCCGGCAATACAGGCACTAAGGCAAATAATCCCCTCACTGTATCGACGCAGCAATTCCTTATCCACCCGCGGCTTGTAATACATTCCTTCTATATTGGCCTTGGATACCAGCTGCACCAGATTTTTATAGCCGGTATTGTTTTCCGCCAGCAAAATCAGATGATAATATCTGGTGCCATCTACTTCATAGGCCTCGTGACGGTCTCGGGGGGCTATGTATACCTCGCAGCCAATAATAGGGTTTATACCTTCACTCTTGGCTGCTTTATAAAAATCAATGACACCGAACATGGAGCCATGGTCGGTAATGGCCAGATGCTCCATCCCCAATTCCTTGGCCCGCTTCACCAAGGGCTTGATTCGATTGGCTCCATCCAGCAAACTATACTCCGTATGTGGTCGGTAATGGCCAGATGCTCCATCCCCAATTCCTTGGCCCGCTTCACCAAGGGCTTGATTCGATTGGCTCCATCCAGCAAACTATACTCCGTATGTACATGGAGGTGGACGAAGGGAATATGTTCCACACTATTTTCCGTTGTGGTTACTTGATTATTAGTCATTGTCATATGTATTGCACTCCAATTTTATGTATCATACTTATTTTACCTCCTATTTATCATTATTTCTAACTCTTTCTTTTCAGTCTCGAGTCTAGCAATCTTTAAATTTGTTTCAGATAGACGTTTCAACGCTTCATTATATTTGTCTTTTGTTTCATTATACACTTTAGTCAATGTATTAATAACTGAGATGGCATCATCCACTGTTTTAATTCTAACAGTATCTACCACAGCTGTTTTTAGTGGTATTTCGGGATACTTATCTTTATCCAATAAATCCAATATCTCTTGAAATCTGTGAATCGTTGCACGGGCTACACCTGATTTTTTGCTCAAGGCATACACAGTTATA
>CADACU010000050.1 GCA_902786545.1 uncultured Anaerovibrio sp.
GGGTCTCCAACACAATCCGCTGTTCATCAATCCAGCCGTTAGCGGCTGCCGCTTTCACCATAGCGTATTCACCACTGACATTATATACGGCCACTGGATGATTTATACGGTCCCGGACCTGCCGCACTATATCCAGATAAGCCAATGCCGGCTTTACCATGATAATGTCGGCCCCTTCTGCCAAATCCAGCTCCACTTCCTTCATAGCTTCCCGGCTATTGGCCGGATCCATCTGATAGGCCCGCCGATCACCAAACTGTGGTGCCGAATCAGCGGCGTCCCTGAATGGACCGTAATACCCAGAGGCGTATTTAACCGCGTAAGACATAATTGACACATTGATAAAAGCATTGTCATCCAACGCCTGTCGAATAGCTGCTACCCGGCCATCCATCATATCCGACGGAGCGATAATATCCGCCCCGGCCTGAGCCTGACTCACTGCCACTTTCTGCAGCAGCTTCAAGGTAGCATCATTATCCACATAGTGATCACACAGTTGGCCACAATGGCCATGGGTAGTGTATTGGCACAGGCACACATCGCCTACAACCACCAGCTCCGGCACCGCCTTTTTTATAGCCATAATGGCCTGCTGTACCGGTGATTTCATATCCCAAGCACTGGAACCAATCTCATCCTTGTATTCCGGCAGACCAAATACCTCCACCGAAGGAATGCCCAGTTCAAAAATTTCCTTGGCTTGTTCCACCGCTTTATCCACGGACAAATGATAACACCCCGGCATACTGGCAATTTCTTCTTTGACATTTACCCCTGGCACCACAAATATAGGATAGACAAAATCCTTCACTGACACGCTGGTTTCCCGTACCATGGACCGAATGTGTTCATTTAGGCGCATACGGCGTGGCCGCAGCTTCTGTTCCAACATTAAAATGCCTCCTTAATAGACTGTACAAGTCCCTCTATGGTATATTCGGCAGCGACAATATCCGCCGTCAAGCCGTTTTTTTGCATAGTTTCCGCCGTTATAGGGCCAATGGCGGCCAGTTGGGCTTCTTTAAGCAATTCCGGCTCCTTTAATATCTTTAGCAAATTTTCCACAGTGGATGAGCTGGTAAAGGTCACCACATCTATTTCACCCTTGGCCAATGAATTCCTTATTTCAACTGCTTCCGCATCCCCCATAACCGTTTCATAGGCCACAACCACATCCACCTGAGCCCCGGCCTTGGTTAGGGCCTCCGGCAAAAGGGCTCTGGCTTCCGCTGCCCTCGGTATTAAAATTTTAGTACCAGCTATCAATTCATTATCAAGAGCCTCTATTATTCCTTCCGCCTGATATCGTTCCGGCACCACATCAGCCGTTATGCCATGACTGGCCAGTGCCTGGGCCGTAGCCGCTCCAATAGCACAAATCCTGGCCTTGTACAGGACTCGGGCATCCTTACCTCCAGCCACCAGCCGATGCCAGAAATGCTCAACTCCATTGGTGCTAGTAAAAATCAGCCAATTATATTTATCAAGCTGTCCAATTGCCTTGTCCAACGCCTCATAATTATCCACCGGAGGAACAATTTTTATGGCTGGAGCCTCGATACACTCTGCTCCCAGCTCCTCCAACGCAGTAGTCAGCTTTGATGCCTGACTGCGGGACCTGGTTACCAAAACCTTTTTCCCAAACAACGGCTTCATGGCAATATTGTCAAACCAGGCCAAATCAGCCCGCAAATTCACCACATCCCCCACCAAAAAAATACATGGTGGCTTGATGCCTTCTCGCTGGGCCATAGCCGCTGCCTCGACCAAGGTACTGGTCCAAACCTGCTGCTGTAGCTTGGTTCCCCAACGAATAATGGCCACTGGAGTGGTTGCCGGTCGGCCATTTTCAATAAGTTTTGCGGTTATCTTCGGCAGATTAGCTACTCCCATTAGGAATACCAAAGTATCCGTAGCAGTAGCCAGTTTTTCCCAATTTATATCGGAACTATCCTTGGTAGGATCCTCATGCCCGGTAATCACGGAAAATGATGCCGCCACGCCCCGATGGGTAACCGGAATACCGGCATAGGCCGGTACCGAAATAGCCGAAGTTACTCCCGGCACAATCTCAAAGGGGATGTTATTTTTCTGCAGTAGCAGAGCTTCCTCCCCGCCCCGGCCGAACACAAATGGATCACCGCCTTTGAGGCGCACCACGGTTTTGCCGGCTTTGCCCAAATCCACCAACAACTGACAAATCTTATCCTGCGTCATGGTATGCTGACTGGAGGCCTTGCCCACATAAATAAATTCCGCATTTTGCGGCGCATACTGCAATATACGTTTGTCCGCCAACCGGTCATATACCACTGTATCGGCCCGCTTCAGGCAATCACACGCCTTTAAAGTCAATAACCGATAATCACCCGGTCCGGCCCCTACCAAAAATACCTTTCCTGCCATTTATCAAAAATCTCCTCGTCAAACATCGATACCCAATTCCATCAACACTTCCCGGCCGCCTGCAGCAAGCAGCTTATCCGCCAGAGACTGGCCCAAAGTTTCCGCCTGTGCTGGTTCACCGACAGTGCAATCCCGGAAAATCCGTCGCCCATCCAGAGAGGCAATGATACCTTCCACCTGCAATCGGCCTTGTTCCATTGTTCCATACACTCCCACCGGCACCTGACAGCCGCCCTGTACCCGCCGGAGAAAGGCTCGCTCCGCTTTAGTGCAAGCCAATGTATCATCATCATTCAAAAACGCAATCAAATCAGTTACTTCCGTATCATTGCACCGACATTCTACGGCCAGGGCACCCTGCCCCACCGCCGGCAAACAGATGGCTGGGTCAATCACATCAGTTATCATATGGGAAAAGCCCAGTCGTTTCAATCCGGCAGCTGCCAGCACAATACCATCAAAGTGCTCATCTACCAGCTTTTTTAAACGGGTGTTTACATTCCCCCGCAGATCACAAATATTCAAATCTGGCCGTACGCTTAGAAGCTGAGCCTTGCGCCGCAGACTGGAGGTCCCTACTTTGGCCCCCACAGGCAGCTTGTCAAACAGCTTATATTTAGGGCTTACAAGAACATCCCCCGGGTCTTCCCGTTGCGTTACAGCGCCAATAATCAACCCTTCCGGCACTTCCACCGGCATATCCTTCAAGCTATGTACTGCAATATCTATCTCACCGGCCAGCATAGCTGTTTCCAGTTCCTTGGTAAACAGCCCCTTGCCACCGATTTTGGCCAGAGGGGCATCCAATATTTTATCGCCCTTGGTGGTCATCAACTGCTTTTCCACTATTAAATCTGGATATGTCTTCTGTAGCCGCTCAGCGATGTAATCGGCCTGCCATAAAGCCAGCTGACTGCTTCTGGTGCCGATGACCAGCCGCTTATTACTCATCAATCGACTCCTCCTGCAATTTAAACAATTTTCGAATGGCGAATTTCAATATCCGTTCCCGAGAAGTTCCGGCCGTTTTATTCACCATACGCATCGGATCCCGTAGCATTTTCCGTACTATCATATGAGTCATTTTTTCAATAACCCGGTATTCTTCCTCACTCAAATCCGGCAGCTTCCGCATGGCCCGCTTCATTTCCCGGCAACGAATGAACTCGGCCTTATCGGACAATTGAGCCATTATTGGCTGCATGGACAGATAGGCAAACCGGTCCATCAGGCCTTCCACCTCTTCCTGAATGATGCCCTCTGCCACCAGAGCTTCCTTCTGCCGCTCCTGAAGATTATCATCTACCACCGCCTTGAGGTCGTCGATATTGTACAAACATACCCCTGACAGTTCACCAACGGCCGGCTCCACATCTCGGGGAACGGCAATATCAATCAGTACCAGAGGCTTTCCATTCCGGCTGTCCAGCGCATGGACAATCTCCCGCTTATGAATAACATAGTGGGGCGCGCCCGTTGAAGTTATAACAATATCCACGCTACCCAGCAAACCATATACCTCAGGCCATTCTACCGCCTGCCCGCCATATTGATTAGCCAATTCCACCGCCCGATCCAAATGACGATTGGCTACATACAGAGATTTTAATCCCTGGGATGCCAAATGAGTTGCCGTAAGCTCCGCCATTTTCCCGGCCCCAAACAACAGCACCCGACAGTTGGCAAAATCGCCCAGCTTGGCTCGGGCCAATTCCACTGCTGCATAGCTAACTGATACGGCATTAAAGGCTATCCTGGTTTCTGTCCGCACGCGTTTTCCCGTGGCAATAGCCCGGTTAAACAACAAATTCAGCAGCGTACCCGTTGCATTGGCGGATTGGGCAATGGCATAAGCATGCTTTACCTGGCTGAGTATCTGCCCCTCACCAATCACCAAAGAATCCAGACTGGCGGTAACTCGTAGCAAATGTTCCACACATTCCTCTTCCTCATAGCGATAAGTGTATTGCCGAAAAAAATCCTCATCACATTCCGTGTTATTTAACTCCGCCCAAAAGCTGGCCACGGTGTTGCCACAGCCACGGCTGACCACTGCATATATTTCACTGCGATTGCAGGTAGACAATACCACTGCCTCATGCAAATGCTCATATATTTCCAGCTTTTCCAGTCCCTTTTTGATAACCTCCGGGGCCAAGCAGAATTTTTCTCTTATCTCAACGGGGGCTGTCCGATGGTTCAGTCCCAAAGCTACTAATTCCACGCCTGATTTCATTTTTTGCTCCATCCAAATCATTATCCAAAATCAATTCAATAATATCTGCCGTTAACAGCCGGCGCCATAACTTGCCCCGTTGTTGACTATCTCCATATTTTGCCATCAGCTCCTGACGGATTTCCTGCAAAAATACGGCAAATTCACCAAACCCATCGTGGTACCGCTGAGCTACATCCTCCCGCAACAGCCGGGAAAAGCCCGGGCTGGTCCCGTCGGTGTCCACAGTGAATTGCACCGGCCCCCTTTTAACAACTCCCGGCAATGTAAAATCACCCAGCTCCGGGGCTGTAGCCACATTTACCAAAGCCCCTTTGGCTTTGGCCTCCAGGGCAGCCTGCCGGTTTATCTCACCATCATCCGTAGCACAAAAGACACAAAAAAAACCTTCCAGCAGGTCTCTAGCCTTGCTGTAAGCCGTTCTTTTCCAAATAATTTGTCCATTTTCAGCCAACGACTGTAATTCCGGTCCTAGCTCCGGCGAAATAACCGTAACCTTAGCGCCATAGTCCAAGAGGCGCTCAATCTTCCGCTGAGCCACTCGCCCCCCGCCTACTACCGCACAGGCTCGGCCTGTCATATTCAAATTGATTGGATACATACTCTCCTCACCATAAATAAACACACAAATAAATGAATCCAATTCACCTTTATAGTATAACGCAGTTGTTCAAATTTTTCCATTTAATATGGAAAAATACTCCTATTATTCCCGTTGGGGAGTACCTCATCCACCGTCTTCGACGGTCCCCCTTCCCCATAGGGGAAGGCAAGCTGACCTGTGGAGGAGCAGCTAATCGTGGAGGCTGATTGCCATAATGAACAAAAACCGAGCCACCGTAAAATTACAATGGCTCGGTCAAAAATTTCAATCAAGATTCATAATATTATGCTTCAGCACATATATCAAAGCCTGGGTTCGGTCATTAACATTTAGCTTGCGGAAAATATTGGTGAGATGATTCTTAACCGTTTTCTCACTGACAAACAATGTCTTGGCAATATCCTGATTATTAAAGCCCTTGGCAATGCAAGCCAGCACATCCATCTCCCGGTTGGTAAGCCGTTCCCCCCGACCAGTCCGCCACATTTCCTTGGCTTTTTCCGTAACATTTTCATCAGCCCGCAGCTTACCGAAAATTCTTTCCTCCAACTCCGGATAAATATAGGCTCCGCCATCATTTACAATATGTATGGCCTTAATCAGCACCTCCGGTTCCACATCTTTTAACAGATAGCCGGATGCACCATTCTTTAACATCTCAATAACATAATTGTCATTATCATGAATGGTCAGTGCTATAATCTTAGTCTTACACTTGGCCGATTGAAGCTGTCCCGCCACATCCAGGCCGTTTAAACCCGGCATATTAAGATCCAATAAAAGAATATCTGGCTGTAACATCAAGGTTCTGGCCAAGGTTTCCTGACCTTCCCCAGTTTCGCCCACTACATCAATATCATCTTCAAAGTTTAATACCCGTTTTATCCCCTGTCGTAAAAGCGCGTGATCATCCGCTATCAGTACCCTTATTGCCATGTACCGTCCCTCACTTTATACTGCAAAATGCCACTCATACGATTGTATTATACCATACTATATAGGATTATTGAAGTATCTGGGCTTTAATAAAAATCATTATTTCTTCATTGGAGGTCCTGCTGCTGCGATTTTGAAACAGCTGCCCCAATATGGGAATGTCCCCTAAAAAGGGTATCTTGGCAAATTGCTTTTCTTCCTCCTTGCTGATAAGTCCCCCGATGACCAGTGTCTCCCCATCCTGAAGCCGCACCTGAGTATCCACAGACCGTTTTTGAAAGCTATACGCCTTCATTTCCTTCACAAAAGTAGGGGCACTCACTTCGATATGCAGCACCGAATCAATGTATCCATCTGCGTTGACAAAAGGCCGACATTTCAGGATAATCCCCGCCGGGCGATACTCAATGGATGTAGTCGTAGTACTGTTGGTAACTGATACCGCCGGCACAGGCACCTCGCCACCAATATTTATTACAGCTTCCCTTCCCTGCATAGTAACAATATTCGGCTTGGATAACACCTTGGCTTTCCCCTGGGCCAGCAGTAAATCCAGCTGGGCATTATAGGTAAAATCATGGGGAATTTTGCTCCATTCCCAACTCACGCCCATTTTGTCCGCAGCATCCTGCTTCACAGCTACCACCCGGGCTTCCAGGGCTACTTGCCGGGCCGGCACATCCAGTTTCCGCACCAGCTCCTGTACCTTGGTGGCTTCTTCTCTGGTCCCATATATCAATAGAGAGCGGGAATTTACATCTACTGCCACCTTGGGTACATACAGCTCCACTTCACCTTTCAGCTCACCCAAGTCCGCATATTGAACCGGAATAACATGCACCTTTCCCAGTTTGTCCATTAGGCCTTGCCCCCGACCAATAAACAAAGTACCTTCCCGTTCCATCATAGTCAGGCCACTGGCCAGTACAATCTGGTGTATAGCATCCCGGGCTGGCATATTTTGTATATTGACACTGACTTTGGTATCTATACTGCTGTCCATCACCACATTGATATTTTCTGTTTGGGCCGCAAACCGAATAAGCTGGCTGGCACTCCCCTCCGATACATTCAGGCTGACCGCCTCACACAGTGTCCCTAGCCAAAGGCAACACCCCAATATTATCAATATTTTAAATTTCACCGTATCCATTCCTTCTACTTTCCTATTTGATGCATATGCATCACCTGTTCCCCCGTCGGGGTCTGCCATACCGCCTTATCCTCACCTATGCTCTCCAGACGGATATGCCCCAGACTGTCCCCGACATACAATATATATTGTTTTCCCTGATACTCCACCAGTACGGCTTGCCTGGTACCTCCGGTCATAATTCCCTGCAACACCGGCAAGGTGGGTTTCGCCATTGACTTCTTCCCCTTCTCATTTGCCTTGGAAGCAACTTTCACATCCGGACGCTCCTGGTTTCCCGATGCTCGGATTGATGGTTCCCTTGGCACCTCAGCAAAGGGATCCGTCAGTGTTCCTTCTTTCACAGCCTGATTCATCCCCTTTATTGCCTGAAAACCGTTCTTGGCATTATGCGCTGGTTTTCCCTCCGAAAAAACAGTAATGGCCTGAGGCGGCTGCCCCAGACCATTATTGCCTACGAAGATTATCCCTAGGCACAGCACTATAAACAAACTTATGCGTACCCAAAAATAATCCTTCACTAATCGCAAAAAATGCCGGCCAGCTTTTCCAGCAAGGTCAAATATTTCTCCCTGCAAGTCTGCCACTCCTTTTCGACATATTATGCTGACCGGATAACCATGCTAAAGGACAACACGCTTGCGAAATCCCGTCATATAATATCCATATTTAATTCATCATTTTTTTAAAGCCTGCAGGCTCGGTCCCATAATCCGTTTATAGGCCTCAACGCCTGGCTGATTAAAGGCGTCCACATCGGCCAGTTCTCCTTCATAAGCAATGGACAAAGCCAGCATATAGAGCAACTCACCCAGATGATAAGCATCCAGCTTTGGCAACGAGAACAAAGCATTGAACCGGTTATTGGAAGCCAGGGCCGACGCATTGGACTCCCGGGCCACTTCCAGAGCCTGACTCATCTTGACTCCGGAAATATCCGCCAACTTCTGAGCCTCCGGGAAGGAATTCGGAATTACAAAATCCGTATCCCACTCCTCAATGCGGATAAACTGCACCACCTTGTTCAGCTTGCCCTCTTGGTGCTGCTGGGTTTGTGCATGCATATCTGTAGTACCGACAGCCACAATCGGCGTCCGCCCATACAGCACTTCCTTACCACTACGGTCCACCTGCTTGCCCAATGACTCAGCCAATAACTGAATGTACCATTCCGACACGGATTTCAGATAATCGCCATACGGCATCATTACTTCCATATCCCGACCATACTTTTCCGCTGCAATGTATTTCAGCACCGCATTCAAAAGCGCCGGATTTTGCCATACATCTTCGTTCTGGCAGGCCATATCCATATCCTTTGCTCCATTGAGAAAAGCTTCAATATCAAAACCGGAAACGGCCGCCAGTACCAAGCCCACATCACAGAAGATGGAGAACCGACCGCCAACCCCATCCGGTACGCTGTACTGTGGCCAGTTATTGTCCATGGCCAGTTTTTTCAGCAGGGTAGGCTTTTCCTCATTCGGGTCGGTAACAGCAATAATTTCCACATCAATATCCGGATTTTTCTTTATGGCATCATAAATAACCATAAAATTGGACATGGTATCCAAAGTACTACCGGATTTGGAAATAACCATCAAATCCACAACCATTTTCCGCTTTAAATGAGACTTGATGATACGGGCTGACCGTTCCAGCTCCTTTATCAAATCCCCGGTGCGTCGTGGGTCAATGTTATTGCCACTGAAATAAATCTTCGGCATACCGCCCCGTTCCTCTGTGGTCATGGAGTTCCAAAACTCACCGCACTGTACATCGAAAATCACCTTATTGCCCAGATAAGAACCACCAATTCCCAAAGAAACCACTGCATCCACCCGGTTTTTCACCGAATCGGTCAGTTCCTTCAAATGTGCCAGCGACTCCGGCGAATTAAGATGCCCCTTCTCCACATATGGCAGCTGGGAGAAATACACCTTTTCCGGCGTACCGTCCTTGGACAGGTGTCCCCTGATCACCCCGTCCTGACGCATTACCTTAATAGCCTTGTTGGCTTCAGCAATCTTTCCCGCCAAATCCTTAACATCCTGTTCAGTAACCTTGCCGTCCCCTACCAGATTACTGTAATCAAATGAAAAACCTGATTTTAATCTAAGTTCCATAGAAAATCCCCCTCATTTTTCATCTTCTTTGTATATTTCGTGAAAAATCTAAAATTTCCTTGTTATTTTTGTATTTATCTTGAAAATTTAAAGAGAGGCTTTTCAGCCTCTCTTATAACTCAATCCAATAATTCACCTAAATTTGTCTTATACAAATGAGAGCGGTGCCACTGCAGCGCAAAATTCAGCACCTGTTCCATAACCCGATTATTTCCGGCCACCCCGTTGGAATATCCCAGCTTCATCGACGGGACATCACTTTGGGCAGCCACTTTCTTGGTATCATACTGATAAATCTTGGTATATTCATACTGATATGACTTTTCCTTCATATCAAAATGGGTAGTATACATATACATCGTATTGAACAGGGCCTTGACAATGTACACATCCACCGTCAGTTCATCCAACCCCTCATACTTAATGGAATTAACATCCACATAATAACCGGTGTGGTCACTGCTGTCCACAAACCGCCGGTCCACCCGCTTAGCCGCCAGGGCAGTTCCCATCAGACACAAAGTCAATGCCCCTACCAGCAACATAGTAATGATTTTCTTCATATTATTCTTCACCGCTATTCTCTACAGTTCGATTTGTCTCAGGCTCATTCGCCGACTCCGGTCCATCAGCCAGCCAGTCAGTCCCTTCCGGCACCACAATCCCCTTCTTCACATTCATCCGCTGGTCAGCAATCTTCACCAACTCATTTGGCCGCCGGGAATCCATCGGAAAAGCCGAACACCCCACATCAAGGGCAACATTTATCGGAATACCATCCACATTGATAACTCTGGCCACTTTTTCCTTTATCTCATTGAGACGGCGGGAAACCCCTTCCAGGGACTCATTATCAATAATCGCCACAAAGGAGTCCTCCCCCAGCCGGAACAGCTTGTCATCCTCCTTCAGGCAATCCTGAATCCGATTGGCCACTTCCTTCAATATTCTATCCCCAGTATCCATACCATAGGCCTTGTTGACCCGCTTTAGATTTTGAATATCCATGCAGGCCACCACAAAATGGGCCTTTAACTGATGGCACATCCCAGCCAGAGCTTCCTTCAAGGCCCGCTTGTTGCCGGACTGGGTCAGCTGATCTGTCATAAGCAGCCGCCGGTTTTCCGCCCGCTGCTGCCGTATGGTTAACCCCCACAAGGTGAGACCGCCTAAAACAGCCCCTGCAATCAAACTGGCAATCAACCCCATACTCTGTCCGGTCTGGCTCCAACTATCCGTCGGTGCCAGCTTCACCATCCAGTGTCCCCCCGGAACCCGGGCCGAAGCAGCAGCTGCATTATCCGGCACTTCACCCTCGGAATGAATAATCACACCATCCTTTTCCAAGGAGGAATTATTACCATAAACACTATATAAGTAGCCAGCAGCTTGAATTTCCTTCAAGGCATCATCCTCGATGGCCTCCGGCAGCTTCATTACCAGCGCCACATTGCCCAGATAATCAAAATGCTGGGTCCGGTTGTTATAAGCAAATACCGGTGACATAGCCAGAACGCCCTCTGTGCCGGACTGCAGTTTCACAGGCGACATCACCAAAGGTGTGCCATCACCGGATATAGCTGTATCCTGTAGCTTGGCAAAGGCTGGGGCCAGTCCACTGTCAGCCCCAAAGCTGAATCCGTTTGGATAGGCAATCGGAGCCCGTCCTGCCGGCGAATACTGAATGCCGATAATCTTCCCATTCTGTTTGACAACAGACTGAGCGGCTGACATAAACCAGCCATCATTAGTCCGTTGCTGCCGGGCTACATCGGCCATCCGGGAAGTATCCGTCACCATATCCCGGGCCACCACTTCCAGCCGTAGACTGTATTTAGTGGCAGCATCCTGGGCCTTCTCCATACTTTCCTGAGAAGTATACTGGCCAATAACCGTAATACCAGCCCAACAAACCACTGTCACAAGAACAAAGACTGTTATTGAAAGCAGCCATTTATTTATTCCTTTATTCG